>JACTND010000074.1 GCA_014584305.1 Planctomycetota bacterium | reverse complement strand
AGTTGATGGCGGCGGGTGGCTTCGGCAGCGATGTGTTCAATGGTCCCGGCGACGCGCTTGAACGTCCGGCGATAGTCCCGCACCAGGCGGCACCAGCCTTCACCGTCGAGGTGCAGACGTTCCAGGATCGGAGATAGTGCCGCCGGAATGCTTCCCACTTTGTCGCTTCGAATTTGACGCCCGGTCCAGTCCAGCAACTCGGCATAGTCCGCTAGGCTCATCGACAGAAATCCTTTGCGGCTGCAACGCCGACCAGACGAACAGATGTCGGTACCCACCGCATCCTCCCGTTCGTCAATCTCGATCGGGCTCAGCCAGCCGCTGTGGTGGCGATGTTTGCTCCGCTCCCAATCGTGCGTACCGCCGCGCGCTGTCTCACGACGCTCCGCTAAGTCGTCCAAGCGGAGCTTAATACCCGTAAAGCGGCTGCTTTCCGGCGTGGCGGCCAGCGCCGCACGGATCGGATTCAAATCGACGTAGGTCGCACACGCCAATAAACTGGCTTCATCCAGCAGGACTTGGGCCTTGAAGCGTCCCTCCCAGAAATGGCCCGTGCACTCGTCTTCGCGGTTGGCGTGGCGGGCGATCACTTCGGCCAGACAACGCATCCACCAACTGATGTCGCTCAGCCGCCGGCGCCGCTCGGCGAGGGCCTTTTTGTCGCGCAAAAGGGCGTTGAGTTCCTGCTCGGTGGGCTCGCAGGGAGAGTCGCCTTCTTCGCGGCGTTTGGGGAACAGGCGCAGCCAACGCAGTGCAATTTCTTTGTCGCTCCAAGCCTTCACGACATCCGGGCGGCTGCGGAGGACGACGTGAAGATGGTTGCTCATCACGGCGAAAGTCAAAAGTCAAACAATCGATACCGAACACCGACGAAAGAAACTCCATTCGATCTTGGACCCATTGTCGGCGATGCTCGAAGGACTTGCCGGTCAGGGGGTCAAGGCCGCACAAATAGGCTCTTCGCACGCACCGCTGGATGCAATGCACGATTTGGACTTCTGATGGGTCGAGGACTTCGCCTCGCGCTTGACGCGGCATAGATGACTCCTCAAAACGCGAGAATTGGTACTGGGACAAACGGTCAGTTAATCGTCGGCAAAACGATCGTCGAATCGATCATCCGTTTCTTAATCTCATCCCTTGTGAGCCTATCAAAACTGCGGTACGATGTCAAGAATGTGGGTGTCCCCTTTTGAGGGGGGGGCGGTGGCGGAGCCGGTGACGAAGCGGCGGCCGCTGAAATATCGCGTGCTGACGTTCGAGGAACTAAACCAACGCGGCGCCCAAGTGGCGCGGGGTTTGTACCAAGCAGGGGTTCCCGTCGGGGCGCGGATCGCGCTGCTCGTCCCTCCTGGCATCGATTTCGTCGTGTGGGTCTTCGGCCTGCTGCGGTCCGGGGCTGTGATCGTCTTGATCGATCCCGGTATGGGCCGGCGCAACCTGATCCAATGCCTGGCCGAGGCCCGCCCCGATGGCATGGTGGGCATCTATCGCGCCCATTTGGCGCGTTGGCTGTGGCAACGTCGCTTTCCCGCGTGCCGATTCAATTTCCTGGTAGGCGGAGGTTGGTGCCCGCTGGCCCGTTCAACCGCGCAGTGGTTTAGCAATACCCCAACCGATTGGGAGTCTCCGATCAAATCTCCGGAGGAACCAGCGGCAATTATTTTTACGACCGGCAGCACGGGCCCTCCCAAAGGAGTCCTGTATCGGCATCGACACTTTCTCGAACAGAGCGCGCAGATTCGAGACTATTTTCATATTGAACCCGGTGGCGTGGATGTTTCCGGTTTCCCGTTGTTTGCCTTATTCAATGCCGGCATGGGGGTGACTACGGTGTTTCCCTTGATGGACGCCACCCAACCTGCTGCCATCGATCCGCTGAACTTCATTGACGCCGTCCAACACTTTCAGGCCAACCAGTCATTTGGCTCACCGGCCTTGTGGAACACGGTCTCACGTTTTGCCGAAACGCATGGAATCAAGCTGCCGAGCTTGAAGCGGGTCTTGATGGCCGGCGCACCGGTTCCAGCGCATGTGGTGAACCGAGTACGCAAGATGATAGCCACCGAGGGCGAAGTGTTCACACCCTACGGCGCAACCGAAGCGCTGCCTGTGGCTTGTATCGAGTCACGCCACGTGTTGCAGGAGACTCAACACCTGACAGCGCAGGGCAAAGGAACCTGTGTCGGCACGCGGTGGCCGAATGTCGATTGGCAAGTGATCGAGATCGACGATGGGCCAATTCCGACAATCGACCGCGCGCACACCTTGCCTCCCGGCGCGATCGGCGAGTTAATGGTGCGCGGACCCGTTGTCACCGATCAATACGTGACGCGTACGGATGCCAACGCCTTGCATAAAGTGCGCGACGGCGAAGCCTTTTGGCACCGCATGGGAGACGTCGGTTATCTCGACGAGCGCGGACGCTTCTGGTTCTGCGGACGGAAATCGCATCGCGTGACGACATCTGCCGGTGTTCTATTCACAATCCCTTGCGAAGCCATTATCAACCAACACCCGGCCATTTATCGGAGCGCGTTGGTGGGGATTGGTCCTGCGGGCGACCAGACGCCGGCCATCGTCGCCGAACCTTGGCCGGAGCATTGGCCAGCCACGGCCGCGCGACGAGAGCGTCTGCTGCAAGAACTCCGCGAGTTGGCGCAGCGACACGCGCTTACTCAGTCACTGGAGCACTTCTATTTGCGACGTAAGCTCCCTGTGGACATTCGTCACAACGCCAAGATTTTTCGCGAAAAACTAGTGCCCTGGGTACAGAAACGAATGCGTTGACCCCAGGCCGAGAGAGCTTCGCCAAACTCTCCTGAGCGGAATCGCGCGGCCAAGTCTTGGTTTCGCTTCGGTCGTTCAATGTGGTGTTGCCTGCGCGAGAATGTCGCGCATGGTCGCCGGGGAGACAAAAACGCCAGCTTCGACCAACTGGACGACTAGCCAAGGCACGTCTTTGAATTGCCGGACAAACCGATGCCAATCTTCGGGCCGCAGTTCGGCGAACATTTCTACTGCCAGGACCCGTCGATCAACGCAGTGAATCGTGCCTGTCACGGAGGTCCGCGATGCGACTCCGGATTCGTCGCCAAACTGTGGGTGCCACCCGAATGCGCCATCCGGCTCACAATAGACTCCTAACGCGGCCGCAAGTTGCCCACAGAACGCATCGAATTCATAGGGCATGGGATCGCACAAATCACCCGGATCGATCTTCAGCGTCGGCCACGCTCGATCACCATACTTGGCAGCCGCCAAAGACGGAGGGTGCATCGTACCATGCAGGTACAAATGCCACCGCTGAGGCGAGACTTCGATTCTTTCGGCCGCATGTTCTTCAGATTGGTCAACGTGCCGCAGTCCCCCCGCGCCATTCGGTGGAACTACCAGATTGAGTGCAGGTCCGACTCCAGGCAGGCGAACCTGTTGTGCCGCCCACCGGAGATAGTCGTCAGCCACCCAAGACGGCTCCAACACCAAGATCTCGGGGATTTCGTAGTTGTGCAGGCGCTGGATTTTATCGACGACGGCATATTGGAAGCGATCGAACGTCTTGATCGTCAACATCCACTCCGAGGACTGTTCGAGGGAGCCCTGCCAAGCGTATGTGCTTTCCATTGGGCCGGATAACTGAGCGCAGGCAGCCGCGCGCTGTTCGACCAGGGTGCGCCCCAAATCGCGCAGCATCTGGCTATCATCACTGGTCGTCACGATGAGGATGAGCTGTTCCACGGCATCAATAATTTCCGGACGCGCCAATTCAATGCGGCGCCAGAATACGGGCCGCTACGCCATCATACAGCAGGATGCCGCGCCGCGTCAGTTTGAGTCGAGCATCGTTTTCCTGCAACAGGTCGCAGGCTTGCAACTCAGCGATCGCCGTCTCCAGCCCATCGTCGATTGGTCGCCCCCACCGGTGGGAAAATTCTTGCCTATCGACGCCACACAGCATGCGCAAACCAATGGCCAATTGTTCGCGAGCCGCGCGGACGGGCTCTAAGTGCTCGCTCGTTTGCGTGGGGACCAGGCCCGCCTCCAATCGTCGGCAATAGGTCAGCAGGCTGGCATGATTGGTCAGCCGGCATCCGCCGATGAAACTGGCGGCCCCTGGTCCGAATCCCCAAAACGGAGCGCCATTCCAATAAGTAATATTGTGTAGGCATTGCATGTCCACTGCAGCAAAGCTGGAGATCTCGTAGTGCTCCCAACCGCGTTGTGCCGCGCTGTCGAGCGCCAGTTCGTACATGTCGGCGCGCAAATCCTCATTGGCGGGGGACCACTCGCCACGCAACACTCGATTCCAAAAGCGAGTCCCTTTTTCGAATGTCAGCTCGTAGGTGGACAGATGATCGATCGGGACCTCGCGCGCGCGTTGCAGATCGAGCCCCCAGTCCGCCAGGGACTCACCAGGCGCGCCAAAGATTAAGTCCAGCGAGACGCTCCGCGCGAACGAGCGACAGATATCCACGGCGCGAAGGATTGTCGCGGCATCATGGTCGCGTTCGAGAATGCGCAATTTGTCGGGATGAAACGATTGCGCACCGAGGCTGACGCGGTTGACGCCCCCCTGCGCCAAGCAGCGCGCCAGGTCCTGATGGATGTCGGATGGATTGGCTTCTAGAGAAACCTCGGATTCGGCGGACCAAGAGAATGTTTCGCGCACGATGGCGAACAGTTCATCGAGTTGCCGACCATCCAAACGCGAGGGTGTGCCACCCCCGAAATAAACGGTATCTACTCGGCAGCCATTGGCGGAAACGCGCAGCTCGAGTTCGCGGCGCAACGCGGCCAGGTACCGGGGAATCAAATAATCGCGTCCAGCCTCCAACGCAAAATTGCAATAACCGCAACGATGGCGGCAAAAGGGGACGTGGATATATACTGCGCGCGGCGCCGAAAGTTCCGCGGACTCCGTTGGCGCGGAGGCGACCATTAGAGCCATAATTCCAAGCGTCCTCCCAACATATCGGGAAGTCTCCGCCGCACGATCGCTTCCGCCTCGCGCCGCGAGTAACGCGTACTAAAGTGGCCGGCGATGATCCATTCGTTCTCAAAACACGCGGCTCGATCCGCAATGTCGTTCAGATGCATATGGCCAGTCTTATGAATGACTTGGCGTTCGTGGTCGTCGGCTAAAAACGTCATTTCCAAAATTAGAATCCGCGCGCGGTACAGAATGGGATTGTCGTCCAGTCCTTCTGGAGCCGTGTCGCCGGTGTAGCCAATCAACGGAATCAGAACCTCCCGCGTCACCTCGGTCCCGTTCAATCGCAAATCGCGAATCTCGTTGCCACTCAAGTGGGCAAACTCAGGTTTCAACTTCTTGCGCCGGTCATACACGAGATAGCCCAAGCTGGCGATGCGGTGGCTCATCCGGCAGGCTTCGACAACCAACTCGCGCGACAAGTCAAATCGGTCGCCGGGCTCCAGGCCGATCAGTTCACAGGGGAGTCGCCCGCGATCGAGCGCGGCCACGCTATCCAACATGCGCCGCACTCCGGTGACGGCATAGTTTGGCAGGACGACCCGCGGCGGCGTCATTTTCATCAGACGGCGTCGTGCGACGTACAATGGTAGAGCAGCGATGTGATCCAAATGGCAATGGGAAATCAACCAGGTCGGTGTTCCCATGAAATCCCACGGGTGAGCGCCCAGGTCAAACCCGAGGTTCAACTCGGGAATGTGCCAATAGGTTTGCACGGCCGCCCGCGAGTATCCTTCGACGGTCAACCCGGCATGGTGCCGCGATTTTACGGGAACGTTTTTCAGCATGTTGTCGCGGTACCATCCGCCAGCTACAAAAATCGACTCATCGGTGCCCACTTTCCTGTCGGCGGAATCTAATGGGAGCGGCCCGGCCTCGCCAGTTATCCTTCGGCCGTCGCCAACGCCCGTGGGGTGGGCGCGCCGGGGACGGGAAACTGCAGACACAACTCCTCCACTTCGCCTCGGACGCGGGCCAGGAGTCCCGCGTCGTCGGGCTGGCGCAGCACGTCCATGATCCATCCCGCGATGCGGTGCATTTCGCCAGTCCCCATGCCGCGGGTGGTCACCGCGGGAGTTCCCACGCGGATGCCGCTGGGATCGAGCGGTTTGCGCGAATCGTAGGGAATCATATTTTTGTTGACCGTGATACCGCAGCGATCGAGCGCCGATTCCGCCAACTTGCCGGCGATACCGACGGAAGTCACATCCACTAAAACCAAATGATTGTCTGTGCCGCCGGAGATGACACGCAAACCAGCAGACATGAGCGCGTCAGCCAACGTTCGCGCGTTGTCAATTACCTGTTGCGCATACGTGCGAAACTCCGGCAGCAGTGCCTCGCCGAAGCATACGGCCTTACCGGCGATGACGTGCATTAACGGCCCACCTTGAATGCCCGGAAACACGCTCCGGTTGATATCGGCCGCGTAGGTGTTGCGGCACAGAATCAAGCCGCCGCGCGGACCGCGAAGCGTCTTGTGCGTGGTGGTGGTGACACAATCCGCAACGGCCACAGGGTTGTCGTGCAACCCGGCGGCGACCAAACCAGCGTAATGCGCCATATCGACGAACAACTTAGCCCCCACGTCGTCGGCGATCTCGCGGAACCGCGCATGGGGTATTTCGCGCGGATAAGCACTGGCGCCCGCCACAATCAACTTGGGCTTATGCTCGCGCGCCAGCCGCGCCACTTCATCGAAATCTAAACGATGGGTATCTGCGGTGACGCCGTAATGGACAAAACGATACAGTTTTCCCGAACTGTTCAAACGCATGCCGTGTGTGAGATGTCCACCATGTGCCAGGTCGAGTCCGAGGACCGTATCGCCAGGTTCCACCAGCGTCAAATAAACCGCTTGGTTGGCCTGGGAACCGCTGTGGGGCTGCACATTGGCAAACTCGGCTCCGAACAGCGCGCAGGCCCGTGTCCGCGCGATTTCCTCCACTTGATCTACAAACTCGCAACCGCCGTAGTATCGGCGCCCCGGGTACCCCTCGGCATACTTGTTCGTCAGGATACTCCCCACGGCTTCCATGACGGTCGGACTGGTGTAATTTTCACTGGCGATCAGTTCCAAGCCTTGAACTTGACGTTGGCTTTCGCCCGCAATCGCCGCATGGATCTGCGGGTCGCGATGTTTCAATACGCTCATGGTTGTTGCGAATTTGACGAGAGACTCCCGGTTCTGAATGCGGCCGCAGCCGATTGACGAATGTTGATTGTAGGGCTCGGGTAGCGGGGGTCAATTGCCGTAGCCATGTGCGAAATGCGCCACGTTGCTCTCCAGAGCCGAACGCTGGGAAGCGGTGCATGCGCTGGCACAAGCCATCATCACTCTGCGACCGTCACGCGGCTCGATAGGTGAACCGTGGATTTCAACGAATTCGTAATCAAACACGCCTGTTCGGCCTTCTCCAATAGTCGTTCCGCACGACTCGTATCGCCGCCGGCCGGGATGGTCAGTTCGGCCTCGATCTGAAACTCGGTAAACAACATGATCCGTTCGACGCGATCCAATGTGCCGGTCACGCGGCATTCCAAATGAACAAACTCAAACTTCGACGCCGCGGCGATCGCCCGAAACGATAGCGCGAAACAATCCGCGACAGCGGCCACCAACAAATCTTCCGGCGACCAGAGGTTCCCCGGGCCGCCGAACTGCTGGGGCGCGGCCGAGGCGATATCCGTCAAACCCGCCGCCGACAAGGTGACTACCTCGGTCGCGGTGCAGCGCGCGGCCACGCGATAATGGTGAGGAAAGTTCATGGTTTTTACCCGTTCGATAGTCGAGCGATTAATGTTAAGCGACAGCGATCACCTGCCACGTTAATTGACCGGCGCCAATTCCGTCTCGCGCATACTTTCCACCACGCGGTCGATCAAGTTGTAATCGCGGGCTTCGTCGGCAGTCATGAAGTTGTCGCGATCGGTATCCTTCTCGATTTTGTCGAGCGTATGCCCGGTATGCTTGAGCAAGATTTCATTAAGCCGCCGTTTGATGCGTTTCAATTCCTTGGCGTGAATCATGATCTCTTCGGCCGTGCCCTGCATGCCCGCCAACGGCTGATGGATCATGATGCTGGCGTTCGGGAGCGAAAAGCGTTTGCCGGCAGTTCCGGCGGTCAACAGCAGCGCGCCCATCGACGCGGCCTGCCCCATACAGTATGTGCACACATCACAGGTCAGGAATTGCATTGTGTCATAAATGGCCAGTCCGGCAGTAACGCTCCCACCCGGCGAGTTGATGTACAGGTGGATGTCCTTCTTGGGATCCTCCGATTGCAAGTACAACATCTGGGCGACCAACAGGTTGGCCACATCCGACGTGACCTGGGAGCCCAAAAAGATAATCCGCTCCCTGAGCAACCGGCTGTAAATGTCATAGACGCGTTCTTCGCGACCCGTGTTGTCAACCACATAAGGGACCAGCGGCATGGTGGTGAAACTCCTTCTTAAAAATGTTTGCCGTCGTCTTCGATGTCGTCGTCGCGATCGGCCTCGGGACGGGACGTGATTTCATCGACCAAACCGTATTCTTTCGCCAATTGCGCGGTCAAGAAGAAATCGCGGTCCATATCGCGGGCGATCAGGTCGGGCGATTTTCCCGTGTGTTTCGCCAGGATTTCGTTCAATACTTGGCGGTTGCGGAGAATCTCGTCCGCCTGAATCTCGATGTCGCTGACTTGGCCGCCGACGCCGCCGTAGGGTTGGTGAATCATCACGCGGGAATGCGGGAGGGCAAAGCGTTTGCCTTTGGTGCCCCCCGCTAACAACACAGCGGCACCGCTGGCCGCTTGTCCCACGCAATAGGTCGCCACGGGGCAGGTCAAGATCTGCATCGTGTCGTAAATGGCCAATGTGGCAATCACGTCGCCCCCCGGCGAGTTCAAGTAGAAATGAATGTCCTTCTTTTTGTTCTCGCTCTGCAAATACAACAGCTTCATGACCACTTCATTGGCATTGCCGGTATAAATCTCGCCTTGCAAGAACACAATCCGATTCTCCAGCAGCAAATCGCCCAGCGTCATTTGCCGTTGACGCTGATATTGTTGATAAGCATAGGAGTCGAAAATCGACCCGAGCGTGGATTTCATGATCACGTTTCCAGCCAAAGTTACTTTCGGCGCACGCCATCGACGGCGCGCGGTCTGGTGAGCCAGCACAATGGTCGGGCCCTTGCCCGGCACTGCCGTTACCCTATCGGCTGCCCGCCCCTTCGGCAAGGGTAGGATGCGGTATTCCGCTGCGCGTTATTGACTACTCATCTGCGCCGCGTAGATTATGTGGAGCGCGATCTGTAGCCAGTCGGATGCTGGCATCCATGGCGTCGGCAATCAAGCGCGCGATACACGATTCACAGGGTCGAGGCACATGCCACACCGCGTACTCATCAAACATGCGGACGTGGTTTTGCCCTCCGGCCTCCACCGCGCGACCGTCTTGATTGAGGGGCCGCGCATCGCTGCGATCGATCCGCCCGTTCACACATCCGCGGATGAGGTCATCGATGCCGCTGGCCTGGTATTAATGCCTGGCGTGATCGACGACCAAGTTCATTTCCGTGAGCCGGGATTGACCCACAAGGAAGACCTGGCCCATGCAACTCGAGCTGCTGCTAAAGGCGGGGTCACTTCGTTTTTGGAAATGCCCAATACGAACCCGACCACGACCACGTGCCAACGGTTGGAGGAGAAATTGGCCTTGGCCGCCACGCGGTCGTTGGTCAACTACGGCTTCTACATGGGGGCGACCACCGAGAATCTTGTCGAATTGCAGCGCGCGGAACGGACGCCGGGCATCAAAATCTTCATCGGGTCCAGCACTGGTGAATTGCTGGTTGACGACCAGGCGGCGCTGGAGCGGATCTTCGCCGAAACGACATTGCCGATCTGTGCCCATTGCGAAGATGAAACGACCATTCGTCAGAATCAATCGCGTTGGGCGCATCGCACCGACGTGGCGGCCCATTCGCTCGTGCGCGATCATGCGGCTGCCGTCATCGCCACGCGGCGGGCGATCGATCTAGCCGTCCGCCACCATCATCCGTTCCATATCCTGCACGTTTCCACAGCCGACGAGGTCGAGTTGATTCGCCGCGCTCCGGATTTCGTCACGGCGGAGGTTTGTCCCCACCATCTGTTTTTCAATAGGGACGATTACGATCGATTGGGTTCGCTGATCAAGATGAACCCCAGCGTGAAAACGAAGAGGGACAACACGGCGCTCTGGCAAGCGTTGCTCGACGGCACCATCGATCTGATCGCTACCGATCATGCGCCGCATACCTGGGAGGAAAAGCAACTCCCGTATCCCCAGTGCCCTTCGGGCTTGCCCGCCGTTGAGAACGTGTTGGCCTTGATGCTCGATCAGGTCAACCGCGGACACTGCGCGCTAACCCAGGTCGCAGAATGGATGTGTGCCGCGCCAGCCCGCGTCTGGCATCTGCCAGGGAAAGGACAAATCGCCGAATCGGCGGACGCCGATTTGGTCCTGGTCGATATGAACCTGTCGCAGATGATTGAGCACCACCGCCAGCAGACGAAATGCCGTTGGAGTCCCTGGCACGGCTGCACATTGCGCGGCTGGCCGATCCGCACGTGGGTGATGGGGCGCGAGGTCTTTCGCCTGGAAAACGGCGAACCGCTATTCGACACTAGCCGCGCGGGATGCGAGCTGCGGTTTGCTCACCGCCGATCGGCCCGGACGCGGTAGATTTCGTAGTCGAAAGCGGGTATCTCTAAACCTGCTTGTTCGGCGCGCAACCGCAACACTTGTTCGAAGTAAACGAAGGGATACTTGGTCCCCGGTCGCTTGTTAAGAACCCATTTGTAGCTTTGCTCCACGAGCGGTTCGGGCAGATTGCCTTCGCGGACCATCGTCAGGACGTCGCTGATGAATTTTTTCTCTTCGTCGCGACGGGTCTTGAGGATGGCGTTCAAGCGGATTTCGTAGTCGAGAAAACGGAGGCGGGTCGCTTCGTCGTCGGCCGTCGTGGCGCTCTGCCCGACATTGGCGCTGAGGGCGGTCGTCGCGCTGTAAGCGGCCGTGTTGCTTTGCGATGCCGTTGCGCTCTTGGCGGTCGTATTGCTCTGCCCGTAAACGCTGGCCGACCAAACGGACGCGAGCAAACACGTGGCGGTCCACAATCCCCGGGGCAGACTATTGAGTTCCCTCGTCAACATCGCGCTCCTCCCAAAGCATTAAAATTATTAGGACAAATTATTAGGACAGGCATTTTCATTCGGATTACAAAAACTTGGCATTTTGGCCTTTTCCGTGGTCAAAACTGCCTAGCCGGCCCCCTGACTGCCGCCCCTCAAGTACCACAATCAAGCGTTTCCAGCAAGCCAAAAAAGGGCCGCGGCGAGGTATCGCCGCGGCCCCTGTTCTCATTTGATCCACGGACCGATCCGTTCTCAGCCTTATCGCGGCGGGAATCCGTCAGCCAAGAAGCCCGCTTCGTCTGCATCGATCAACAACGGGCACACGGCACCAAAGGGGCCGAACGTGAAGCCAGGACCCAAGTCAGCCTCGCCGAACCCGTTCGACAGGCCGTCCAGTTCGATGAAGAAATCGATTGCCGCACCCAAGTTGACGAAAGTGGCATCGAAGGCAAACACGTTGTTTGACATGGCCAGGCAGAACGTTGCTCCCGGGCCGTTGATGAACAAAGCGTCTTCGATATTGGAGTCGATGATCGGATCGTTGCCGATATCTTCACCCACGTCGTTCAGGCCGAAGTTGTTGCCAACGAGCAAGGCATTCATCGTGGCTGTGCCGGTAGTCTCCATGCGGATGCCGCGCTCGAAGTTGCCCGTGACCTGGTTGTTGAAGATGCGGGTACTGAGAGTGCTGCTGCCGCCAGCCGTAATGCTGATGCCGTGGAAGTACGGCAGCGCGTCCGGGTCGAAGGCAGGGCCATTGCCCGTAATCACGTTGCCGAAAATCTCCAGGAACAAGTTGGCGTCGCCTGCCGTTACTGCGGAGATGCCGTTCAAATTGTGATTGCTGATGGTCGAGTTTGCCAGCAAGACACGCGTGCGGTTGTCCACGCCCGCCAATCCATCGCCGGTGGCCAAGATACTCAAGCCGTTCAAACCACCAGCGCCACCAGTATGGGTCATCACAAGGTTGGTCATGATCAAGTCGGCGAACGTTTCAGGGCCCGTGGCCAACACAACCGAACTGCCACCATTGTTGACAAAGTTGATGTTGTTCATGTTGACCGTGTTGATCGCCAAGTTGAGATTGGTATTGAAGTCAAAGAGGGCACCCGTGCCGGCATTCCCGACGATATTCATATTCTGCATATCTAGGATCAGATTGCCGTCCAGAGTTACGTTGGCTGCGACACCGGCGCCGCCCGTGCCGACGATGTTCACATTGCGGATCGACGCCACCATGGAGGCAATCGTGCCCGAACCATCGCCGACCAGCATCCGCACCGCATCCCCGGCGATTGCACCGTTACCAATCATGGGCAACGCGGCGGGGAAAGCACCAGCAGTTTGTTCCAACGTGAACGCATGAATCGATCCATTGAAGGCCCCTACATCGACGCCAAAGGACAAGCTGTTGTTAATGGCGCGATTGTCCACAATCGAAGTCGTCAAATTCGCAGTCAAACCATCGGAAATCGAGCGGATGCCCGTGCCGTTGCCATCGAATGTGGTGTCGGTGATGATCAGACGTTGTACGCCAAAGCTCAAGCGATTGTCCACGCCGGCACCCGTGCCAATGCCATTGTCCAAGAAGTTACTGGTACCCCCGCCAGTGGTCGCGATCACGGTGCGATGCGTCGCGTCGGTATTCCGCCAATCACGAATCCGCAGACCGGCCGCGCCATTGCCGACGATTTGCCCATTGACGAAGCGGAGGTTGCCGTCGCCATCGATGATGTTCACACCAGAACCGACGTTGCCTGTCGCCACATGATCAAAGAAATCTAGGAATAAACCAGTTCCAGCGCCGTTCGTGAACGTCTCCAAATGAACGCCGTCGCCCAGATTTCCGTCGGTCGTGTTGTCGCGGAAGGTGATGCGGCTGGCGTCATAGCTGCTCATGTGAATACCGTGCCGACCGTTGGAGGAAACATCGTTCAACTGGAAATTGAACTCCGACGTCGGGTCCACGGCCCCAGCCAGCAGGATGCCGTCAAATCCGTTGTCGAAGATCGTGTTGCGGTTGACCTCCCAGTTCCCCGATAGCGTGGTCACGAATACACCATGCAAGATCGCGTCGTGGATGATGTTGTCTTCGATCGTGCCATGGTTGATTGGTGATCCCGCCGCAAACCCGTCGCCGAAAATGCCGTGGACCATGCCCCCGGCACTGCCGTCGATCTCGAAGCCGCGAACGGTGTTGCGATTGGCTAGGGTCACTGCCGCGCCCAAACCGGTGTTGGTAATCACTGGTCGATTGCCGTCCACCGGATTAGACAAACGGAACAATCGTCCCGGAATCGGAATCAGATGTTCCACACCCGATCCCAGAAAGAGCTGTCCGTCCTTCAAGACGATACCGTCCGACATGCCCAGCGTGTTGCCGAAACCAGGATGCACGAAAATGATATCTTCCGGACTAGATGCCGCTTCGGCATCAGCCAAGGTGACAAACCGTCGTTCGAATGTACCGATCGCGACCCCGGCGTCGGCGGAATTGTCCACATGCCACACGGTATAAGGCAAACCCGTATCGGGATCGATCGCCCAGATGACGTCTTGTTGGAACCGAACAATGTGGTCGTTGCGGACTGTGGGCTCCAAGTCGCGGCCTAAGCCCGAGTACTCATTGCCGCGCGCGTTCGCGCCGAAAATCCAACCGACTTGTAAGACACCAGTCGTATCGAATCGATCGTCGTGGTTGACTTCGGCCGACACAATTAATCCGCGCAGGACTTGCATACCCAACCGGACACGTCCGCCACCGAAGAAGTCGATGAGGTCCGACTGATAGCCGTAACCACCGATGTCGATCCGACCATTGACTCGCGCCAACGCTGATGGCCTTACCCGCAGAGTCGCATCGAAGCCCTTCAATGCACTGTCGATCGCTGGGCGGACTACAATCCGGTTTTCAAAGAAAACATTCGCTCCCGTGGGGTCGCCAATCGTATAGTTGGCAGTACCCACTGGGAAATAACCATTGCCGATTAAATCCCAACTGCGAGTCTTGATCTGGCCTGTTACGCCGACTTGAGAGAATGTATGCGCGAAGTCTCCTTGGCGGTCGTCGTCGTAGTCACCCCAAACGCCCATGCTGACGTCAGCGCCAGCAGCATGAATCGAGATTACTCGCTCCAAGCCAAAGTTACCGAAGAACCGCTGGCTCTCGGTTGAAAAGTGGCCGCGGCCTTCCATCAACCAACGACCATCAAAAAAGTCCTCGCCGATCGGTGTTTTGGCCCCTAATGTCAAATAGGTGCCGCGATAGCCTAGACCGCGATCCGCGATGTTGGATCCGATCCAAAACCGGCCGGGCATGCCGATCTGCACATCCCCTACCATCGGTTGAAATCCGCCGGAATCGTAGGGCGACGCGCCGTAGGGCCCCATCACCTGCGCTGTGCTCGTATGGGCGAAACATACCAAAGCCAGCGCCAACCCGATCCATCCAATACTTGTCTTCATCGATTTCTCCCGCGGCGATTTATTCCAACGGTGGTGTCCATGTTCACGCTCTGGTGAGCCCCCTACACCAATGCAAAACCGAAGCGCAATGCGCCCGCAAAAGTGGTACAGGTGATAAAGGGAATCGACACGTTACGTTCGGACTCATTAGGATTTTCGATATGATTGCTGCAATTCGTACCGTTTAACACCCGCGCCATCCCCTGCTAGCCCTCCCCCCACAAAAAGGACAGGCATAATCATGTGCTAGCCCCCCGGGGCGAGATGCGCTTCCTATGAAAAGTCACCGTCGGCGGCCATGAGGGAGGCCTTTGCCAGAATCAACGAACCAAAACGCCGGTGGGCTAGAAGCAGGGCGGCCTCGCCGTAAAGAAACAAAAGGGCATCGAACTCTGGCGGGAGTCGGTAGGCCCAAACGCCAACCAACCCGCCGCGCTGAGCCTAGGGACAATGCCAGGACCATTGATTACTTGTGCCACAAAGGGCATCCGCGCTGAGCAGAACAAGCACGAGTTTGCCCAAGCCGCGGCCCCCCAGACGTCAGGCATTTTTGGCAGGTTGTACGCAAAAAACCGTGGAAAACGCGGATTAGCCACGACCATATAATAATGCCTGTCCTTTTATTTGATGCTTTATTTGAGGTAGGGCCAGGGGTGGGTCCAGGGGTTGGACCAGGAGTAGGTGGCACTCCAGATGCTGAATGCCAGCAAGGCGATGGCAACAGGCCACCACCATCGATGATGCTGATACCGCTGGCAGGCGAACGCGAGCCCGCCGAGCCAAAACGGAATCAACCAAAAGGCCCAACGCAAGCCACTGGTCATGCCGCCATAGTTGCGATCGTGCGTCTCACGACTTACGTAAAACGCAAACACCATCACCGTCATGGCAATCGCTAACCAAGCCAAAACGGGCGGCGCGGGTGCGCGACCAAGGGACCATTGTCCGATCCCCAGAACGGCTAACAGAAAAATCGGCGTTAACGACCAAAAACCGTGGTGCCCCACGGTGGCGTGCACCAAGTACACGAACCTCGAACGTTCCCCCCGATCAACCAGCGAACGGTTGTCGCCCGATGTGGTCGTCCAATAACTTCCCGGATAGTCGTACCAATTTCCCCACGCATGCACAGCCAATGTGCGTTCGTCGTTCTGAATCAGCACCCATTGATTGGGGCCGCGCCGATCGCGGATTACCCACCGCCCCAATCCAACGTTTTGACCCATCCAACGGCTAGCGGTGACATATGGTTCGCGGAGCGAAACAAACGCTTCAGCCGCCGATGACTTCTGAAAGGCCCAAATGATCGGATCTGGAATCGTTTCACCGGCATCCAGCGATTCCCGAAAATCTCCTTCAACGGTAAATAAGACCGGACCGTCTTGCCGGTGCGAGTAAGCGGGGGACCATTCGCCGTGCGCGAGCCAATTAATCCAAAAAAAGGGGATGGCAACCAACAAGGTTCCAGCGACAAAAGCCGTAGCCGTACGCCGCAGGTTGCACCAAGCCGCCAACCCACCGGCCGCTACCCAAAAACCCAACGCCGGTAGTTCATTCGCAGCGGCGAACGCAGCCGACACCCCCAGAATGACAAAATCCCCGACGCTGCTCCGTTCCGGTTGGCGTACGATCCGATCCAAACACAAGAGGGCCGCCATGATGGCCGCCGCAGCCGGCAAATGATTGTTAAGTGTAATCGCAAAGGTCGTCAAAAACGTGCCAAAGCCAGCGGTGGTCATCACCAACAGATGCGTTGCGGCCGATGCTTGTTGTCGGCGTAACCAACATGCCAGGCAACCGAGCAGTACAGCCAGTGCCGTCAAATTGGTCGTCGCGAGAATCCACCGCCCCACCGCCAATGGATGATCCCGCAGGTTCCACCCAGTAATCTGTTTAATAACCCAGTACTTGGCCGCCAGCAGAGTCGGGAACAAGGGCGGTTTGCTGCTGTAAAAATGCAATTGACCATCCCAGCCCACATGCTGCACTTTGTCGATCGTATCCCAATGGATCGACTGGCCGGTCGGGTCGATCACGCGGTCGATAGCGAAGGTGCCATGATCGACCAACGCGCGAATGGTGCACCAGCGGCTCCGGTCGTTGGCACTGAAGAACGGAGATTCGCCGCGTGTGCGATCGTTGCGCACGGTGGCAATGCGCGCTCCGTTCACGGCCAAACAGGCCGCGATCAGCAACCATGGGACCAGGCGTCCGAAATCGCACTGCGGGTCGTTAGCTTGGCCAGCGCGCATTCCAAAAATCTCCCCAAGTGCAGGGCGATTCATCGGGGAGCGTCAGTGGCTCATCGGCCAAACGCGCGTCGAGAATGCGCAGTTCTTGATCGAGCGATTTCATGAACAACTTGAATTGCGGGTCGCCGCCCAACTGCGGGTTGCCGCGCGCCTGAGTCGCAAACCGCTGCTTGATTTGCATCAATTGATGCTTGGCCAGATTGACGATCGTATCGAGTTCACGTTGACCGTCTTTGTGCGGCCACAATCCCGTGCGGCAGAGCAGAATGATCAGCGACACCGCCGCCCGAATTTGATGGGGAAACTGTTTGGGATCATTAGCCAAGGTACCGCGAATCAACTCCAAGAATTTCCGCCAGGCATCGTTGTCGAAAATCCATTTTTGGGCAGAGGCTTCCTCCCAGGGCGGTGAAATATCGGTACCGAGCAGTTCATCGCGCATATCGTCATTACTGCCAAAACTTCGACCAGGTCGGCGGACGCTTTGCGGGAGCGGTCCTCCGCGATACTCCCGTTTGGCGTCGCAGCAACTCCAACTCTTCGTCCAGAGTCGCCAAGAGCAAATGCCGTCGTTGGTGACTCTCGATCGTTTGTGCCGTCTGCGCTCCGCCCAGATCATTGCGCCGCCGGATCAGCGCTTGCACAACTTGCCGCAGCGCGCCCAACTGCTCCTCCGGCCAGATTCCAGGCCGGCCAATCAAAATCAGCATGGCAATTACCGCGCGCATCCGGTCGATCGTCAGGTCGTTCGCATGGCGCAGCACGGTGTTCTCGATATTTTCGACAATCGCCGAACGTTTGAAGACCGCCTGGAACCACTCGGTGGCTTTGGGATGAACCCATGGCGACATGCCCGTTTCTTCTTCGGACATCTTCACCTCCAGTCAGCATGACAATTGCTACAACGTCGTTCCACCCGCTTGAGCGATTTGTCCACGTCGTCCACGTTGTCCAAACGGGCGGCCTGCAGCATGGCGAGCGCGTCCTGGATCAGTCCCCGCGCGTGCTTCGCGTAGTCGTCGTCATCGGCGTCATCCATTTCGGGTTGCAGCAGCGCCTGTCCCAACGCCGCCAGCAGTTGGGCGTGGTGTTCGACTTCAGCGCGATTGCGGCGAAAGGCTCCCGCGTCCGCGGTCCACGCTTTGAGTTCATCCAAGCTTTCTTGCATCCGAATCATGACGGGCGAGCGGCCGACCGAGTAGGGCCAATCAATGGACTCGACCGGCGTCTCGGCGGCCGGCGGTGACTCGCCGCGTAATAACTGCTGCAGCGCATCCAGTCGCGCCCGGGCGTATTGATAGCTCTGTCCGCTGCTGACACGTGCGTTGGCCGCCGCCCGCGCCATCGCCGGTTGCATCGCCGCCGCCTGTGGTTTCCACCGCACCTGGTCTTGGTATTCAAAAATCACGGCGAACCAGAGCGATAACATGCTGAACGACTGCCGCGCACTCAAATAATCGCTTTGATACTTGCTCGGCGTCGCGACATCTCCAGACAGGCGGGCAACCGTTCGCTTGATTTCATCCTCCAATACTTCGGCGCTGATCAGTTGCGACCATTGTGAACCACTAGCGGCGCCACCGGTCGGCGACTCTTCCGTCGTCGTGTTATCCGCGAGTGCAGGAACCGGCGTGGTGAGTGCCGGTCGATCCGGCTTGTCGCCCACGAGTCCATCGCGGAACAGGTTCTCAAAATAAATTCCCTCCCAATCGCGGTCGCGGAATTGGGGTCGTTTTGCGCGCGTGACCCGGGCCGGCGGCGTGTCTGCGCCCTCGGTTTGCCGTCGCGGTTCTTGCCCCAAGGCAACGCCGCACCAAGCAATTGCCCACACTCCCGCCCATGTCACCATGCGATACATGTTTAAGACCTGCGTGCCTTAACTAATCTGCCGCCGCGCATGTCGGATGGCCAGCGACACTGTCCGCCGAATCGCCGGCCATCAGAACTCCTCATGCCCACTGGCGCTGGAGATGCCCTACATTCGATGTTCTATTATGGACCAGTCGAGCCGAAGATGCAATCAAACACGGCAGGCACCCTCGACATCGAGTACACTAAATCAATCGCAGATGACGGGCGGCCGATTGCCAACGAGACCATGCGCGGCGAAGGACCAACGAAACAGACACGAGCAACGCGCCGCGAGGTATTGACATTGCGGCTTGGCGTTCCGTCTTCATCGCATGCCGATGGGCAGCCCGTGGCGGCTGATCCGAATCGCGCCTTGTCCGACTCGGACGCGAACGACTGCAACTCCTGTTTGGAACACTATTCCCATCGAGCGATGGGCTGCCACTTTCAGATTCTGGCGCCATGGCGCCGCCAGACGCCCCTGGCACACTGGGCGCTAGTGGCCTTTGAGGAAGTGGACCGTTTGGAAAACATGCTTTCGATGTATCGTGCGGATAGCGAGTTGTCGCAGTTGAACGCTCTAGCGTCGCATCGCTGGTGCGCAGGTTCTCCCGAGCTGATCGAGCTGGCGGCGTTGGCGCTGCAATTGGCCGAGGAAACAGCGGGAGCCTTCGATCCAACCAGCACTCCCCTCAGCCGCTTGTGGGGATTTGCCAACGGCCAACCGCGCGTGCCGACCGAAGATGAAATCGCCGGCGTCTTGCCACGAGTCGGATTCCGCCAGATCGCGTTGCGCTGCGAAGACCTGTCCCTGCGCTGGTTGCGTCCAGGGGTCGAGCTGAACTTCAACGGCATCGGCAAAGGTTATGCGTTGCAGCGCGTCGCCGAGATCCTAGCGGCAGCCGGGGTGAGTGATTGGGTCGTCCACGGAGGCCAAAGCAGCGTCGTCGCGCGGGGGAACGACCCGTCCCTCGGCGCTAATGGCGGATGGCGCATTGGTCTTTCCCATCCGACGGCGCCGCATCAACGATTGGCTGAGATTGTGCTGCGCGACGAAGCGATCGGCACCAGCGGATCGGGGCGACAAGCATTCTTTATCGCGGGCCGGCGCTACGGCCATGTGCTCGATCCGCGCAGCGGTTGGCCTGCCCAGCACGCCTTGGCGACGACGGTGATTCACCGCCAGCCCGCTTGGTGCGACGCGCTTGCGACGGCCTGTCACGTGATGCGCGCGGACGAGGTCGATCAGTTGTGCGCGCGTCACCTGGATCTGGAAGTGATTCGTGTTGTTTCGGGCAAAGGCGAAGACCTGATCCTGCAAACCTGGAATGTGCAGCCCTGGCGATTACAGGTTTGCACGCGAGATATCCAATGTTCCCTCACCAACGCGTCGGGTTGCGATGGTCATTAGCCCCTCCCAAAACAGGGCTTGGTCAAAAGACCTTTTCTGCGATGATTCGATCCAAAACGGTTGACTGCTCCTGCGCTTTCGTCGAATCGATTCGCGACGTCCACATTGCCCGAGGCGCTGCGCTACGTGGTGCCGAGTCCACGTGCCGGTGGGCGTAGGCTGCCGAAATGAGCGCCCTGCGCGGGATGGGCGACGATGCGCCATTCGAGTTGATCCCCCCACCGTCCGCTGCAGATGATTCGACGCCCGGATAAGTCCCGGATCGAAACGCGATCATCTCAGGCATACGAGGCAGCTCGTTCAACGGACGGATCGACCAACCCCAACGCGCGCCATTCGGGACGGAATCGCCAGCCAATGGCCGTGCATCAACGCCGGGCATTCCCGTCGGCGACGGGGCGCTTTCCGGGTTGCTCAGCACCCACAGCTCAACGCCGTTGACCCCGTTGTCGGCCGCAAAGAAGAGCGTGCCATGGATATTGGCTAGGTTGTCGGGGTACGAGCCATCCAAACCAGGACGTATTTCCTTTATGCTGACCGTGCCGCTGGTCGTTCCATCGCTCGTGAACAATTCCCTACCACCCGAGGAACCCGTGGCGGCAAAATACAAGCGTCCATTGACATTGGTGAGTTGCTGCGGGTTCGGGGCTATCGTGCCGGGAAAAATGTTCCTGACCAGCGTGGTCCCAGCGGTTGTCACGTCGCTCTTCCAGAGTTCAAAGCCGGTGGCACCATCATTGGCCTGGAATAAACACCGTGTTGTTGACATTCATGAATTCGCTTGGAATCGACGCTCCCCCGCCGGAGAAGATGTCGATCAGTGTTGGGAGGCTGACCAACAACTGCCGGGGTTCCAAGTGTTCCAAGGCAAGTGGTGCCGTGCAACCGGTCGGGCATGATGTGCCTGGACGCTGAATCGCTTTCCGTTCGCGACGCCCCGAAAACCGCCGATCGCCAAAATTGTTGACGCGCATGGCATTCATTAGGTTTATTGTCGCTCCCTTGAACACATCACCCCAGGTTCGCCGTGGCCGGCAAAGTAGCCTCATTGAAATCCAGCAATATCGCGTGGAAAGAGTTACCAAGGTTTTCAAGCCTGCATTGCTCATAGGACAGCGCCAGTCAAAACAGGGTGTCGATCGTAATCCGAGACGTTAGTGAGGGGCGCCTCGCGTTTTCCCTTGCTAAGGCGCCGGGGTGCGATATTCACTCGCCCACGGCGATGCCCTGACAGCGCATAAAAAACGCTCGGAGAGTTTAGGAATAAGCTTGAGCCGAGCTTGCAAATCGGAAAATCATCCGTCCGCGCATAAAAAAGCTCTCGGTAAATTTGGGTCCCAGGGGGGAAGGACTCCGCCTTTGTCCGAGAGCGATTGGACGATGAACGCCCCGACATTCGTTTAGGGGGCACTCAATCCATGTTTGTTCAACCAGCTCGGCCACCGTTGCGTTGGCATCCTTGCGTCGGCTGCGGTGGATCGTTCTCTTGGGGTGCAAGCATCGCTGGCAAACCCATTCGTTCGTCAATTGTCAACTTGGCCCGTCATCCGTGGGGCAGAACTGACAAGGCGGCAAGGTACGGAAAAACAAGAACTTGGTCAAGACAAATCTTTTCGCGTATTTTCCGCCAAAACAGCGTGACAGCTGCTGACGATTGGAATCCTCGCGCTGCCGGCCACACCACCGGATTGGAAGAGACGCGGATTACGCCAAATCCGGATAAACCTTCTCGGCCCGTTTCCATTTGGACCAATCACTGCGCAGCAGTTTCATGCCGGGCCCAATCCGTCCTTGTTCGGCCCACTGGTCGAGGGTCAATTTGGAAACTGGGCCAAACTCGGCATCGTGGGCGTCGCGGACGATCCACATATCAAACGGTGGCGCCACTAACCACCGGTCGTCGTCGCGATTGACGACAATACCATCGCGGACGCGCGGCGGGCGGGCCAATTGTTTGTGTTTTCCATTGAGCGATACTTCACTGGGCATCGGTTGATCCCGATCGCGGACCCAGATCAACAAACGATCCGCCAACGCATTATCCCGCAGGATCTTGCGGACTTTTTTCAGATCGCGTTCGGCGGCGTAATACTGTCCGTCGCGAATCCAGGCGATCGCGCGCAACAAACGGACCTGTGCGGCCGATTGCGAGTCCGGAGGCATGCGTTTGAGCACGGCCGAATAATCGGCGATTGCCATCGAGGGGCGCCCCATTTCGGAAAAGACGCGCCCGCGCGCCAGAAACAACTGGGCCTGCTCGCGTTCGTCGGCGAACCGGTGCACGGCTTTGGTCAGCCACAGCAGTGCTTGCTGATGCTCACCTTTTCGCAGCAAGGCGACCGCGCGTCCAGTATACGTTTTCGGGTTGGGCGAATTCAGGCGGACCGCAGCGTCAAAATCTTCAATTGCCTGGTCCCACTGTTCGAGGTTGATCAAAGCCTGCCCGCGCATTGTCAGGTGTTCGGGATTTTCGGGTTCGATCTCGTGTGCCCGAGACAGATCGGCCACGGCTTCGGCCGGGTAGCCAGCCAACAAACAGGCCTCGGCCCGCAGCCGCAATGCGCGGACGTCACTGGGTTGAATCATTTGTGCGCGGCTGAATGCGCGAATGGCCTTGGTCAGTTTGCCGCGTCGCCGCTGAACTTCGCCCCGCAGCAAGTGGTATTTGGCAACCTGAGGCGCTGCGGCGATCGCTTTATTCAAATCCGAAAGCGCCGCGTCATAGTCTTCGGTCTGCACCAGAGTCCGGGCGCGCAAAAAACGAACATAGTGGTGGTCCGGTTGACGGCGCAACAGCCGCGTCAAGTCTTTCAGTGCCGCGTCGTACTCGCCCAGCTGATGTAATACCATGCTGCGGCGGATGCGCGTTTCGGTGTCTTGGATGTCGGCGGCCAACACGCGATCGCAATCGGCCAGCGACTCCGTCAACCGGTTCAGGAAAAACAACGCATGTGCCCGGCGGCGAAAAATGCGGATGTCATCGTGGCCGCGCTGGACCATACGGGTCGCTTGTTGCACGATTCCGTCGGCGACCTGCTGCGCTACGCCCCGCCACTGATGGGGAAAAACGGGTGTTACCTGCAAGGCGAATTGCAAACAGTTGGCGGAGCCTTCCCACTCGTCGCGGCGCGCGTGGATGTCAGCCAATGTCAACCATGCGCCGATGTCGTTACTCCGCAAAGCCGTGGCGCGTTCCAAGTCAAACACCGCCTCATCCCATTGTTCCAAAGCGATATGCGACTGGGCGCGGCAGAAAAACGACTCTGCCTTTTCTTCGGGCGTCCGTGCGACGTCGATGGCGCGGGACAAATGATCGAGCGCATCGCTGTACCGCTGCAATTGATGGTTGACCTGGCCGACGATCAGGCACAACCGCCAGTGGCGATTGTCGATGGCTAGAGCCTGTTCGCAGGCATCGCTGGCCCGATCGAGGTGCTGGCGCTGGAGTTCGATGTCGGCCCGCGCCACCCAGGCCGCCAAGTGTCGCGGTTCCAGGTCGATAATGAATTGCAAATCGGCCAAAGCCGTCTCAAACTCTCCCAACTTGGCATACAGCCGAGCCCTTTTCAAACGCGAGGCGAGATGACCGGGTTGGTCCCCCAAAAATCGGGAATAATCAGCGACCGCCCGTTGCAGCGAACCCATCTTCTCGTAGCATTGCGCGCGGGCCAGGAGCGCTGGGTCCACCCCGGAACCCCCTTGCTCGACAATACTGGAGAAATCGACGATTGCTGTGCTCAAATCCCCCAATTCCATCCGCAAACGCCCCACGGCCATCACCAAGGGTATGTTGTCCTCGGCCAGTACGCGCAAGTACTCTAACGAATTGCGGCATTCGGCGTACTGCAGAAGTCCGTGTTGACTGCGGGCCAGGCCTTCCCACCCCCAGCGGCGGACAAAAGGACGTTCGTCGCGCGTCATTGCTTCCGCCGCAGCCAGTCCCTCGGCAAATTTGCCTTGTCGCACCATGGTCAACGCCAAGCCCGCGCGGGCCAAACCGTCGTGGGGATTCAGTTGCGTCGCCTGGTGAAAATCTTCGGCTGCTGCCGACAGTTCCTGCAACAACAGATACACCCATCCGCGGTCGCGATAGCGGATGGCATTGTTCGGTTCGGCGGCGCATTCGCGCGCAAAGTAAGCTAACGCTTCATCGCGGTAGGCCAGCAATAATTGTTGGTAGCGTTCGTGGGGTTCCTCCAAAATCTCTACGGCGAAGGTCAAATCTTCGAAGACTTCGCGCCAACGATCCAAATGCGCGCGCGCCGCTGCCCGCCAAGCCAGCACTTCCGGTTCTTGGTGCCCCAAGTTGACGGCTTCCGTGAGATCGACATCCGCCGCCGACGGGTCCCCCAACGTCAGATGCACATAACCGCGCAATGCGCGGGCTTGCCCCTGCTGATGCGCATTGGCAACGTTGATCGTGCGGTTTGCTTCGCGGATGGCCGCCTCGCCGTGTCGCTCCTCCAGCAGCTTCAGTGTTGATCGGTAGTACAAATCGTAACTGGAGTGGATCAAATCGCGGTTGTCCATTTCGCCGCGCGCTTCGATATCCTCCAACAACCGCCATCCACATGTCGGGCAAGCGATGGCGAACTCATCCAAGTTTCGTGAACATTCCGGACATTTTTGAGACATGTGCCAACCGCCCGCTGTGTTCACGGCGGAACTTGGAATTCCCAACTGCCGCCCCTTATTCCCCGCCTACCGGCCAATACACCGCCACAACCATTCTATTATCAAAGCCAACGGTACAACTGTCAAACACCGCTCGACCCGTCCTGCTTCCCCGCACAAAGCAATTTGCGATTGACCATCGACTGGCTGACTAACAGAATAGAAATAGGAAGTACTGGATAACCGTAAGCGAGAAACTCTTCGATTACAACGATAAATAGAAGCAACGATTTTTCGTGTACGGTTAGCATACTGGCTCGGGGCGGACTCGGAACTCTCGGCGCAACCGGGAACTGGGAAAAGAATGTCTCTGCGTGGAATCCTGTTTGACATCGACCACACGTTTTTCGACGGGTCATACTGGCATCGTTTGTTGCACCAGATGATCTGTAAGCTCGGGTTGCGCGAGCAGTTTCAAACCTTCCGCAACGAGTGGCAAACGGGCTATCTGCCGCGCGTGTATCAAGGCGAGCTGAAATACTGGGACGCATTAGCGTCCTTTTTTTGTCACTTGGGTTTGACCCCTGTCGAAGCCCGCGAGTTGTTGGTCTCCTCGCAAGCCAAACTCAAGCACGCCCAATCGAATTTGCGTCCCCTGCCCCAAGTGATCGAGACGCTCGCCGAATTGCACAAACGCCAGTTTCGCTTGGGAATCGTCTGCAATTCGATCCATCAGTCCCATGCGTTGCTGGGCATCTTAGCGGACATCAACATTCGCCAACCGTTCGACGTGGTCCTCACGTCGCGCTCCTTGGGCCGCGTCCTTCCCGACGAAGCAGCGTTGGTGCAAGCCGCGCGCGAGATGTTGATCGGAGTGGACGAAACGGCTTACGTCAGTACGCGCGTGTCGCGGTTGGAGGTGGCGGCCCAAGCCGGCTTGATCGCCATCGGCCTGATCGATGCGCCGCCCGCGGATAGCGTCGCGGAAGAATCGGAACTGGATGCCGTCCGGTATGTGGTCGGTCGCTTCGCCGACTTGGTGCCACTCGTCGCCCGCTTGGAAGCCGCCGACGCCATCCGCTAAAATCGCCCCATGCGCGACCACGAAATCGACAACCACGACCAGCCATTGGGAATAATCTTGGCGGCCGGAAAAGGGACGCGCATGAACTCGGACTTACCGAAAGTCCTCTTTCCCGCCAATGGCAAGCCGTTGATTGAATATGTCATCGAAGCGCTCGACGCCGCCGGCGTTGTTCGACAAGTGGCCGTCATCGGCTACCGCGCGGATTTGGTCCGTCAAGCGCTGTCACAGCACGCGGGCGTCGGCTTTGCACTCCAATCCGAACAACTCGGAACCGGCCATGCGGTGATGATGTGCCGCGAGTACTTGGTCCGCCAACAAGGTCCGATTGTGGTCCTGGCCGGTGATTCGCCCTTGGTCCAGCCGGCGTCCCTGCGCCATTTACTACGGGCCTGGCGCGACTCTCAGGCGGGCTGCATCCTGGGAACCCTGCTCCACCCCGATCCTACCGGATTGGGGCGAATCGTCCGCGATGACGAAGGAAGATTCCTGAGAATCGTCGAAGAACGGGATGCCGACGACCGGCAGCGGGCCATCCGCGAGGTCAATATGAGCACCTACGTGTTCGCCCCGAAGCCCTTGCTGGCGGCGCTCGATCAACTGACGGCTGACAATCACCAGCGGGAATATTACATTACGGACGTTCCGGAAATCATGCTTCGACAGGGTTTCGTGGTGGAAGCCCACTCCGTGCTGCAACCGATCGAAGCGCTCAGCGTCAACACGCCGGAACAACTGCGGCAAGTCGAAGAAGCCCTGCACTCGCAACGAGCCATATAAATGGGTGAACTAAAAATCTTCAGCGGCCGGGCCAATTTGCCTCTGGCGGATAATATCTGCAAATTTCTCAATTTGGAGTTGGGGGGCTGCAAGTTCCAGACGTTTCCCGATACCGAAATCCACTGCAAGATCGAAGACGTCCGCGGCCGGGATGTCTATCTGGTGCAACCCACTTGCCCGCCAGTCAACGATCATTTGATGGAGTTGCTTGTTCTGATTGACACTTGCCGTCGCGCCAGCGCCGACCGGATCACCGCCGTCATGCCCTACTTCGGCTACGCGCGGCAAGACCGAAAAGACGAAGGGCGCGTACCGATCACGGCCAAGCTGGTCGCCAACTTGATTACCCGCGCCGGCGCCGATCGCGTCCTCTGCATGGACCTGCACGCCGCGCAGATTCAAGGGTTCTTCGACGTTCCCGTCGATCACTTGTATGCCGGTGGCGTGCTGACCGGATACTTCCGCCAATTGTTTCCCGACCCCAACGACATTGTGATCGTCAGTCCCGATGAGGGGAGTATTAAACGGGCCGTCGGACATGCCAATCGTTTGGGGGGGCGTTTGGCCATCATCGACAAGCGTCGAATCGGCGCCGACACGACGCGGCAAGAAAACATCATCGGTGGTCCGGTCGAAGGCAAAATCGCCTTGATGTTCGACGACATGATCAGCACCGGCGGGTCGATCGTGGGGGCGGCGGAGCTGTTGAAAAAGTTAGGGGCGAAAGAGATTCATGTCGGCGCCAGCCACGGAGTCTTTGCCGGCGACGCCATTGCGAAACTGGAACGTTCCCCCATCGATTCCGTCGTCGTCACCGATTCGATCCCGCTCGATCCGGCCAAAGCGATTCCCAAAATCCGTCGCCTGTCGGTCGCCAGTCTTTTGGGCGAAGCGATCCGCCGCATCCATCAGCACATGTCGATCAGCAGCATCTTCGCCGAGGACACCACCGGCGGCGGCATGTAATTGAGGTGGTGCCGTTTTAAGCAGGCTATAGGGGTCAGACCCTGTTTTCAGGTATTCAGGTTTTCCATGATGGTTGTTCAGGTATTCAGGTTTTCCATGATGGTTGTTAGGTCCGCTTGGAGGGAACGGGATTCAGCCAAGGCTCTCTCGACGCGGCCAGTCATAAGCAGGCTATAGGGGTCAGACCCTGTTTTCAGGTATTCAGGTTTTCCATGATGGTTGTTAGGTCCGCTTGGAGGGAACGGGATTCAGCCAAGGCTCTCTCGACGCGGCC
>JACTND010000198.1 GCA_014584305.1 Planctomycetota bacterium | reverse complement strand
CCCGGGCGCCGGCAGTTCGAATCCGTCTTTCATCGCGTCGGCGGAAACTTCGCTCTTCTTCGCGGCCGACGACGGTGCCAGCGGCATCGAACTCTGGGTCCTCAGCAACCCGGAAAGCGCCCCGGCGCCGATGGGATCGCCGGCAGTGGACGTCGGCCCATTGGCTGGTGATTCCGCTTCGAGCGGAGCACGTTGGGGCTGGTCGATCCGCCCATGGAACGAGCGGCCTCGCAATTTTGAAGCGACCGCATTTCAAACCAGAATTCGCCCGAGCATGGAAGTCGCTGCCGAAGATTGGCCATGGACCAACGCGATAGGTACATCGCCACACATTTTGCGCAGCGGGCTAAACACCACGGGCTACTCGCATCGACGCGTGGACTTGAAATCGCGTGGGCCAACACCTGCGCCGCAGTGGTTACCACGGAGCGTATCCGCATTTGCGGAAGAATATTTGACCGCTCTGGATCGAATCTTAGCAAAAGAGATCATTTGATTGGAACCGGTGAATGCGTGGCCTAACGTCCACCGCGAGCAGAGGCGACAGTATTGATGTTGCCTCAACCATGTCGGAATCGTGCTCAATGAAAAGGTACTCGTACTCGTCCTAGGCATTTCGAGCACGATTTCGAACTCCGGCAAAGCCGGACCACAAGCAGAGAACTCCACCTGCTGGAAAATGTCACAGACCAAGTCGGGTCGCACAAAAATCTTCGTTTTATGGCGCGTTACCGCCCGTCGCTCCCATTTGATAGAGTATGGTGAGCAAGGGGAACGTTATTACAATGAGTGATGAGCAGGAATACCAACATCAATCCGATGGTCGGCTGCTAGACAAAATCCAACAAGGCGACCAACAAGCTGCCGAAGAGATTTTCTCGCGCTATTCCAATCGATTGCTGGTGACAGCTCGCAAACGGCTCGCGCAGATGTTCTCGGCGCGAGTCGATCCCGAGGACATTGTGCAATCGACGTTCAAGAGTTTCTTTCGCCGCGCGGGCAATGGCGGGTATCTGGCTCCCGAATCGGGTGATCTGTTCAATCTCCTGGTGGTGATCGCGATGCGCAAAGTCAATGCGCGTGTGGATTACCATCGTGCGGCTTCACGCGATGTCCGCAAGACGGTACCGGCCGATGAATTGGTCACGGCGCCGCTGGACGACGAGCAAAAACTGAGGGAGTTGTGTCTGACGATTGATGATGTCTGTCAGTCATTGTCGGAAACACAACGTCAGATCATTCATTTCCGTCTCGAAGGGTTCTCGATTCAAGAGATTTCGGAGAAATGTGATCGGAGTAAACGTACAGTCGAGCGGGAGTTGCAGAATTTCCGCCAGCGATTGTGTAGCTTCTTTGAGCCTTAATGTTTCGATCATAGGAAAACTGCGCAACTCCATGCTGGGAACATGGATGTGCGGCGGACCAGACGCCCAAAACGCTCAATGAGAGGAGCATTGCTCCTCACGAGCGCTACACTGCGGTTACATCAATAGCCTGCCCGCGGTTGCTTCCAATCGTGACCGCGCGCCGCGCGGCTGTAGTGGTAATGACGAACAAGCCTCAAAAGTCAGGAGAATGGCCACAAACAGGCGCATCTTGGATTTTTCAAGGAATTGAGAATTATTATGGCGGAAACGGGCTTGTCTTCCGCAGTTTATAATAGGACCACCATGTCGTTTGGGGGGGCCAGTGCTAACATACTGTTGGAAGGTATGATCGATCGTTCGCAAGTTTCTGAAATCGCGCCCGAGAACCTGATTTGGGAGGCGGTCGATCAATTTGAAGCCGTGCTGCGCGAGAATCGGGCGGCGGCGATAGGCGACTTTTTGCCCGCGCGCGACGATCCAGCGTATGCCATGGTTCTAGCTGAATTGTTGCGCATCAAGCTCGAGTTTCAATGGTCGCAGGGCGCGCCGCCCGACTTGAACAGCTTGTTCGACGAGGTGGCCGATGCGAGGGATTTCCACGAGGTCGTCGATGGTGTAGCGTTCGAAGATTTCCGCCAACACAAGTTGCACGGTCGGCAAGTCAACCCGGACGATTATCGCCGTTCGTTCGGCGTCGATTCATCGAATTGGTTGGCAACTTGGGAAATGACTCAATCGCAAATCGCCAATCGCTCTCAGGACCGGCAGATCGCGGCCGCGCACGCAACCACGAGTGCGCGATCGTTGGATACGGATGCGCCGGCACGACCGGAACGCGATCGGGGAGTCCTCAGGCCGCAGTTTCCCAAAGTCGGGACCACGTGGGGGCAGTTTGTGATCATTCGCGAATTGGGGCGCGGCGCATTTAGCCGCGTCTATGCGGCCCGCCAGGTGGATTTAGCTCAACGGATTGTAGCCGTCAAAATAACAACCGTGCCGATGGGTGAGTCTCAGCGGTTGGCCAAAATGCAGCACGCCCATGTGATGCCACTGTACTCGATCCATCAGCATGAAATCCTCTATGGGTTATGCATGCCGCTGCTGGGGGCCGTGACCATCAAGGATTTGGTGGAACGACTGAGTCAGGCCGATACCCAGAGAACGAAAGTCGATGTTTGGAATGAGTTGTCAAAGCAAAACATTCAGTTCCAAACGGAGTTTGAATTAACAAGCGAGAGCAGCCTGCCGGAATCAACCGCCGACTTCAACACGCGGGTACTGCATTTGGCTCAACGCTTGGCCGAGGGGTTAGCGCACGCCCATGCGCGTGGGATTTTGCACCGCGACATCAAGCCTGCCAATGTTCTGTTGGCTTGGGATGGCCAGCCACTGTTGATGGATTTTAATTTAAGTCGTGAGACGACGGTTCCTAAGGCGCTTGGTGGGCCCGCCATAGGTGGGACCTGGGCCTATATGGCGCCGGAACAGGTCCGGGCCATGTGGCGGGGTGATGGTGAACTGACAGCCGCAGCGGATATTTTTTCGCTGGGAGTTGTGCTGTTTGAATTATTGACCGGACGTTTACCGTACTCGGTTGATTGGAGTCCTGCGGTCGAGGGAGAGCAGGCTATTTCGGCGCGTCACCTCGCGCCGGAAATGGATCGAGTCCTATCCGTTTGTGTTTCCCCGACTGTGGCGGCGATCATACGCAAATGCCTAGCTTTCGATCCGGAACAGCGCTATCATTCCGCCCAAGCGTTGGCCGAGGACATCAGTTTGCACCTACAATTTCGCCCCGTCAAATACGCCGGAAACCCGTCGTGGGCGGAGCGGGCAGGCAAGTTCCTGCAACGTCACCCGTCTTGGCGCGGCTACTCGGGGTTATCGATCGCATCGCTGCTGATCGCGACGATTCTGAGCGGGTTGCTCTGGCAATTTTTCAGCTCGCATCGGCGACACTTAGCTCATCAGGCCTTCGCAGCATTTCAACACGATTTGCATCGATCCGAAGCACGCTTGTTTTTGACGGATGGGGGATCGTCTCAAGCGGGAATCGAACTGGGCTATCGCGCTTTGGAGCATTTCAATATCGATACTGACGCGAATTGGGAGCGACGGTCATTGTTCCCGTGGCTACCGACGGCTGCGCAAAACGAGGTCCGCCAACAATCCGCGCTGCTGTTGAGTATCTTGCGTCAATTTCACGAGGAACCCGGCGGAGCGCAAACGGACGATCCGAATTTTCGCGAGGTTCCGTTTGCTTTTATCGAATCGACGGAGTCAGGGCTGGTCGAAGCGACGCGGCTCTATCGACAGCGCAAATACCGTGACGCGATTCCGATTGTCAAGCAACAACTGGAGCGGTTCCCACAGCGGTTCGCCTTGTGGTTTTTGCTGGGACAGTGCTATTTTGAACTGCGCGAGTATCGGCTGGCCGAAACCTATTTTTCGCAATGCTGTTTGATCGACGATCAGTCAGCTACCGCCTTTTTCGCGCGAGGGCTCTGCCACTACTGGATGCTCCATGACCGCGAAGCCCTGACGATGTTTGCGCGAGCAATCGAGCTGGATGCTGACTATGCGGCAGCTCGTGTCAACCAAGCGCTGGTTTATGAGCGGCAGCGCCAATTTAGCCCAGCGCTGGTCGCCATTGAGTCCGCCCTCGAGATGCAACCGAATACCACGCGCTACTTGATGATTCGAAGCCGCATCAAACGAGGATTGGGCGACGACGTGGGGGCCGATCACGACCTGATGGCCGTGAAATCGATCGAACCGAAAACTCCCGACGATTGGATCATGCGGGGTATCGCCCGATTGAACGACTCGCCTGAGGAGGCTTTGGACGATTTCCGCCAAGCGGTTCCATGGCGATCTACCGCCACAACGGCTCGGCAAAACATGGCGCACGTGCTAAGCGAACGATTAGGACGACTCGACGAGGCCATCGAAACACTGACGGAACTGTTGCGTGTCGAGCCTGAATTCGCACCGGCGCTGACTGGCCGAGCTGTGTTGTATGCCAGGCTGGGGAAGCGCGACGAAGCGTTGGCCGACGTGGAACGTTGCTTGCTGCTGGAGAACACACCCGCGCTTAACTATCAAATTGGCTGCGTTTATTCTTTGTTGTCCACGCACGAGCCTGAATTGGCTGATCGCGCAATTCAATACTTGAGTCGGGCGCTGCAGCCGGCTTATGGCGGGGGAATCATCGGTCATGATGCCGATCTAAAACCGTTAGAACGCAACGCCGTTTTTCGTCGGATGAAAATCGGTGTGCAAACTATAATGGAGCAGAGTCAATGATTCGGTATACGACCACGAATGAATGTGGTGATGAGGCGAAACACGTGAGATTGTTTGCGCTTGTCTATTGCTTGAGTGCGTATCGATTGCCGTTGATATCCGCGCGCCAGCGCTGGTCGTTGGGCCTGGTCGCGATGTGGTTGATCTTGGCTTGGATCGGCACGACCAGTTTCGGACAAACTACGTTCCTGCCCGGACAGCCTTGGCCGAATAGTCGCCCAATCACCATCAGTTTTGCGCCGGATTTGATCGAGATTGGTCGCTATCGCAATGAGCTGTTCATGCACATGCAGGATCAGATGAGCCACCCCGATTGGCAAATCGAAATCCTGCGAGCTTGCCAAACCTGGTCCCGTCAGGCCAACGTGCAGTTTGCCGTCGCGTCGGATTCTCCGCGCGCGTTCGGCGCGCCCGGTTTGACACAGTGGGACCCACGGTTTGGCGATATTCGGCTGGGGGCATTCCCTCAGCAGAATGTGTTGGGAAATGTGATTCCCTACAATCCCGGCGCTAGCAGTTGGGCGGGAGATATCTTCTTTAACACCAACTGCGAGTACTACATCCACGATTTCTCTCAGGGGAGTAATTCCCCCTTCAATATGTACGATCTGTATTCTGTCGCCTTGCATGAGATCGGCAATGCGTTGGGGTTGGTTGACCAAATGTACGATACCACCTCGGTGATGTATTACGCTTACACTGTCCCCCGCATCGACTTAAGTCTGCTGGACATGGAAAATATCCAGATGCTCTACGGCCCGCCAGCGGCGGATCCTTACGAGATGCGCGGGAGTAACGATAATTTTGCGACGGCCACGCCACTGACGTATCCGGAGAATTTTTTGGAAACATTTCAAGTAATTGTTCCCGGACGCATTCAGCACGGCGCCGATGTTGACATCTACAAGATTCACGGCAATCCGTTGGCGGAGAATTGTTGGATTAAACTGCGGGTTCGCGGTCGCAGTTTGTTGTGCGGACGAATCACCGCTTACGATGAACAGTTTCAAGAGATAGCCACGAACGAAGCAGAAAATCCGCTGCGGATCAACGTCATTAAGGAAATCACGGGTATCGCAGACGGCGAACTCGTGTATATTGCCGTCGATTGGTCGGGATATCCCGATTTCGAGTTCGGCGAGTACGAATTGGTCCTCGATTTTAATGAAGATGGCGACAGCGAAGCCGAAGATTGGGAGCGTGAGTACGGCGATGATGACGATGATGAACTGGAACGCTTTTTCGAAGCCGGCGACGCCGCGCTCGTCGATGGATTGCTGGACGAATTTGGCCTCGTCGATCTAGAAAACGCCGCCAACAATACGTTCGCCACATCGGTGTTGCTTTCCTCACCACCGGGAACGCCGCGCGGGAGTCGATTCGAAATCCTCAGTGCCATCGCCTCACCTACGGATATCGATATGTACCGCCTGGTGACCTCGCCATCCGCGCAGGGGAGCATGGCCATCGACCTGTCGCCATTGGGACTCGATGTAGCGCTGCTGGACGTTCGCGTGTACAACAGCAATCGGAAGCAACTCGCCATCAGTCGCCGTTTCCGTTCTGACGGCGATGTGGTAGCCGTCGTCGAAAACGTGCAGCCGAATAAGACCTATTACATTGCCGTGCGGAACCGAACGGGCAATACAATTCCTGGCAATTACGTGCTGGTGGTGAACGTCGCTGATCGATCAGCGGTTTTGGAAACCATCCAACAAGTCAACTTGAGTGCCTCCCAAAAGGATCGTTTTGGCATCTTGACAACCTACAAAACGCAACTGTTTCGCTTCGACCTGACGATGACTTCCGCCAATAACAACAATCAAGCGGCTCAGTTTACGATTTACAGTCCAACAGGTCAGGTCGAAGTGGTCACTTCGGTGCGCTCCGGTCGCAGTCGCACGGTTTACGTTTGGCTTCACGCGGGCGATCATTATTTGCGATTTACGGCGGTGGGCAAAAACAACGCCGCAATTAAACCGTCGGTAGTCACGTTATCCGGTGCGATTATCTCGGACGACGAAGGGCCAGTACTGATCGACCCCTCAGGGAATCCGACGTCAGGACCGCAGAATCCAGGATCCAATCCGACACCTCCGCCTACGTGGAATTTCCCAAGCAATTATGGCTGGCTGTTCGAGTTGGTAATCCCCCCAGAGAACCCCTGGTTCTAATGGACGTGTTGGCGTCCAAAAAGCGTCAATCCCATAATGCACTGACCAAGATCAGCGCCATACGAGAAAGTACTTTTCAAAGGGCGTACTGAGTTCGAAGTGAACACCGTTGGCTATCGAAAACGTTCGCAGAGATTCGTGTTCTAAGGCCAGCACGTTTGGCGGTAGTATTTGTCTCGATAGTACCTAAACAACGGTTACAGCGTTGTCTCGGCTGGTCACTTTCTCAAGTTCTGAGCGCGCTGCGAATCGGAAAGAGCAGTTTTTCGTAGACGGCTTTTCCGGCGGCGGAATGTTCATCGCTGCGTGAAGCGCGTAAGCTATTGGGTTGCGAAGGAGTTGCTCACTGTTTAACCTAAAACCTTGCCACAGCACGAACCGGTCGCTGTGACACTCGATTGTGGTCAAGGCAATGCCAACGGAATGGAGCAGTTGTGGACGTTGAGGGCCTGATCCAGTCACTGACTCCCAAGCGCATCGGTATGGCATTGGGGCCGACCTTGTTCCTTCTGCTGGCCATATGGCAGCCGGCACCATTGGGGCGCGATGCGAATTGGGTTCTGGCCGTCGGTGCTTGGATGATCACTTGGTGGATCTCCGAAGCCGTTCCGCTGGCCGTAACCGCGCTTTTGCCCATGTTGATGTTCCCTCTCCTGGGTGTCCGCAGTTCCGAACAAGCGGCAGCGCCCTATGGCAGCCCCGTGGTCTATCTCTTTTTCGGCGGCTTCATGCTGGCCTTGGGGCTGGAAGAGCACTTGCTACACAAACGGATTGCGCTCCGCATCATTCGCTGGACGGGGTTCTCTCCGCGGCGGTTGGTTTTGGGTTTCATGCTTTCCACCGCCATGTTAAGCATGTGGATCAGCAATACCGCAACGGCGATCATGATGTTGCCGATGGCGGTCTCCGTACTCAATCTGTTGCGCGCCCAGCAAACGCAGGGACTCGATCGCAATTTTGCCACGGCGATGGTGTTGGCGATCGCTTATGGAGCCAATATCGGCGGCATGGCGACCCTCATTGGCTCGCCACCGAACATCGCGATGGCCGGTATCCTGCAGCGGGAAACGGGAGTGGACGTTTCCTTCGTGTCCTGGCTGCAAATCGCTTTGCCGGTAGTCCTTGTGCTCTTGGTCGTAGCTTATGGCCTGTTGGTGTTTGTCTTGTTTCCCTGCCGCAATGCAACCGCCATAAAGGCGGCAGATGTCATCGAGGACGAGCGGCGGAAATTGGGGGCAATGACTGGTCCCCAGTGGCGGATGGCCGGTGTATTCCTGGTCGTAGCCACCCTGTGGGTTTCTCAAGACGCGATCAAATGGATGTGGCCGTGGGTTCAACTCAATGACACGAGTATTGCGCTGTTGGGCGTCGTCTTGCTGTTCGTCGTCCCGGGAAGTTTTTCGCCCTATCGCCCGCTTTTGGATTGGCATGCGACCGCCCGATTGCCGTGGGGCATCCTGCTCTTGTTTGGCGGAGGTCTGAGCCTGGCCGAAGCGTTGCGCGAAACCGAGGTCATCCAAACCGTGGGCGAGGTGGTCGCCGGATTTTCTCCGGGCGCGTTGTGGGTGACAGTATTGTTGTTGACGGGGGTCGCTTTGTACTTGACTGAGTTAATGAGCAATGTGGCCTTGGTCAATGTATTTGTCCCCGTGTTATGCGGTATTGCATTGGCGTTGCGGATCGATCCGCTGGTATTGGCCATGCCCGCCACGTTGGCCAGCAGTTGCGCATTCATGCTCCCCATTTCCACACCACCGAATGCGATTGTTTTTTCGAGTGGACATGTCACGATCGCGCAGATGGTCCGCGCGGGATTTTGGCTGAATCTGGTATGTTGGCTGGCGATCGTCGGGATGTGCCATTGGTTGGTGGGATAATCAACGCTCCGCAGGTGGTTCCGTTTGGAAGAAAGTGGCCCACCCCGCGCGGCTGCACCATTGATAGCGTACACGTTCCAGTTGTTGTCCCGCTTCGCGCCCAGAAACGGCTTTACCGGTCGCCAAATCCCAGTTCGTAGCAGCGATTTTGTCCACAAATTGGCCCTGCAGATTGATTTCGAATTCCTGAATGGCACGGAGGCGTCTGAAGACATGCACGATTCCGGAGTCGGGAAAATACGTTGCGACCAAGGGAGTCTGTTTCACTTCGTCACGGCGCAGAGGCGCGCGGACGAAATCCGCCAGCGTATAAAAGACATCTTGGTCCAGCACGCGAATGCCAATTCCGTATTCGCTGTCCACGGCCAACCAATCGCGCGGCGCGCTTTCCGTGGAGTCACGCTCAGCCATTACCAGCGTGGTATCAGGATGCGATTGTCGCCATTTATCCCACGAGGTTACCGTGACCGGAATTGTCGTTAACGATGTGTCCGCCAATTGGCCTGCGAGCGATCGGGCCAAGATTTGACTCCACAACGACTCCGTTTCCTGGTCCTGCCACACCGCGTTGCCGCGCCATTGTTTGCCGGTATCGAGAAACGTCAATTCAATTCCATTCTGTTGCCGCAGGGCCGCCACGGCGCTGCCGCTGTGCGGGCACAGAGAAACAACTACGGGATCGCCGCCGATTCGATCGTTAATCAATGATGCAGATTCCGGCGTGAACAAGTCAGCGGCATAGGCCCGCGATTCGCCGTTCCATGTGACGCCGAGCACCAGCGAGACTGGCCATTCGTGCGCTTGCCATTCACTGACCGACCGTTGAACGTGTTGTGCTGGCTCTAAAAATAATCCCCGCTCGACGGTGACGTCCATCGCCACGTTTATATTCCAAGGAGGAATACTGGACGCATGCAAGCTGATCGCTGGTCCATCGATGATTTCGGTGGCGTTCTCGTCGGTGCCGCCGCTGCCGGCCAGAATGAACGGGATTTGGTCTGGGACTTTGGTTTTGTCGATTTTTTCCGGAGGTGGCGGCGCGAAGTACAAAGTCGCTGCAATCAAAGCAACCAGCGCGAGAGAGGCTCCAACTGCTATTGAATATCGCATGTTCTAGATACAAGAAACCGGGTTCGAACCACCGAATGGCACCGATACCACTTCGGTGCGGTGCTCGAATCTTATTATTCTACATTTTGATCGATCCGTTGGATCGCGCCCGAAGAAAAAATGTCGCAGACCAACGGGATGATACCGCTCTTAGACTCACTGGGGCTCACGGCGCGCCCAGACAGAACAGGGAGATTCGTTCGCAACCCGGCCGCGCCTGCCTGTCGAAGAAACTCGACGTATTCTAAAATAATCCACCTGAACCGGTAACCGGGTCAGCCGGTGTTATTTGTCGGAGCCTTGGAACGGGTAAGGTTTCAGGAAGTCGAACGGTGTCCGAATCGTTTTTCGTCAAACATGATTTTTTGCTGCGTCGGCTGCATTCGCTCTCGGGTTTAGTTCCCGTGGGGGCGTATATGGTCGTGCATTTGCTCGCCAATGCGTCAATCTTGAACGGAGTGGATGCGTTTCAAAACGTCGTCTATGTGATTCACAGTTTGGGAAATGCGCTGTGGATTGTCGAATGGGTGTTCATCTTCATTCCGATACTATTTCACGCAGCCTTGGGATTTGTCTTTATGTTCCAGGCCCGTCATAACACGCAGCGTTACCCCTATGTGAGCAACTTCCGCTATCGACTGCAGCGCATTACCGGCATGATCGCCTTTGTATTTATCTTGTGGCACGTGTTGCACCTCAATGGGTTGATCCATGCCGAATGGTTTCGCGCGACGATTGCCGACGGATTGGGGATTGCACAGTTCCGGCCTTATAACGCGGCATCAACCGCCGCTGAGGCGCTTCAGTCCCCCTGGGTGGTCGGGCTGTATGCCCTAGGTTTGTTGGCCTGTGTCTATCATTTCGCCAACGGGTTGTGGACGATGGGAATTACTTGGGGCGTGTGGATTACTCCCCGGGCGCAAGCTTGGGCCAGTCGCGTTTGCATGGGATTGGGCGGACTGGTGGCCGCCATTGGCCTGTGCGCCTTGATCGGTTTTTGGCGTGTGGACATCGAGCGCGCGCGGGAACGCGAGCTCGAAATGTATCGCCAGCGAGTAGCTGATGGATCGATTCTCGAGAATCCACACAAATTGTCGCGGCCAGTGGAAGCAGGGGAACCCCGCAGTCACTAACAACGCAGGTAAGGCGCGATGGTCGAATACGTGGGGCAATAAGTCATGAGCAAACAGCGGGTGGTCGTGGTCGGCGGTGGATTGGCCGGTTTGGCCTGCACCATGAAGTTGTGTGAGTTGGGTATTCCGGTCGATTTGATCAGCTTGGTCCCGGTCAAGCGCTCGCACAGTGTTTGCGCCCAAGGCGGCATCAACAGTTGCAACGATTTGACGCGGCAAGCCGGCGATTCGGAATGGAAACATTTCGATGATACGGTGTATGGAGGCGATTTCCTGCAACATCAACCACCGGTCAAGGAAATGTGCTTTTGGGCGCCGCGTGTCATCGATTTGATGGATCGACTGGGAGTGACTTTTAACCGAACTTTGGAAGGCAACATCGATCGCCGCCGCTTTGGCGGAACGTTGTATAAACGAACGGCGTTCGCCGGTGCCACTACGGGGCAGCAATTGTTGTATGCCTTGGACGAACAAGTGCGCCGCTGGGAAAGCGACGGGCGGGTTGCCAAGTATGAGTATTGGGATTTTTTGGGACCGGTAGTGGACGAGGGGGGCGTATGTCGCGGCGCGGTTGCCCAGAACCTGGCCTCGATGGAGATTCGCGCCTTTCCGGCCGACGCGGTCGTGATCGCTTCGGGGGGCCCCGGTTTGATCTTTGGCCGTTCGACGATGTCCATGATGTGCAACGGCAGCGCGGCCAGTCGCTGTTACCAGGCCGGCGCCAGCTACGGAAACGCGGAGTTTATCCAAGTCCATCCGACAGCGATTCCTGGGGCGGACAAATTGCGGCTGATGAGTGAGTCGGCTCGGGGTGAAGGGGGACGGGTGTGGGTACCGCGCACCCCACAGGATCCTCGCGCGCCACGCCAGATTCCCGAGGCCGAACGTTATTATTTCCTGGAAGCGCGCTATCCCAAATATGGCAACTTGGTTCCACGTGACATCGCCACTCGCGAGATCTTTGATATTTGTGTCAATGAAGGTCTCAGCGTCGAGGCCGATCGACTTTGCGTTTACTTGGACCTGACACATATTCCAAAAACGGAATTGGATCGCAAGCTGGGTGGGATCTTGGATATTTACCGCAAGTTCCAAGGTGTAGAGCCCAGCGAAGTACCGATGAAAATTTTTCCTGCAGTCCATTATTCGATGGGTGGTTTGTGGGCGGCGTACGATCGCTCAGCCGACGGCGGTTTGATACCTGGCAGTCCGCTCAATCATCAGACGTCAATTCCCAATTTGTACGCCATTGGCGAATGCGACTACCATTACCATGGCGCCAATCGGTTAGGGGCCAATTCCCTATTGAGTTGCATTTTCTCCGGGTTGTTCGTGGCACCGGGAATCCACTCGCGATTGGGGAGTTTATCTGGGGGAACTGCGTCCGATCAGAATCAGTCCCTATATGCAGCGGCCGTGCAGTACCATCGCGAACAACACTCGGCTCTGTTGCAGCGCCCGGCCAACGGTGATAACCCCTATCAAATCCACCGCGAGCTGGGGGACGTCATGACCAAAGCGGCCACGGTCGTTCGCCGCAACGATCAATTGGCAACCGCCTACGAGCAGGTCTGTTCGTTGCGCGTGCGAGCGCAACAATGCGGATTGTCCGATTCGGGAAATTGGACCAATCAGAATGTCGTCTTTACCAAGGCGTTGCTCGACATGTTTCCGCTGGCGCAAGCGATTGTGCGTGGGGCGTTGCAGCGCGACGAATGCCGCGGCGCTCATTTTAAACCGGATTTCTCCTTCCCCGGCATCGCGGCGAGCGAGCCGATGGAGCGACGACGCGAAGCGGAAGCCTGGTGCGATCGATTCGAAGCCAACAATGCGCGGTGGTTGAAATCCACGATTGCCACGTATGGCGGCGAGCACCCGCGACTGTCGTACGAGGATGTGGATACATCGCTCATTCCGCCCCGTCCTCGACTGTATGGATTGGTCGGCGCGGAAATCATCGAGCAGGTTTGGAACGAACGTCAACAACTGGGTGGGCGCGAGCGGAAGATGGCACAGCCGGCAGCCGTGACATCGTAACCAAGTAGCTCGTATCGGAACTCTTGTAACAACTCGGCAATAACATCGACCATGATTACAGACGCATACGGTTCGACGATCCAATCCTTTCGCGTGCGCGTGCTGAGGCAAGATTGCCCAGGAGCGTCGCCCTATTGGCAGTCGTTTGACGTGGAATACGAATCGGATATGAACGTCATCAGCGTATTGCAGCGCATTGCTGCCAAGCCGCGCACCCGTGATGGGCGAGAAACGACGCCAATCGCTTGGGACTGCGGTTGCCTGGAGGAGGTTTGCGGCGCCTGCACGATGGTGATCAACGGGCGAGTTCGCCAAAGCTGTTCGGCTTTGGTTGACAAGCTGCTGGCCGAGCATCCCCAGGAGATAGTCCTGGAGCCGATGTCGAAGTTTCCGGTCGTTCGCGATTTGATGGTCGATCGCGGCCGCGTGTTTCGCGCGTTGCAAAAGGTCAAGGCTTGGGTTCCTGTCGATGGCTACTTTGACCTGGGGCCGGGGCCGCGCCAATCGCGGGCGCAGCAGGAAGTGGCCTATCCCTTGAGCGAGTGTATGAGTTGCGGTTGCTGCTTGGAGGCTTGCCCCCAGTACACCAAGGTGGAAGTGCCCCGCGCGACGAATGAGACCGATGAATCCTATCAACAGCGCTTGCACGGCACCTATGACCAATCGTTCATCGGCGCCCACGCCATCAGCCAGGCCATGCTGTTCAACGCCCACCCGGTCGGGAGGTGGAACGCGGGCGAGCGGTTGGAGGCGTTAACCGCACCGGGAGGAGTGCAGGTTTGCGGCAATGCGCAGAATTGTGTCGCCGTTTGCCCAAAAAACATCCCCTTAACGACATCCATCGCACAGGCTGGCCGGGCGGTGACGCTTCACAAACTGCGCCAACTATTTGGCTGGTGACCCCCACAGCGTTGATCCTGCCAACTTCTAAACTGCGGGCAGCACTCCTATAATGCGCGGCGTTTGCCGCCATGCGACTGCCAACGCGTGCGGCGGTCAGTGGTTGTGTGATTAGGGTCTGGCAGGTGAGGATCGATCGCGATGGAAGAACGGGGCTTAACCGTGCAACGCATTGCATGGAGCGAGTTGAATCCATTCGCCTTGATTTTGCGGACCTTGCCGGTTGCCGCCAGTTTCACTGTGTGGAGCCTGGCCTTTATTGGCGTGCTGCTCGGTCCCGCCGGTTGGTTATTTTTGGAAGTGATTTTCGTCGGTGCCACGGATCACCAAGAAAACCCAGAATTTGGTGTGTCGGTTGCGCTCCATCGCAGTCCCTACCGTGGAATTTTTGACGCCGATCCTTTAGGGACCGATCCGAATGAAATGGCAGTGGCCGGTGGTTGGTCGACAGGTCCCTGGGCTGTTGCGATGTGGACGACTGAGCCCTTTCGCCAGCTCTTCCGGAAGCAGTCAAGTTGGCGGCACACGGCCTATTGGATGGGTGGCGGGTTGTGGATGCTGACTTGGTGGAGTTTCATCGGCTGCGGTATCGTGCGCGCGAGTTTGGTTCGGCTGGCTCGCGATGAAGTATTGGGAGTCGACGAGGCTGCGGAGTTCGCCTTTAAGAAATATCGCCACGCTTGGTTGGCATGGGCGTTGCCCTGGATCGCCATTGCGGTTTTGATCGTTCCCAATTGGATTGGTGGCTGGCTCATGCGCGGCGACGTGGGTTTGGCCTTGGTGGGAGTGCTGTGGATATTCGTCCTCCTGATTGGTATTGGCGTGACCCTGTTGCTCGTCGGCTGGTTTTTGGGGTGGCCGATGGCGCTGGCGGCGATCAGCGCCGATCGCATCTCAGCGGTGGATGGATTGGCGCGGGTATATTCCTTTATTTTTCAACGGCCGGTAAATTGTGTTTGTTACACGGGATTGGCCCTCGCGTTTGGCTGGCTTTGTTGGCAAGGCGTGGCGATTTTGGCGTCCAGCACCACGCGCGTGGCGTTGTGGTCAACCTCCTGGAGTCACGGCGAACGGCTTGAATCGCGAATAAACACTGGGAACGGAGACATGGGAGCTGACGCCGCCGCTGTGGACCAACGACCTGCGTTCTGGCTGGGTTTCGGCGTCAGCGCCATGCGATTCTGGAATGGAGCCATATCGGCACTGGCCGTGGCATTTTTGTACGGACATTTTTGGGCGCTGGCTAGCGCTGTCTTTTTGTTGTTGCGCCGTGACGTGGACCAGGTGGAACTGGACGAGATTTATATGTCTGACGATGAACAGGTTTATCCTCTCCCCCCATTGGTTACAGACGAACGCGGCATACCGACGATCCGGCCGCTCGTTGACGATGCGCCCAATCATCCTGATACATCTCCGCACAACGAATGACTGGTTATCAATTTCATAAACAGGTGCCTACAGGCTGAGCGCTATGGATTCCTGGATCCTCCTGCTGGCTGAAAACGACACGACCAAGGTGGTCGCGGGGATCGGCTGGTTGAATTTGGTGAGTGTCCTCGGATTGGTGGTCATGGTCGGGTTGGCCTGGTTGATCAGTTCCGCCCGTTGGCAGGTCAATTGGCGGTTGGTGGTCAGCGGGCTGGCTCTGCAATTGGTGCTGGCCTCGATCTTGTTTCAATCGCAAACGTGGACCCTGGGTGGCCGGTATCCGGGGGGAATTCTGTACTACGGAATCAATGCGTTTTTTGGTGCGATCAAAAGTTGGTCGGACGAGGGGGCTGCCTTCGTTTTTGCGTTTGTCGGGGACCAAGCGCCGACATCGATTCCGGCTCTGACGATGTTGACCTCGTTTGCCTTTGGCGTCATCCCGACCGTCATCTTCTTTGCGGCATTGATGTCGGTGCTGTACTACGTGGGGATCATGCAATGGCTAGTGAAGGGCATGGCCTGGGTGATGCAACGGGTGATGGGGACGTCGGGGGCCGAAAGCCTGGCTGCGGCGGCGAATGTTTTTGTCGGTCACACCGAGGCCCCGTTAGTGGTTCGTCCCTACGTCGAACGGATGACTCGGAGCGAATTAAACGCGCTGATGGTGGGTGGCTTCGCCACTATTACCGGAGGGCTGATGGCAGTGTTCGCCAGCATGGGAGTCAGCGCCGGCCATCTGGTGGTCGCGTCCATTGTTTCGGCGCCGGCGGCCTTGGTGATTGCCAAGATTTTGCAACCGGAACTGGAGCAACCGGAAACCATGGGGGACGCGCCGCTGACCAACTATGGCGATGCTACCAATATCGTGGAGGCGGCTGCCAACGGCGCCAGTGAGGGACTGAAATTGGCGTTGAATATCGTCGGCATGTTGATCGCCTTTGTGGCCTTGGTCGCAATGTTAAATGCCCTTATCGGTCTGGTGGGATGGTGCCTTGCGTCTGTTTGGAACCTAATTGCGCGACCGGACGAACTGCGGGAATGGAACTGGTCGTTGCGAGGGTTGTTTGGTTTGCTCTTTTGGCCGCTGGCCTGGGTGATGGGCATTGCGCCGAACGAATGCTTGGCTAGCGGCCAGATGCTGGGGACCAAGACAGTGCTCAACGAGTTCCTCGCTTACGATGAATTGGTCAAGACCGAATTAAGTCCACGCACACGGTTGATTATGACGTATGCCTTGTGCGGATTTTCGAATTTTGGCGCGATCGGAATTCAATTGGGTGGCATTGGCGCAATGGCCCCGAATCGCAAGAAAGATCTGGCGCAGCTGGGTCTGCGGGCAATGTTCGGCGGCATGTTAGCCTGCTGCATGACCGCGTGTTTGGCTGGCCTGCTCTACGGCGTTTTCACCAACGATTAAAGGCCGGATGCCCTTGCTTGACGGCGACGAATAATCCGCGGCAGCGCGCCGTCACGACGCCAGCCGCCGTGGTGATGGTCCCTTCGGTTGTTGCCCGTCGATCATGAGAGTCGGTGGCCCAGGCAGTCAGTATCAAAGGCTCGCCGATCGGCGTCGGCTTCTCCATGCGAATCGAGTACTCAGCGGTGACGGTTCCAGGCGGCTTGTCCAATTGCAAGCGCTGCATCAGGTGCCAGGCCGCTGCCCAGTTGCAATGGCAATCCAGAAGGGTACCAACAATTCCGCCGTTGACAACTCCCGGAAAGGCCAGATGATGATCCGCGGGCAGGAAACGAGCGACCAATTGTTCGCCGGACACAAAGCTCTTTAATTGCAATCCCAATCGATTGCCAGGGCCGCAGCCGAAACAGATGCTATTCGGGGAAAATCGATCCTGGAGGCTTTGATCCATTGGCCAATGGTTTGATCTCAATTGCGGTAATCGCGCCCAAGGGGTAACGGTCCCCGAATCGCGGGCAGATGCGCCACCGGTCGCACCGTTGGCTTCGTTCCACGAATCGATAGGGGTGATCCCGGTTCTTCCAGCGGCGGCCACTTTGGCGCTGGGTGGTTGCTCGGTAATGGTTCCCAACGAGTACCCGGTATATTCAGGTCAGAATAGGGTGAGTAGTAACTCGAATCCGGCCCCGGCGTGCGCCAGTGGTACCCGGCCCCCCAACCAATTCCCAAGAAGCGATCGACTCGTTCAATCGGACGCTTGGTGCGGACCCATTGCGCTTCGGCGGTGGCCGAAACCAGGCTGAACGTTAAAAGAACTAGGGTCGTCAATGCGCAGCGAGTCATAATTTGGACCGTAAATCGTCAACTAGGAATCTCGAGGATACTCGTTCAGTCATTTGCCTCTTTCCAACTTATCGAGAAAACCCGGCGGGTACCTTGCAGGATGTGACTATTGAATGGCAGTTTAACTGATACATCTGCTACGTCTTGCCATTTTGATTCCGCGCACACCGAATATGTGAGATTTCTTGAAGAAATGGCCAATACGTTCGTTAGCGATTGAGCCGATTATTTCAGACAAACCGCATTAGCGTTGAGAACATCTCGTCGCATGCCGACGGCGACGAGTTGGATGGCCCACTCGCGGCACCAGTGCCGAGACATCCAAGGATCCGGGCGGCCAATTCAAAGGAAAAAGGACATGAAGATCGTGCTGAAACGAGCGTGTTTGTGTGTGACCGCAACGCTGGTAATGTCGGCCGCGGCCTGGGGGCAACCCGTGAACCAATATGTTTCCAGTGGTTTGTATAGCCAAGAGCCCGTGGCCCAATCGGCTGTCGGGCCCGGCTGCGACTCCGGCGCCTGCGATGTTGGATATGGGAATTGCGGCACGGGCTGTGGCAGCGCGTGCGGTGACTGCTGCCGCTACTTCAGCTTTTTCGGTGGCTGGGTGGAAGCGGATTCATCTCGCCTAAAGTCGCCGACCGTACCTGGTGGCCCAGGCGGATTGGACCTGGAGTTGGAGTACAACACCGGCTGGTTGTTAGGTGGCGCGGTCGGCCGCCGATTGAATTGCAATTGGCGTTTTGAATTGGAAGGCGCCTATCGACACCATTCGTTTGATCAAGTAGTCAATTCACTCGGCGCTTCGGCTCCGGTTGATGGCAATATCAAAGTTTATTCGGGGATGGCGAACATCTATCGCGATCTTGGCGGTCGCAACGCCTGTCGCCGCTGGCAACCGTATGTTGGGGCAGGCGCTGGTTTTGCCTTTGTGGAAGCCAACCCGTCGTTCGGTGGTGGCGTTTGGAACATTGACGATTCGGCGTTCGCGGCCCAGGGCATAGCGGGGATCACCTATTGCACCTCGGCTTGTTCGCAACTCTTTTTTGAGTACCGCGTGTTCGGTACTGACGATCTGTGCGTCTCGACGATTGCGCAGCCGCAAACGGCACCCGTGCAGACGGATTTGTTCACAGATTACTTGTCGCACAATTTCGTATTCGGCATTCGTTTCTGCCGTTAATCGATAAGTACGACAATTAGGATCATCGACGCCAGCGGCGTGAGGATTCCCTCACGCCGCTGCTTATTTGCGGCGTCTCGACGAATGGATCGGCATTTTCTATGATGGTGGAGCGTGATTCTCGTGAACACCTAGAGGCGCGTTGATACCGGTCATGAAAGCCGCCAAACCGCAAACGCTGTTTGAGAAAATCTGGCAACAACATCTCGTGCATCAACAGGATGCGCGGCAAGCCCTGCTGTACATTGACCTGCATCTTGTCCACGAAGTCACGAGCCCGCAAGCATTCGAAGGATTGCGTTTGGCAGGTCGTCCGGTGCGACGTCCCGATCGGACCGTTGCCACGCAAGACCACAATGTGCCGACCACCGATCGCAGCCTCCCGATTGTGGATCCGATTTCCCGCCAACAAGTCGAGACGTTGCGCCGCAATTGCCGGGAGTTTGGCGTGCGGCTGTACGATTTGGACAGCGTGAATCAGGGAATCGTCCATGTAATTGGCCCGGAGTTGGGTTTGACGCAGCCGGGGATGACCATTGTTTGCGGCGATTCGCATACGGCCACACACGGGGCCCTTGGCGCTCTGGCATTCGGCATTGGTACCAGTGAAGTCGAACACGTCTTGGCGACGCAAACGCTGTGGCAGTCTTTGCCACAAACCTGTGAGTTGCGCGTGGAAGGTGAGTTGGTGCACGGTGTGACAGCCAAGGACTTGATCCTCTACCTGATTGGACAATTAACGACAGCAGGAGGTACGGGATACATCCTGGAATATACGGGCTCGGTCGTGCGCAACTTGACCATGGAACAGCGGATGACCGTCTGCAACATGTCGATTGAGGCCGGCGCGCGGGCCGGTATGATTGCGCCGGACGAAACCACATTCAACTATTTGCGCGGCCGCCCCTTCGCGCCGACAGATTTCGAGCAAGCCGTGGCGCGCTGGCGCCAATTGACCACCGATCCCGGCGCTACCTACGACCGCGTTGAGGTCTTTCGTGGATCGGAGATCGCCCCGCAAGTGACGTGGGGGACCAATCCCGGTCAAGTCGTCAGCGTGGCCGGGCGCGTTCCCGCGCCGGGTGACTTCTCCGATCCGGTGCAACAGCAATCGTGCGCTGCGGCGCTGCAATACATGAACCTTCAACCAGGGACTCCGATTACCGAGATTGGTATCGATCGTGTGTTTCTCGGTTCGTGTACGAATTCAAGGATTGAGGACCTGCGCGCTGCGGCGGCCATCGTTCGCGGCCGGCGCTTGCATGCGCGCGTCTCCGGGATGGTTGTCCCAGGCAGTGGACTTGTCAAACGGCAAGCGGAACAGGAAGGACTCGACCGCGTGTTTCGCGAGGCCGGTTTTGAGTGGCGCGAAGCCGGTTGCAGCATGTGCCTGGGGATGAATCCCGACCAATTAGCTCCCGGTGAGCGTTGTGCTTCGACCAGCAACCGGAATTTCGAGGGGCGCCAAGGCAAAGGCGGGCGAACGCATTTGGTGTCGCCGGAAATGGCTGCGGCGGCGGCCATCGCGGGACACTTTGTCGATGTCCGAGAATGGTCTCGTCGCGAGGTGTAACTGATGACCCCCTTTCGACAACACACGGGCCTGGTGGCCTTGATGGATCGATCCAATGTCGATACCGATCAAATCATCCCCAAACAATTCCTCAAACGGATCGAACGCACTGGGTTCGGTCAGTTTCTCTTTTTTGATTGGCGTTTTTTGGATGATGGGCGCCCCAACCCAGAATTCGAGTTGAATCGCCCACAGTTTCAAGGCGCCAGTATCCTGGTGGCGCGACACAATTTTGGCAATGGATCCAGCCGCGAACATGCGGTTTGGGCACTGTCGGACTATGGATTTCGCTGTGTGATCGCGGTCTCTTTCGCCGACATCTTCTACAATAACTGTTTCAAAAATGGCTTGTTGCCGGTGTCGTTGTCCGACACGGAAGTGGACGAATTGCATCGCCGCGCTGCCGCGAAGCCCGGATATACGGTGACGGTGGATTTGGAACGCCAAACGGTTTCCGATGCGCAAGGATTTCGCGCTACATTCCAAGTTGACGCGTTTCGCCGCGAATGCCTGCTGGAAGGTCTGGATGATATTGGCTTGACCTTGCGACATTTGGAGAAGATTGAGAACTACGAACGCGCATTGGCAACACACGCGGGACAAGGATGAGCGAGCAGGCAATTGAATTGCGTGGCGTGACCAAGCGGTTTGGCCAGCACGTGGCCGTTCAGCAATTGGATTTGTCCGTGCCGCGCGGGTCGATCTACGGATTCATCGGCCCCAATGGCAGCGGCAAGACGACAACGTTGCGCATGATTCTTCGGATCTTTCGCCCCGATGAAGGGCAGGTGGTGGTTCTCGGCAGGCCGCAGGGGAGTGTCGCCGATGACCGCTTGGGTTATTTGCCTGAAGAGCGCGGGCTCTACAAGCGGATGAAGGTCCGAGATTTGCTCACCTATTATGCCCGGTTGAAGGGCTTTTATCGGTGCCGCCGTGAGATCGACGACTGGTTGGAGCGGTTGGACGCTGTGGGTTGGGCTGACAAGAAGATCGATGCCTTGTCGAAAGGCATGGCGCAGAAAGTTCAGTTTATCGCCGCAGTGATCGCGCGCCCGGAGCTGGTGATTCTCGATGAGCCATTCAGCGGGTTGGATCCGGTGAATATGGAAGCCCTCCGCGATGCCGTGCTCGACCTGCGCCGCGGCGGCGCCACCGTGGTGTTTTCCACGCACGATATGACGATGGCTGAGCGGATGTGCGATACGATCTTTATGATCTTCCGCGGACACAAAGTATTGGATGGCTCCCTCGACACCATCCAAGCGCAATATCCTGCCGATCGGGTCCGCGTTCAATTGTCGGACCCGCTGGCGGAATTGCCGCCATTGGAGGGAGTGGCGGACGTACAACGGCACGGGCGCTGTTTTGAATTCCGCATGACTAACCCCGAGCGCGGCCAACAGTTGCTGCAACAGATGGCAGCCGCGCGGCCGCTCACCTATTTTGAGGTGGTCAAACCGTCGTTGCACGATATTTTCGTGCGGATTGCCCGTCCGGAAAACGGTACGGGTAGCGACTCGGCCCGCGAAACCAGGTTGAATTGATAAGCATTCGAGCGGCTATGCAAAAAATTTGGACCATTGCCAAACGTGAATACCGAGCCATGGTGGGCACCAAAGCGTTCCTGCTTTCGGTCATTATGATGCCCGTCTTGATGTTGGGCAGTTTGCTGGCAATGAGCATCTTTCAGAACGTATCGGACGTCAAAGAACGACGCATCGTCGTTTTTGATGGAACAGGTGAGATCTTGCCGCATCTTCAAACAGCCGCTGTGGTTCGCAATGAGGCCGTTCGTCGCGCGGTGACATCCGATGAGTCGACGAATCAAGCGGATGCTGGTGGCATGCCGTCGATGTCGCGCGGTGAACTGTTTCTCTTTGAGGATGCTGGTTTGGATGAGATTTCGGACGCGGATCGCCTGCGATTTTCTCAAGCGGTTCGCGATGAATCGATCTATGCGTTTGTGGAGTTTCCACGCGCGGTATTGGACTTCCCACTTCCCGACGACGTCAAAGTCCGCTTCTATTCCCAAGATTCGAGTTTTGCGGAAGCTCGCAGTTGGTTGACTTGGTTGGTGAATGACTACGTCCGCAATCGCCGATTGCAATCGATGGGAATTAACCCACAGGATGTCCAGCAGGCCAGCGCGCCGATCCCCGTGGCGGGCATGGGGCTCGTGGAGCGTTCCGCCAGCGGAGAGATATTGGCGCCTCGTGAAAAGGATCGCATGGCGGACATCGTACTCCCCCTGATTGCCATGATGTTGATGTTCATGGTGATCTTCATGGCGGCGCAGCCGATGCTGGAGAGTGTCTTGGAAGAAAAGTCGCTGCGCATTGCCGAAGTTTTGTTGGGTAGCGCCAGTCCGTTTCAGTTGATGGCTGGCAAATTACTAGGGACCGTGGGGGGGTCGTTGACGGTTTTCCTGATCTATTTAGCGGGCGGCATTTTTGTGTTGCAACGTCGGGGAATGTTAGACCAGTTTCCGCTGGAAATGGCGCCGTGGTTTGTGGCCTATCAGGTCGTGGGCGTGTTGTTCTTTGCCGCGATCTTCATGGCCGTGGGCGCCAGCGTTTCGCAACTCAAGGAGGCGCAATCGTTGCTGTTGCCGGTGTGGATGCTAATGATGCTCCCCATGTTCGTCTGGATTATGATTGTGCAGGATCCCAAGGGAACCTTGGCGATGGTGTTCTCCTATTTCCCTCCTTCGGCGGCGACGACCATGGTGTTGCGGTTGGCAACCGGTGTCAACATTCCCGTTTGGGAACGCATCCTGGCGCTGGTTGTCCTGGCGCTGGCCACGTTGGCTGTCATCGCTATTGCCGCTAGAATTTTTCGCGTGGGAATATTGTGGCAAGGCAAAACGCCGCGCGTGTCAGAAATTCTGCGCTGGGGTTTCCGGGGTTGAGCGAATATGGACGCAGAGGACGACTTGGTTCGCGTCAACAACGCGCGGCGGCTGGAAATCGCCAAAAACTGGTTGCCGCGATATACAGGAATGCCGATCGACGCTTTTGGCGATTACATCCTGTTGACCAACTTCGATAACTATGTCCGCGCCTTTGCCAAAAAGTTTGATAGCCGCGTCTACGGCGATGGTAAGCCGATGCAGGCCACCACGAATACCGTCGGATTGACGATTGTCAATTTTGGAATCGGTTCCGCTAATGCGGCCACAATCATGGACCTGTTGTCGGCGCGGCAACCCAAAGGAGTTCTCTTCCTGGGCAAATGCGGCGGACTGAAGAAATCGACGGAGATTGGCCATTTTATTCTGCCCATCGCTGCAATTCGCGGCGAAGGAACTAGCGACGACTATTTTCCTCCCGAGGTTCCAGCATTACCCAGTTTCAAGCTGCACAAGTTCGTTTCGGATCGCATTGTTGAAAGAAAACTGGAATACCGAACCGGCGTCGTCTATACCACCAATCGCCGCTTGTGGGAACACGATGAAGCATTTCGCCGGCGGCTGATCGGATTGACCTGTATGGGGATCGATATGGAAACGGCGACGATCTTTATTGTCGGGCATTACAACGCAATTGCACGCGGTGCCTTGTTGCTTGTCAGTGACGTGCCCATCACCCCAGATGGCGTCAAGACGGAATCGAGCGATCGCATCGTTACGGATCGCTGGGCAGATGTTCATCTGGAAATCGGCATTGAAGCCATGACGGAGATCGATCACCTCGGGGAACAAATTAAACATTTCCATTACTAGTTTGCGACCAATGAACCCCTGACCCGATATGCCTGACAAATCGAAACGCAATTCACCTCCCCGCCGACCCCAGTCGAGGGCCGCGTCCGTTGCCGCGGATGATAGCCTGTTGAGTTGGCGAGCACTATTTGCCAATCCGCGGCGGTTTTGGTTTGCGCTCTTGTTTCTCGCCGTGGCGGGAGGAGGTAGTTATCTGGTGGCTCTTCGTTTTCGCCCCGCGCCAGTCAACATGTTCACCTTTCGCGTCGTAGCGGAATACCCTCACGATCCAACCGCGTTCACCCAAGGACTGTGGATCGATGAGAAGGGTTTTGTTTATGAAAGTACGGGAAAATACGGTCAATCGCGCGTGCGAAAGTACGTTTTGGAAACCGGCCAAGTCATCCAAGAGCATCGGTTGCCCGACCAATATTTCGGCGAAGGCCTGACCTTTTTCGGGGACAAATTCTATCAACTGACTTGGCGCGAGCGCAAAGTGTTCGTTTACGACCAGGAATTCAATCTATTAGCAGAACTCGTTAACGATGGTGATGGCTGGGGATTGACCCACGACGAACACCATTTGATCATGAGCGATGGCTCGTCCAGACTGCGTTTCTTGGATCCGCGAACATGTGAACAGGTCCGCAGCGTGCATGTTAGACAGGGTTCGTACTATGTGACGGAACTCAACGAATTGGAACGAATTGGCGCCAAAGTGTACGCCAATCGGCTTAATACAGACTGGATTTACGATATCAATCCTGAAACTGGTCAGGTCAACTCGATCATTGATCTCGATGGATTGTGGCCGCGGGCACAACGGCCCGCGGAAGGCGTCCTCAATGGTATTGCCTTCAATCCGCGCACCAAAAGGATGATCGTGACTGGAAAATACTGTCCCAAGCTGTTCGAGATCGAGATCATCCCCAAGGGACAATGATCCGATGCCGTCAAATTTTATTCCCGCTGAAGTCATCAACTGCAAACGCCGTGGCGAGAAACTGGCCGCCGAACAAATCCACGCAATGATCGACCGCTACCACCGCGGTGCCGTTCTGCCTCAACAGATGGCTGCCTTCGCCATGGCTGTTTGTACGCGGGGCATGGACGCGGAAGAAACAACGGAACTCACTCGCGCCATGTGGCAATCCGGGGAAACGCTGCATTGGTCCCCTGGCCCGCCGCGCGTGGATAAACATTCTACGGGCGGCATTGGCGATAAGATTTCCATTCCCTTGGCGCCGATTCTGGCGAGTTTGGGAATGCAAGTCCCCATGATTTCAGGGCGCGGACTCGACTTTACGGGCGGCACGCTGGACAAACTCGAGTCAATCGCCGGATACCGAACCGACTTGCCACTGGATACGTTCCAACAAATCGCGTCACGGGTTGGTTGCTCCATTAATGGCGCAACAAAGCAACTCGCTCCTGCCGACCAGAAATTGTACTTGTTGCGCAACGAATCAGGAACCGTTGAATCCATTCCTCTGATAACCGCCAGTATCTTGAGCAAAAAGTTGGCGGCTGGCTTGGATGCGCTCGTGCTCGACGTCAAATGCGGTAGCGGCGCGTTCATGCAACAAGAATCGGACGCTATTGCGTTGGCGTCGTCGCTGGTTGAAGTCGGCAATCGGTTGGGGATGAAAACTCGCGCTTTAGTAACGGATATGAACCAACCGTTGGGGCAAATGGTAGGCAATGCCTTGGAAATCGATGAATCGGTCGAGATACTCCGCGGCCAAGGGCCCGCCGACGTGTTGACCTTGACCATCCGTTTGGCGGTTGAACTGCTGGAAATGACCGGCAGAGAAACAGATCGCACGAATGCCCGCGCGCAGGTGCAATCGGTTATTGCCAATGGTCGGGCCCTTTCCGTCCTCCGCGAAATGGTCACCGCCCACGGCGGCGATCTTGACGCCCCACGCGTGCGACAACCCAGTTGGGAATTCGTTGCTCAACGAAATGGTTTTGTGCAGGCGATCGACGGCAGATCGCTGGGCTATGCGTTAATTGCCATGGGGGGCGGTCGCGCAGATTCCTCGCAAACCGTTGATTCGGGAGTCGGGTTTCAGATTATCAGGCATTTGGGCCAACCCGTTCATCGCGGTGACGTACTTGCTCGTGTGTTTTGCGGCGGTGCACGCGATGCGATACTCGATCGTCTGCAGCGTGTGTTTGTGATCGGTGAACAACCAGTTCCGCCACACCCGCTGATACGAAAAACGATCGATTTTGATCCCAAAGAAAATCGCCTGAACATACGGTCGGAGGAAACCGATGTCCCTTGATTGGACGCCCCTGATTAAAGCGGCCAGTGAAGTCCGCTGGCGAGCTTATGCCCCCTATTCCAACTTCTTCGTCGGAGCCGCAATTCTGACGGAGTCCGGCCGTGTATTCTCAGGCTGTAACGTCGAGAACGCATCCTACGGCTTGGCCATATGCGCCGAACGATCGGCAATAGTACAAGCCGTATCCGCCGGCGAACGCGCCTTCAGGGCCATTGCCATTTGCGGCCCGCAAATGATCACCCCCTGTGGCGCCTGTCGTCAATTTATTAAAGAGTTCGGAATCGACATTCCCATCCTTTGTTTTTCCGCCGCTGACCCCACCGACCGCCTCCTCACCACCTCCACCTCCCTCCTCCCCACCCCCTTCTAACATAAATTTTTAGAATTATTTAGACAGGCATAATTATGTTGTCAGAGGTTTTTGGCTTTGGAGAAAATGCGACAGAGATTTAAGCAAAGAAGCAAATGGGTTTCTTCAGATGCCCATTCTGCAGAAGGCCTCACGGACCAAGTGATCGCCCCAAGAATCGAGAGCGCTTAAGCGGGATCAGATCATGCGGTATGGCAGAACTGCTAGATGGCGAACGCTGAAGTGGAATCAGGTCAGCAAATATTTCTAATTCTGAAACAGTTTCGCGATTATCCGCTCGAAGGCAGCGGCACCACGTTGTCGAGATGATGGACGCCCTTTTGATGCGCTAGGTCTCGAAGTCGATCGCGCGTGGAGGAAAAGTGATTTCCGTTGAGCCGCGCA
>JACTND010000082.1 GCA_014584305.1 Planctomycetota bacterium | reverse complement strand
CGTCGCTCCCTGTGCGTACACGCGACCACCGTGAATCGTGGGCGTACTGCGTGGGCCGACTTTCCCCATTCCCGCTGTGTCTTCATGCCGCGCTGCATGGCTGTACAGCCACAACAGCTCACCCGTGTCCAATGCATAACACGTGACGCACTCTTGGTCGCCGCGCTGCTCCATGGTTACCAAGCAGCGATTGACGGCCGACACGCCGGACCAACCTTCGCCAACGGCGGATTTCCAAACGAGTTCGGGAGGATGCGCGTTCCAATCGGGGTCGAGTTCGATACCCGAAATGATTCCTCGTCGCCCGGGACCGAAAAACTCGGGAAAATCCCAGTGACTCGTTTCGGCCAATAAATTGGTGCGATCCCTAGTCGAACCGTCCGCTGTTTTCAGCGGCCCAGTGCGCTCGGAAAACCGCCACTCCCAGCCAACGAGTTCCAAGTCTCCACCCAAAATCGGTCGAAAGAGGCTAATGCCGAGGATCGGAATCGCGAGCAACCCGGCCAGCACAATGCAGCGGCGGCGCACCGTCCATTGCTGGCGCGTAATGATCCAAATCATCCACCACACGAATGCTAGTCCAGCGAGGCCGACCCCGGACAACAGAGGAATCGCCGGGTCGAGCCGGAACCAATCATGAAGCCACCCGATACTGGCCTGCAACCCCAGTCCTGCAATCAGCAAGAGTCCGGTGCCCAACGCCGTCACCCACGGAATTCGCGATTTCTTATTAGGGTTTGTTTCGGATGTCATGCGATTCATTCTACCCGTCCGCACGGGCAAATCGAAGCCCGACACTTAGGTCGCGGAATGGTTCGCCCCCCGCGACCATCTTCTGTTACAATCGCGACTCGGTCCTCGCGGGTACTAAATGGGTTGTCCGTCCGAACGAGGACTGGCCTAAAATTGCTGTTTGGAATCGTACGTGAGCAACAAGATCGCAGAAGAGTCGGGCCAATCCCAGGAATCAGACGCTTTGACCCTGGCCGACGCGCAACGGTTGGTGGACGAATGGATCCGGACCGTCGGCGTTCGCTATTTTTCCGAATTGACCAATCTGGCGCAATTGATGGAAGAAGTCGGTGAACTCGCGCGAGTCCTTTCCCGGACCTACGGTGAACAGAGCCACAAGCCCACCGATTCCGCGAACTTGGCCGACGAAATGGCCGACGTGTTGTTTGTCCTGCTCTGTTTGGCTAACCAGACGGGCGTCGATCTGCAGGCGGCGTTGTTGGCGAACCTTCAGAAAAAATCGGACCGTGATGCCGCTCGACATCGTGCCAACCCGAAATTGCAAACGGTACCTGGCAGGAACGATCCATGTCGCTGACCATCATGCGCCGCATCGCGTTTTGCGCAGGCCACCGTTTGAAGGACCACGAAGGCAAATGCGCCCATTTGCATGGCCATAATTATGTCGCCGAGTTCTATGTCTCCGCCGACCGTACGGACGCTCAGGGGCGCATCGTCGATTTCGCCACCGTGAATCGACTGTTTAAGGATTGGATCGACTCCCATTGGGACCACGGGTTCCTCCTGTGGGACGAGGACCGCGAAGCTATTGACGCTTTGCGAACCGTTTCCCCCAACAAGTTGTTTTTGATGCCTTACAACCCGACGGCCGAGAACATGGCGCGCTATTTGTTGTCGGACGTGGGGCCCTATTTGCTCGGTCAGATCGTGGGATACGAGTTGCGATTGGCACGCGTCGTTGTCTGGGAAAATGAGAATTCATTTGCCGAGGCTTCCGACAACACGCCATAATTCAGCCTTAACTGGTCCGATCCATCCAAAAATACCCATTTGGCCCATTCGTTGCGATTAGAAAACGTGGAAAACTCGTCGGCAAACTGTTTGTAATTGGGTTTATGAATCTGCAGCGGACGCGGCAGTGCGGTCAGAATCGAAACATTCTCCGGCAACGATACGCTTCCTGACAAAGGAAAATGGTCGTCCGGGCATCTCGTGGCTAGACAACTTCAGAAAAATGCGTTTTACTCTTGGAAATCTGTGGCCGAGAATTGCCGACCATACGAGAGGGGAAAGAGCGATCATGACACTGACACAAGTCGAACAAATCCTGGTGGTTCCCACCGAGCTTTTTCACTCGCTGGGTTATTTTCAAGGATTCAGTCGTAGTGCCGACAATTATTTACATCGGCTATTGGATCCGCTCCAAGTCCGCTATTTGCCACGTCATGAAATGGAGCGCGACCCCAATTTTAAACAACTAATCCCGTACTGTATTTTTCGGCACCGCGATGACGATGGGCGGATTTCATTGTTTCAGTACACTCGGGGATTGGGCCAGGGCGAGACGCGATTGCATGCCTTGCGCAGCATTGGCGTTGGCGGACATATTTCGTCGGTGGACGCTTATGAAAGCAATCCCTATTTAGAAGGACTCCGCCGCGAACTTGAAGAAGAGATCTCCATTGACACGGACTTTGACGAACGTCTAGTTGGCTTGCTCAACGACGACGAGAACGACGTGGGGCGTGTGCATTTGGGCATTGTGCACCTGTTTGACGTAGCGCAGCCCAACGTTCGACCGCGAGAATCGGAACTGGTGGATGCCGGCTTCCTGCCGTTAGATGAAGTACTGAACAATATCGACGAATTTGAAACGTGGTCGCAGATATGCCTGCGCGCGTTGTTTTAGTCCAAGCGCCGATCCCGAAACCATTACGTCCTTTCCTCTTGAAAGGGGAGAAGGGCCGGGGATGAGGGAATTTAGAATAGTTTCTAAGCGGCCAGCAAAGCAAGATTAACGTTGCGGCACGGTTCTAATCACGGTAAGTCTCAGTTGTTTACCGTCGCGGAACGGTGGCTTGACCGGCCTGCATGACTCGGTTCGCCTTGTCGATCCAAGTTGTTGGCCCGCCGGGTACGTATCCAAGTTTTGCCAAGACGCTACCTGAACGATCCAGAATCAGCACGGTTGGGTAGGCGGTTACGAAGCCGCCATATGCCTGCAGAAGTTCCTGATTGCGTTGCTCTATCGCCGCCGGTTGTTGGGTTTGACGGGGAAAGTCGATTACCACACACAGCAGGGACTGTTCGTGAATCCAGTCGCGAAAATCAGACGACGTGAAGACTTCTTCGTGCAATCGCTGGCACCAAACGCACCAATCGCTCCCTGTAAATACAACTAGCAACCGGCGGTTTTCCGCCGCCGCCCGGTCCAAGGCGAGATCGATGTCGGTCATCCAAATCACGCCAGATTCTGGCGCGATGGGGTCGGCGAGGTTGCGCGGATGTTGGGATTGCGCCGTATTCGACCAAGGCATTGTGCCGTCCGATCGGCAACCAGCCAGGCAAAGAGCGCCGACCAACAATACAGCACTATTCCATCCCGTGCGGCACCGGCGCATGTTTTATCCTTAAATCAAACCCATTAGAAATTGCGGCCAGAGTGTAGCGTTCGTGGCAAAGGTGATCCAGATCAAAGTGACTGGAGAGGATAGGCAAGCGGGGCTATACTCAATTTGCGTTTTCTATCGGATGGGGCGCACACGGATACGATCTGGCATGGCACTTGATTTGGCATTCTGGAATCTGCGACACAGCCTCGCGCGCACTTTGTTGTCCGTATCCGGAATCGGAGTAGCCATCACGTTGATCTTTGTGCAAATGGGTTTTCAGGGGGCCATAGAGAACACGGCCAACGTCATCTACGGGAAAATGGAGTTCGATGTCCTGGTCCGTTCGCGCGACTATTTGCATTTTGTTGACGCGCGGAGGTTTTCTCGGCAAGTGTTGTACGAGATTCAGTCATGGCCGGGTGTGCAATCCGTTCGGCCGATGCATGTGACCTTGGGGACGTGGCGTCACCCGGACGGCGACAATTTGCGCGGGATGGTGGTTATGGGCATCGATCCTGCGCGGCCAGCGTTTGACCACCCGGCGGTGGCACGCGATATTCCAAGACTGACCTCCGCCGAATTCGTGATAATTGACCAACAAACGCATCCCGAGTTTGGCCCACGCAATCGTCGGCGATTCGGTCCAGAGGACATCGGCATAATCACCGACGTGTTCGGGAAACGGGTTACGGTGGTGGGTTTATTCGATATGGGAGCTGGGCTGACCGCCAACGGTGCCATCATCACCTCCGAGGCCGGTTTTCAACGTTTAGTACCTTTCGACGACGGCCGACAAGTTTCGTTTGGGCTCGTTGCTTTGACGCCGGGAACGAGCATCGAGTCATTTTTGCGGGCCGCCAACGCCGAGTTGCGTCGGACGGGCCTTGAGGAGCAGATTGAGATTCTCGCGCGCGAGGAAGTGGTTGCCCGAGAGCGGCATCGCTGGATCGCCGAAACCCCGATCGGATTTATTTTCATGATCAGTGTCGGCATTTCGTTCATCGTCGGCGCGGCTATCGTTTACATGGTCTTGGCCACCGACGTGGCCAATCGCATCAGCGAATACGCAACTCTGAAGGCGATGGGATACGCCAATCGATATTTGGCTTGGGTGGTGCTGCGGCAGGCGTTGTATCTGTCCGTGATTGCCTTCGTTCCGGCCTTGCTCGTCTCACTGGGAATTTATGAGATCACGGCCTTTTTGGCGAACGTCCCGATCTTTATGACCTGGCCGAGATTCACATTCGTGTTGTGTCTTTCGTTGACCATGTGCGGCATCTCGGGGACCTTGGCGCTCAGGAAGTTGTACCAGGCCCAGCCCGCTGAATTGTTTTGAGCAGCCTATGATCGCGGCCATCCCTCTCGCCTGGAAGAATCTCACCCACGACATGCGCAAGTTATTGGTCGCTGTATCGGGCGTCTGTTTTGCGGTGATGTTGATGTTTCAACAACGCGGATTCAACAACGCCTTGTTCGACAGTACAGTCGAACTAGTGCGCCAGATGGATGCCGATCTGATTATCTTCAGTGAAGCTCGTTTTGCGCTTTCCAGTGAAATGCAATTCGATCGCAATATTATGGACTTGGCGGCGACGCGGCCGGGAATTGCTTCCGTCCATCCTATCTACATCGAACATTCGTTGGCCCAGTTGCGCCGGCCCGGGTTGAAATCTCGACCAATCCGCGCTGTCGGTGTAGACCTCAACCAGCGAGTATTTTTCGACCGCGACCGATCGATCGCACACGCCCGCGACTTGTTAGAGCAACCGGGAACCGCCTTGATGGACCGTCTTAGCAAAGAAAACTATGGATTTGATCTGACCTCGGCACGGCCCCCGATCGAAGTCGGTGAGCTGTGTGGCAAACGGATATCCATCGTCGGTTTATGCACGATCAGTCGCGATTTCGCCCACAACGGCAACCTGGTGATGTCCTCGGCGAATTTTGCCAGTTACTTTGTACATCGCGGGCGGGATCCGCTGGCCATCGTCGATTTGGGTTTGGTGCGCTGCGGCCACAGCATTGATCGAGCTGCGGTTTTGGAGGATCTCCGCACGTT
>JACTND010000319.1 GCA_014584305.1 Planctomycetota bacterium | reverse complement strand
GGTCCAGCCCCCCCTCGTGTTGGCTCATCTGACCGATACCGTCGATCAGGGGCCCTGGCAACAATCGACGGCGACGCAGCGCCAGCGCGCGCTCGACGGTGAGGGCCACCACCGCCAGGCTCAGCAATCCCAGCGGGACCATGAACCAGCCGCCAGCCACTAATAATTGGAACAGACTGAGACTCGGTTTCTCGCGCACGGCAGGAGAATTACTCGACGGCAAAGCGCCTTCGTTGGGAGTCACCAGATAATCGGACGGGGTTTGTTGGCGGTTCGCGGCCAAGCTTTGGTTTGGGCTCATCAATCCAACGCCCGCGTTGACCACGATGGCAATGAAAGCGATCTTCGCGGCGCAAGTCCACAAGCAATTCAACTGCATCTCACACTCCCTAGCCATCCATCTGTGAAGCAAATCATCGATGCCGCCGCAAGCGTTCGATTTGGGTCCGCGCTTCGCCCGCCAAATCCGAATCGGGATAATGGTCCACCAGATACTGGAAAAACTCGACTGATTGTTGGGTCAACGCCGGCTTGAGGGCTGGCGGCGCATTGTCAATTTGCACATGGTAACAGCGGGCCGTCTCGTATGCGGCAAATGCTTTCCATGGATCGAGGTCCGGATTGCGCTCTGTGCCGCCATAGCCGTACAACACTAACTTGAATTGTTGAATGGCTTCGTCGAACTTTTTCTCCGCGAACAGCGCGTCGCCGATCAAACAGCTGGCGCGAACTCCGGTTTTGCCGAGGTCGGCGGAAGCCTTGCGCCACGCCTCCACCGCTTGCGGAACTTCTTTGAGCCCCAAATATGCATTGCCCACTTCCAACCAAGCATCCAAGCGCAAGCTGTCGGCGGCTGATGCGTCATTGGCCAAAGGTTGCGCGAACTCCAACGCCGCTCGGTAATCGCGCAATTGGTTGGCCGCTTGCGCGGCATGCAGCGCGGCGAACCAACGATTCTCCGGGGCGATCGCCGCCGATTCGTCGATTGCCGGTTTTGCCACTCGGTATGCGGCCAACGCCTGTTCGTACTGCTTTTGGGCAAACAGGATCTCGCTAATCATAAACAAGCCATCGATGTGCAGCGGTCCTTCTGGAAACTCGTGCAACTGTTGATTAAACGCTTGGTGGGCAGCGGCTAGCGATTTCGTTTTGAACAGCGTCCAGCCGAGTTTGTACCATGTTCGCTCGCGGAGCCGGTCGTTTCCCCCGGGCGCGGTTAGCGATTGCCGATAAGCGTTCTCTGCCGTCTCGTACCGCTCGGCGGCGTATTCGTATTGACCGATTTGAAACCAGGCATCGGCAGCGAAACGGCTGGCTGCATGGTCGCGGGTGATTGCGGTAAAGTGCTCCTGTGCCAGCGCCGACAACCGGGCGATTTCCCCGGTCGAACGCTCGGCCGCATCGCCGCCACGCAATTGTTCTTCCCAATCGCGCGCGGCCCAAGCGATTTCGTAATGGATCCGATCGCGAAAACTGCTGGCCGTGGCATCCGGCAACAGTTTCGCGAGGCGTTCGATTGCAGAGGCGTAAGCCTGTTGCGCGATTTCGACCACTGCCAATTCAAACTGCGCTTCGCCTCGTTGGGGATGTTCCGGTGGCAAATCGCTGTTTAATTGCGTCAGCAACGCGTGGGCTTCGTCGAATCGTTTTTCACTCCGGAGAATAGTGGCCATTTCGAAGCGCGCCGCAACAACTCGTTCATCGCCAGGGTATTCTTCAACCAGTTTCTTCAGGGCATGGAGTGCTTCGTCGGATTTTCCCAATTGATGGAGCCGCCGGCCGAGATGCAACAGGGACGGTGCCCCCAGCGGCGATCCGGGGAATTTTTCGATCACGCGCTGCAACCACGTGACGGCCGACTCGGCGGGCGCATGGTGCGCGAAGCGGACGGTGGCTTCAGCGGTTTGAGTCGCCTGCGGAAAATCTCGCCACAGACGTTGAACAACTTGTTCCGCACGGTCCAATTGTTTTTCCGCCAACAAGGCTTGAGTCAAAAACAGGGACGCATCGGAGGTTCGCGCGCCCTGCGGCGCTGCGCCGATCGCGTTCTCAAAACTTTCGATGGCCGCAGCGTAGCGTTGTTGCTCCAAGCGCGTGCACCCCAGCCAATAGTTCGCCTCCGCCAGCAGGTTCGGTTCGTGCAGACCGCGAGCAATCAATGGCTCCAATGTGGCGTTCGCGTCGTCCCATCGCTTCTGGAAGAAAGCCGCGACGCCACGCCGGACGGACCAGAGCATTTGTTTCGGGTGGCCGTCGCGGACGGCCAACTCGTCGTACAGACGCCGAGCTTCATCGTACGCATGACTGGCCAAGGCAGCATCCGCCCACACCTCTTGCACGTCGGGCAAATAATCATGTTGTGGGTATTGACCAGCGAATTGCCGACAGAGGTCAACAGCGCGATCGAGATGGCCGGATTCCAGCAGGGAGAATGCCGCCTGATACAGCGCGATCGGCGCCAACCGATGTTGCGGATCCGCCTGGACCACATCCAGATAGTAAGCGACCGCTTGCTCGTGATGCTGAGGCATTCGGGCGGCTGCTTCTGCGCGATCCATCAACAGTTCCACATACATCGGGGATTGCCGGTCGGCCCGCGCGATCCAGGCCGACGCCACGGTTAGTGCTTCCGCCGGTTGATGGCAACGGATTTCCAGTTGTGCCATCCAGTGCGCTGCTTCCGCGGACAAAGCATCCCCGGCGTCCACAGCGCGACGGAGCCAACGACGCGCTTCGTCCCACGATTCTGCTTGTAACATGGCGCGACCGGCCAGTAGCGCCGCCGGAGAGCGCAATGCGGATCCGTCGATCTCCGTTACGGCTGCGAACAATTCACTGGCTTTTTGCCATGAGCCGGCATGGAAAGCCATCCAGGCCAAACGAAACAGGGCCGCATCGCGCATGGCGAAATCGCGCTGGGCGGCGACGCCGGCCAATAAGTCGGTCGCCTCGACGAGCAGGGCCGCTTGTTGTTGGTGGTCGCCGCGGTCCTCGGCCGCTTTGGCCATTTGCCAAGCCACTTCGCCGGCGCGAAAACGAACTTCGTCACGGGCCGCGTGGTCTCCGCATTCTTCGATAAAGCGGGCGTACATCCGACGGGCGTCGTCCCAATGGCGGAGTTGTTCGTGAGCGTAGCCCAGTGCGAACAGTCCATCCAGGTAAAACGTGGCCTGGGGCATCTCCACCAGCCGGGCGAAGACTTGAATCGCTTCCTCCGGTTGCTCCAAGTTTTCGTGTGCGACACCTTTGAAATACAGCGCCTCGTGCAAGGCCACATACTTTGGGTACTGCTCGATCAAACGACCCAACACGTCGGCGGCGGATTGAAACTGCGCGCGAGCCGCTGCGGGATCAGAGGCGGCCAGTTGTTTTCCCCATTCCAGTTGGCTGAACCCCAGATACAGATGGGCCCGGGCCAGCGATTCGACGGCCTCGGCGTCCAGGTCAGCGATCGCCTGGCGGAGCTGTTCGGCGGCGAGTGGATAGTTGCCTAATTTGGCCTGGCATAGGCCGCTGTTGTGGAGCGCCTCTCCGCGCCGACCGAATTGGGGGAAATCGCGGAGCAGCTCTCCCCAAAACTGCGCGGCGGCGGCATAGTCGCCCCGATTCTGCGCGGTGACTGCCGCCTGTTCCAAATTGGCGATGCGGCGGTCATCGTTCTGCGCCCACAAACGATCGCAACCTGACGTGAACGCGATGGCAACCAACATCCATGCGTAAGGAACACTGATCACTCGATCCGTTTGCTGCACCATGGTCTTGTTCACCTCGGCCCTATATCCAACCCGTTCGTTGGCGGAAACTACCGGTAAACACGGAACCGACCCGCCAATATGTCAAAAAAATCAGTCTATCAAACGCAAGTCGCGCTCACATGGTTTGCGCCCGGCAAACATTTCGGCGAAACCCACAAAACCTGGTAAACTGGCGAAAGTTCAGCGATAATTCCCGGTAAAACAGCGTGTACTTTTGGCCGCGGCGCGATAAAATGGAGGACAGATCATTGGTGGGATGCGTCCGCGGCCACGCTCAGGAACAGATGGCGCACCGGTCGAAAAGTTTTCGCCTTGGTGGCGCGCAGCTGTTTTTCGTTAGGCCCGGCGCTTGAGTTGGATACTGCTTTCGAAGAACAACAAGCGAGGAGTCCCGTTCATGTACCGTCGATGGTCTGTTTCTGTTTCTCACTCCCGCCATCGCATGGCAACGCGAAATGGCATGACCTTGATCGAGGTTTTGATCGCATTGGTCATGACTTTGATCGTGCTGGGCGCCATGATTACGGCGTTTCAATACGCCAGCGCCGAGATTTCCAAGGGCCGCGCGCGGATCGAAATGTCGAACCAACTGCGCGTGGTACTCGATCTACTCCGGGCCGATCTGGATGGCTTGACGGTCGATGTCCGCCCTTGGGCCCGAACATCGGCACCGCCAGGATATTTCTTGTATATCGAAGGATTGTTGCGCGATGGATGGCGATTCAACCATCCGGACGAGATCATGGGTGATGTCGATGATATTCTCGGCTTGACCACGCGCAGCGAGGGCAAACCGTTTCGCGGTCGATTCAACGGCGCCATGGAGGAGTCGAACGTAGCCGAAGTCATTTGGTGGACGAACTTCATCGATGCCAACGGCAATGGTGTGCTCGACTACAATGAACCGGTCCGCCTGTACCGCCGGGTACTTTTGATACGGCCCGACTTCCCTTCGGTGGCTGTCGCAAACCAAGCGGACGTTTTGCGGTTCTTTATGAACAACGACGTTTCCATGCGCTGGGACGTGGCAAACGGTTTGTTAGTCCCCAACGCCTTGGGTGACTTGGGACGTCGCGAAAACCGTTTTGCCCATGTGCCCTTGGTCGTCAACGGAACCTTGTCGCCAAACTATCCCCACCTGCTTGACCGCTCGTTTTTGCAAAGCGTGCAAATGACCGAAGCCAATTTTATCGCGCTTGGCATGAGCCCGGCGGATATGCAATATATTGGACAAGACGTGATGCTCAGCAATGTTTTGGCTTTTGACTTGAAAGCGTTCTCGTCCAACGCACCGATCGTCAACAACAATGGGATTGTGGTGCAACCGGGAGATCCGGGCTATGTTTGGCCTGTCGTGCCACCAGCCGTCACGGTTGACGAAGGCGCCTTTGTCGATTTGAATTTTTTGGGGGGGGCAGTGGCATACGATCTCAATCTGCCTCAATTCGGCACGTTGCCTGTTAACAAGTGGCTATTGTATTTGCCCGCCGGATTCACCGATGTCGAGTACGACACGTTCACGACCGCTTATGAAGCCGATGGGCTCGATCAAGACAACAATGGAGTGATCGACCAGGCCACCAACGGCGTGGACGATGAAGGAGAACGAGAAACGGCGGCCCCCTATCCGTTCCGGATGTCGGGACTACAGATCACGATCCGGGTGGTGGAACCGACCTCTCGC
>JACTND010000142.1 GCA_014584305.1 Planctomycetota bacterium | reverse complement strand
GAACTGCTCAGCGGCGAGGTGTGGTATCCCGCGCTGGACTCCGCGGGAGATATGTTGGCGCGGGCGATTCCCGACGGTCCGGACGAAGATCTCGATAATTTGCGCCTGATGCTGATGGCGGGACTCACGTGCGCGCGCCGTTCCGTCACGGTGGTCACACCTTACTTCCTGCCCGATGTGGCTTTGATTGCGGCCATCAATTTGGCCTCGTTGCGCGGCGTGCACGTCGATATTCTGCTTCCGGAACGGGGCAACCTGCGCTTGGTTCAATGGGCCGCCACGGCGCAGTTGTGGCAAGTGGTGCAGCGCGGCGCGCGAGTCTGGCTGACGCCACCCCCGTTCGATCATACCAAGCTGATGATTGTCGATCAGACGTGGGCATTGTTGGGATCAGCCAATTGGGATCCGCGCAGCTTGCGTTTGAATTTCGAATTCAATATCGAGTGTTACAGCAGCGAACTGGCCACCGCGCTCGGCCGGTTGACCGCTGCGAAAATGGCCCTGTCGAAACAGGCGACCTTGGACGACTTGGACGAACGAAGTTTGCCGATCCGTCTGCGTGACGGTGCGGCGCGCCTGTTGTCACCTTATTTGTAGCGATTGCTGCCGTGCACGAAGCGCTTGCCATTGTGATCGGACTGTCCGGCGGACTGGCACTGTTTCTCTATGGCGTCGGCAAGATGTCCGATTCGTTACAGGCCGTGGCGGGCGATCGGGTCCGCGTCTGGTTGTCCCGTTTCACGACGCATCCCCTGGCGGGAGTGGCCACCGGCGCACTGATCACGGCGTTGATACAATCTTCGTCGCTGACGACCGTCCTGGTGGTTGGTTTTGTGTCGGCCGGATTGATGACCCTGCGTCAGGCGGCGGGGGTGATCATGGGGGCCAATTTGGGGACGACGTTGACCATTCACATCGCCGCGTTCAAAGTCACCGAGGCCGCCTGGCTGTTGATTGGCGTCGGTTTTCTGTTGACCGCTATCTTCCGCCGGGACCTGTATCGGCAGTTGGGATCGGTGACATTAGGATTGGGCTTGTTGTTTCTGGCGTTGAACCAGATGACGGTGGCGACAAATCCCTTGCGCGACGAACCGATGTTCGCGAATTGGATGCGGCAGATCGAATTCCCGCCGTTGGGGATTCTGGTCGGCGCCGTCTTTACGGCCACCGTGCAGAGTTCCTCGGCGACCTCCGGGCTGGTCATCGCCTTGGTGGACGATCAGGCCATGCGTTTGCCAGCCGCGATCGCCGTTGTCTTGGGGGCGAATTTGGGTACCTGTGTCACTGCGCTCATGGCTTCTTGGGGACGCCAACCGATCGCGCGACAAGCAGCTTTGATCCACATTTTATTCAACGTGTTCGGCGTGCTGCTGTGGGTCCTGGTGTTGCCTCAATTGACCTGGTTGGTCGCGCACCTATCCAACAATGTGGCGCGGCAAGTGGCGCTGGCGCATACCTTGTTCAACGGAATCAGCACGCTGTTGCTGATCGGCTGGATCGGCCCGCTGACGAAGCTGGCGCAGCGCTTGGCGCCGGACGCCGACCAGCGTGTTGTTCCCGACCGAGTGCCTCGTTATCTCGATGACAGCCTAGTCGGCGCGGCCAGTGTGGCATTGGACCACGCGCGGTTGGAGCTGGGACATATCGGCGCGTTGGTGGCAGCCAATTTGGATTTGGCCAAACCCCGCTTGTTGCACGGGAACTGGCAAACCTTGGAGGAACTGGCGGCCCGCGATAACGACATCGATGAACTGTATCAACGCAGCGTTCAGTACCTGCGCATGATTTCGCGAGGGACCTTGTCGGCCCGCGAAACCGTGCGGCTGGAGGATTCCGTCTTGGCGGCCGGATACTTGGAGAATATCAGCGATATTATTTGCGAGCAACTGGCGGAGTTAGGCCGTACGCGGATTCGACACAACATCGTGATCAGCGCGGAGACGACGCGATTACTGGAAGAGCTTATTGATTTCGTGCGCGATCGTCTGCGGGACGCCGTTCAAGCGGTAAGGGAAGCCGACGGACCATTGGCGCGGGAGGTCGTGGGGAGCAAAGGTCTCTTCGGGGAAATACAATGGCGAGTCACGACGCACTTGCGCCGTCGGCTGTTGTCCTCGACCGAGGATCGGCTGGCCCGTTTTCAACTCGAGTTCGATATCGTCCATCAACTGCAGAGAATCTTCTATTTCACACGCCGCCTGGCGCGTCTGATCGTCGCCGAGTCGGAGCCCCCTGAAGATTGAATCGCTTCTTCCACGGTTTCGCATCGCGACCAGCAACACGGAGCCGCCGGCGCTGCCAGAATATGGACACACTACCCGTGACAATACCAACTAGACCGCCGAGGTAGCTGAAATCGTGCATTATGGAAGCGCGGACAAAGGCGACGTCATCTCGGATGTCGTTGCCATAGCGCGCGATGTCGCCAGCGGTTTCCGTATTGACTGCGACCAATGCGACCAATAACGCGGCGATTCCGACGGTCAATGTGGTCAGAACAACAACACCAAACACTCGGATGATCGCCCAAAAATAGTTCGCGTTGCCCGGTATCACTAATCCCAGCGGGATGAGTACGGCACCAATCACGATTCCCATCCACCACGCCGCACGCCAGCCGACAATGGCAGCACCAAGACGCTCAGGACAACTCTGGGCTATGCGAAACTGAAGGAACTTGAATTGGGTGAAATATTCCGGAGAAACGGTGTAGGAAATCTGGTTATGCACGGCCCCATAGACGCCCGCGAATATGCAGGCAATTACAAAAAGAACGGGCACTAATGCGAGCTTGATCATGTGTTATTCCCGGGACAGAACGGCCGTGGTAACGGGGCCTGACGTCAATACACCGTATGGTTCGTGGTTGAATCTACGAGCACGGTTGACCTACCGCCACATTAACTGATCATTTCGGTATCCTAAAACACGCGCGGAGCTTTGCCGAGTCTTCTGACTGCTGGATCGGGTCAGGAACTTTGGTGATTCGCCAAGCGAGAGCCCTCTCCCGGTCGCCGTCGAAACATTTAGCATTGAAAACCGAATCCATTGGCGAACTGGGCGGATCATATTTTTCGGCGACGCTTACTGGTCAGCGCAAACTTGGTAAACATGTTAGTCGGATGCGCTCTCGCGCGCTACTAACGTACGCCTACAGCTGACGGTTAAACATCAACTGGATTGACAAAGTAGCCTCACACCGTCCAAAGACGTTCACCGGGTCAGTGCCCGATAGGACACGAGCCCCAACCCAATTAGAATGGCTAGCGTTGTCGCGCACCCGACCACCAATGCGCCGGTCTCGCCCAGCGCCGGTCGTACGAGATCGTCCATCCTAGCCACAGCCGCCAGCCCTAACAGCCCAGCCACTACAATCGCAATTGCCGCCGCTGCGATCCGAACAGGCGCAGTTGGCCTCTTTACAATGTCATTCACTGCGAATACCTCCAGAACCAACACCGGGCAGCGACGATGGATTCTCCACTGCTACTTCGCGTGGCTGCGTTCCAAGCGATCGTGTGCAGTTCCCCAGCAGGCTTCCATTCCAGCTTGTCATCGGGAATCCTGGCCAACAGCTTGCGCGTCATGGCCATCTCGCCCGACAATTCGGCCGTCATGAGTTCAGAAATCAGCATCGTAAACTTCCTATCAGAAGTACTCGGAAGTGCTTTTGTTCCGGAGGCGAGTCTCCGCTGTCGGCCCTATCAGAAGTACTCGGAAGTGCTTTTTTTTCCGGAGGGCTATTTCTTGCGCTTGATTTCTCCGCGCATGAACTGAATCCAGTTGCCGCTGTCGTCCAGCATCTGGGACGTCAAAATCAAGTGGTCGGCCGATTGAAAATCATAGATGTCCCGAAACTGCGTGGTCACTTCCGGATTCATGAAGTTCGGCCCTTCGGCTTCCAACGTCAATTTCTTACCCGACTCATCGACAAAGCCCTTGTAATACCAGACGTGATCGCTCATCGAATCGACCCACGTTCCGACATAGTGGTTTTTCTTGGCGTCGAAACCGACCGTGTTCACTGCGTTTATCGTGGTACCCATCACTTCGCCATTTATTTCGGCAATCATCCAGAAATCGCCCAACATCTTGGCCGACATCGTTCCCGTGCTGGTAATCGGAGGCTGGTCGGGGCCCATCGACATTTCCATGGACGATTCCCATTCGCCGACGAACCGTTCGAGCCAAGCGTGTTCTTTTTGTGCTTGGGCGGTCGGTTGCGCACACGCCACAACACCAAAACAGGCAACGAGGACAGCCGCGATGGTCAATTTTAATTTCATGGTCGATCTGCTTTCTCTGTTCTAACTCTTTGTTTGTAGTCAAGACCACGTAACAGAAAGAACTATACGTTGCTACAGGATCGCAGAAAAGGCGCTATCACTGTCGCCGCTTGTCGCCGCAGGCGAACACCGCACAGCCGCCGTGGTAATCCCAGCAGTCGGGGCAGTGCGGGGTTTGGCATCCGGCACAAATCGCCGGTGCGACTTCGATTGGCTGCGTGCAAACCGGGCAACGGGCTTTCACGGCTACTCCTTCTCGCCCGGACAAAAAAGCGACACCCTCCGGACAGCTGAGGGCTAGGCAATCGTACAGTTGCCAAGCGACTCGCAAGAATCGTTCCAGGCTCGAACGTTCGCGCAGTGCGCCGGCACAATGCAACCGAAGTTGCCCCCGTTCAATGGTTAGCCACGTAGCGCGGTCGATGTCATGCACCAGCATCATTCGCAAGCGATCGATGACCTCAGCGTCCAACACGCGCTGCGCCCATCCCGAATCATTCCCATGCACCACCAAGTCCGAAGCCACCGCGCCGCGGCTGGCACCGGTGATTGGTCCCCCATAGCGGCGCACGGGAAGATCCTGCAGGAGGGCCGGATGCGTGGCCAACAATCGCAGCCTGCGGTCCGGCCAAGGGATCTGCACGAGCGTTGTGTTCGTAATGCGTCCCGTGCCACTCCAGGTACTGTACAAGCGCGTTTCCATACCACGATAGGGAGCGCGCAGGACTGGCAACAGCCACCGACGGTCCAGCCAGCCGGCAAAACGCTTGGCCAACTCGCGATACACGTTCGTCAACATGTGCCATCGAACAAGCAACGCCAGCGCGACGATAGCGGCCACCGTCACCGCCAACGGCACCAACAAAAGCCCCAAGCCTAGGATCCCACTGATCATCGGCCGCGCTCGCGAAACATCGACGGCGGATCGTCGTCGTCCGCCATGCTATATCCAAGTCGCCGCGGTAGTCGCCGGAGTGACATCGTGCGCCACATCGCGAAACCCGCCGCTACGCTGGCGATGATCGCCACGCACAATACGGCGGAAGGCCAATAGCGCTGGAGGCCAGAAGCCGACGCCGGTGCGGGCGCATCGGAAGATGCCGAACTGGCCGCCGGCAGATTATTACTCACCGGAATACTCAGCGCTGTCTCGTAGC
>JACTND010000133.1 GCA_014584305.1 Planctomycetota bacterium | reverse complement strand
TTGTTGGTTCGCTCAATCTCCCGCTAGGCAGCTTCTCGGTGGCCGCCTTTCCCTTTCTTTCTCCCCTCGCCCCCCGGCTTCCCCGGCTCTGCGAGGGGAGAGGGGTTGGGGGTGAGGGGCTACGCCGTTAAGTAAAAAAAGCCAGAGAAATGTGAAAATGGGATGAAAATGCAAATGCTTTTGTAGTCCAAATATTAAATAAGCCAGATTCCCCCACAACCCCCGGTAACACACCGAGAATAAGGAATCTGGCCATGTCGAATGATCGCTAGAAAAGGGACACCCACAAATAGCTAGAAAAGGGACACCCACAAATGGAAACCCATTGCCAAAAAGTTGGGTGTCCCCTTTTGAGCAGCAGATACCGGAAATGGGGGCATCGATTAGGGATTTCGACCGAAATGGCAAATTAGGTGGGTGGCACCTATTGGATTGGGGACAAAAAAACGGCCCGGGTTCAGGCCGTTGGGTGTTAAGGGGAACCGAATGGACTGAGCGTTTATTCGCCTTTGTCCTTCTTGGCTTTCTCTTCCTTGAGTTTGTTCAGAAAGGCCTCGATCTCTTCAGCCGCAGGGCCCGGGTTTTTCAGGGCTTTGGTTTGCACTTCGATGGCTTGATCGAGGTCCCCGTACACATACAGCCAATGGGCGAGAGTATCGAGGATCGAACCGTCGTTGGGTTCCGCCTCGGCGGCCCATTTCGCGGCCTGAAAGGCAGCGTCTTTCAAATCATCAGGGATCGTCTCGCCTTGTTCCACGACTTCGTACACGGTCCACGACAGGTGATTTAACGCCATTCCATTGGTGCGATTGGCTTCAACCAACGCGCGGTAACCTTTGGAAGCTTCGTCCGGCCGCACCGACAACAGCAATTGGAAACGGAGCATTTCCAATTGCATTTTCATGCCCTCGTCTTTCGTTGTGTTGGCGATCTCGGTGAGCAGTTCAATGGCTTCATCCGTTTTGCCGGTTTGCAAAAATCGAAAGGCCTGATTGATCTTCCCTTCCAATTCCTGTTGGGCTTTGAATTCCGCCAAGTAGGAATCGCGATCCCAGGTGCCGTTCAAGACCTTTTCCAGCGGTTCGTCCATGGACATGGGGTGGCCGATCCATTCAATCAATCCCGATTTGCCCACGATAAAGGCTGTCGGAATACCGTTTTGCTGCGCGGCTTCCATATACGCTTCATGCGTAGAGCGATCAGGATCCGTTGTCAAGCAATAATGGCTAGTCAATGCTCGATAGGTGGAGTCCTGCCCCTCTTCACCCACGTAGGGCCGATCCAAGAAACCGTTGACAGTTTCCAGATCTTCGTCGCTGACACTGATTATCGTTACTCCCTCTTTGGCCAGCTTCTGCTGAGTTTCGCTCAAGTGGGGCATACTGGCGACGCAGGGTCCGCACCACGTGGCCCAGAATTCCACAATATAAACTTTGTTCGGTTCGAATTCCTTGACCGGAGCAAAACGGCCGTTGCCATTACTGACCCAATGTTCGATGTCGAGTGTCGGCGCTTTCGAGCCGATGGTCAACATTCCGTCATTAGGGGCAGCCGTAGTTGTTTCGTCTTGCGCGGTCACGTTAGCCGCCGCCGCGAATACCAAGACGGCTAGCGCAATTCCACAAAAAAATCTTTGCGACACGTTATCAACCTTTACCTTGAAACTGGAAATACCAAGCCGCCGATGACGAGAGTCGGGCGGCGTCCGTGCCGGGCATTAGAACACAAGGGGGAGGCGAAAGCAACGCTTGCGGTCGATCGTCACCGGCATTATTCGTCGATTATCGTCGGCACAACGCGCCGGCGGCGACGATGTCGATAAGTGATTTGTTCTCCTTCCGTGAACCAATAACCGCCCAGTACCTTGTAAAAGAGGAGCAGAATGAAGGCCCCGCCGGCCCCGACGGAAAACCCCTCGAGACTGATCGGCTGGATATTCATGGTCGGATAAAAGAAACGGAGAATCGCGCAGCCGATCAACGTTCCGGCAATGCCCATCATCAAGGTCGCGACGGTACCGCCAGGATCGCGGCCCGGCATGATCGCTTTGGCCGAAAGACCAACCAGTGTGCCGAAACCGATCCAAGTCAACGTATGATTGGCGTATTCCGCCAGTTTTTCGATTTCCATTGAGACTCTGCTTGAAATCGGGCGATCGAGTGGCGCCGCGCTGCCAGTCGCCCTTGGTTATGGTATTCAACTGTCCGCGCGGCAGGTCCTTCGGAGAATCCAACCCACCAAGGATCGTCGCCACGCGCGGCACTGGTTAAAGTCCCTATTTTCTATTCAAATTGTTCCATTCACCCAAGATCAATCCTGCGTTGTCAGGTGCTAGCGGTTGCCGATGATTGCCATTGAGAATTTGCACTTCGAATATCCCGGAACGGCGTTTGTCATGAAGATTCCGGCGATGCGGATCCGAGCACGGGAGAAGGTGGCGATCATCGGGCCGAGCGGCAGCGGAAAGACCACACTGTTGAATCTCATTTCGGGGATTGCGCTCCCGGCCAGTGGCCAGGTTACTGTAAACGGGCAAGTGGTATCAGCCTTGGGAGATGCCGCGCGGCGCAACTTCCGGATCGCCAACATCGGTTTTGTTTTTCAACAATTTGAGCTTGTGCCCTATTTGCCGTTGATCGATAACGTGATGTTGCCCTATTGGATCAATCCCCAATTGGCATTGACGCGGGAAGTGCGCGCGCGGGCCGAGAGCTTGATTGAGCGAATGGGTTTGCACGGCAAGGCGCGGCGCTACATGCACGCATTGTCGCAAGGCGAGCAGCAACGGGTGGCCGTCTGTCGGGCACTCGTTGCCGCACCGCCGCTCATGTTGGCGGACGAGCCGACCGGCAACTTGGACCCGGCCAATAAACGAAATGTTCTGCAAGTTTTATTCGACGAGGCCGACCGGGCCGGGCAGACTCTCTTGGCCGTGACGCACGATGCGGGCGTGTTGGATGGATTCGACCGCGTGATCGACTTCGCCGAGTTCCATCAGGGAGGTGGCGGGTGATCGGTTGGTGGCGACTGGCCTGGCATTACGTGGTCTTCTACCGATGGAAGACGGTTCTACTAGTGGCATGTATTTTTCTGACCTGCTACCTGCCATTGTTGTTGTCGCTGTTGCTCACACAATTTCAAAAACAGTTGCGCGCGCGGGCTTGGGACACGCCGACCGTAGTCGGTGCGCCGGGCAGTGGTTTGGATCTGACCTTGCACGTGCTCCACTTTTCACAGCCGCCCCAGCGGACCCTGCCCTATCGCGAATACCGTCAACTCACGCAGTCCGGATTGGGAAGAGTGTTTCCGTTGTATTGTCGCTTTCGCGCGCGGGGCTACCCGATCGTGGGAGCAACTTTGGCTTATTTCGAACTGCGCAGTTTGCGTATGGAATCCGGTCGTCCGTTGGCAACCTTGGGTGAGTGTGTCGTGGGCGCCGAAGTGGCGCGCACGTTGGGTCTGAAGCCAGGCGATCGCTTGTTGTCTGATCGAGAAAACCTGCTGGACATAGCGGGATTGTATCCCTTGAAAATGCACGTGGTTGGAGTCCTAGCGGCGAACCAGACCGCCGACGACCGCGCGGTTTTCGTCGATTTGAAAACGGCTTGGGTCATCCAAGGGTTAGGGCATGGTCACGACGACGTCATTGCCGAAAGCGATTCGGGCAAAGTGCTGCGGCGCGATGAGGATAACGTCGTAGCCAGTGCCGCTGTGCTGCCGTACACCGAGATCACTGCCGAGAACATCGGCGCCTTTCATTTTCACGGTGACCCCGACGAGTTTCCCTTGACGGCGATCATTGTCGCCGCGCACGACGAAAAATCGGAAACGATTTTGCTGGGGCGGTACCAAGCCAGACGGGCGGATGCCCAGATTGTGATTCCGAGTCAAGTGATCGAGGAACTGTTGTCATTCGTGTTTCGCGTCAAACGTTTTTTTGACGTCAACGCGATCCTGGTCGGCGCCGCCACGGCATTGTTGTTGATCCTCGTCTTGATGTTGTCCCAGCGTTTGCGCGCGGCAGAGATGCAGACCATGTTCAAATTGGGGTGTTCCCGAGGGACGGTTTGGCGTCTGCAGATGGGGGAATTGGCGTTGGTTTTTCTGGCCGCGGCGGGCCTGTTGGCGGTCGCACTTTGGGTTTCCCAGGGGCTGGCGGCGACCTTGGTCGAACGGCTTATAGGTTGAACCGTTGCATTTGCGTAATGAAGAGGCCGGATCCCCAACCGCCTTGTGAATCGGCGACCGTTTTGGTAGGCTGCCGACTTCGGCTGTGACTAAGGTCAACCTCCTGACACGCCTGCCGACGGCGCGCAACCCCATTGCCTCCGGTCCGTGCAGCGTGCAACCATTGAGTCCTGAAACTGGTCCCGAAGTAGCCGACGGGTGCCCATTCAGCGACACGCTAAAGAGTTATTGCATGGTCAATCGCATTCTGATCCGCCACTTGGAAGACGAAGACATCTCCCAAGAACTGGCTACTCTCTTTCAAACTGACGGCGACGAGTTTTCCGAACTGTATTTGGGTTCGGGTGAAGACGGTCGCAAGTTCCAAATCAACGAGATTGTCGAAGGTCGGATCGTCCGGGTGGACAATGAAGCCGTCATCGTCGATATCGGTTTCAAAAGCGAGGCCACCATTCCGCGCAGCGAATGGGAAGCGCACGAAACTCAGCCTACCGTTGGTCAGGCCATCAAGGTGCTGATCGAGAATCTGGAGGACGAAGGCGTCCAAGAGGAACACCAGGGGTTGATTACCGTCAGCAAGAAAAAAGCCGACCACATCATCCACTGGATCGAAGTGATTGCCAATGTCAAAGAGGGCGATATCGTAACCGGCACTTGCACGCGGAAGATCAAGGGCGGTTTGTTGATCGATATCGGCGTGCCAGTTTTCTTGCCCGCCAGCCAAGTCGATATTCGACGCCCTGGTGACATCGGAGAGTACATCGGCAAAGTCTTGCAATGTGAAGTGTTGAAAATTGACGAACAGCGCCGAAACATCGTCGTCAGCCGACGTTCGTTGATCGAGAAAGAGCGACAATACGCTCAGCAAAAGCTGTTGTCCGAATTGGAAATCGGACAAGTGCGGCGCGGGATCGTCAAGAATATCGCCGACTTTGGCGTGTTCGTCGATCTGGGCGGAATCGACGGCTTGTTGCATATTACCGACATGGCGCACACTCGTGTCGCGCATCCGTCGGAAATGGTTGCGCTCGATCAGGAAATCGACGTCAAGGTGTTGAACATCGATCGGGACAAAGTAAAAATCGCGTTGGGGCTGAAACAACTGCTCCCCAACCCCTGGGATAACGTTGAAGAAAAGTACTCGGTGGGTAGCGTTCACAAAGGTGAAGTCGTCAGCGTGATGAACTACGGCGCCTTTGTCAAGCTTGAGCCGGGCATCGAAGGCCTGGTGCATATCAGCGAAATGTCCTGGGTCAAGCGCGTGAATCATCCCAGCGAGCTCATTCGCGTCGGCGATGAAATCGACGT
>JACTND010000113.1 GCA_014584305.1 Planctomycetota bacterium | reverse complement strand
GCAAATACATTCGATGCTTTGCAACAATTGAACATCCAGTTAGAGGAAAAAGTTCTGGAGCGAACGGCGACGGTGGAAGCTCGATCCAAGCAGTTGGAAATAACCGCCCAGGAATTATTGGCGACCAAAGTCAAATTAGAGCAAGCGCGCGATGAAGCGGAGTCCGCCAACGCGGCAAAGAGCCAATTCCTGGCCCGGATGAGCCACGAGATTCGAACCCCCATCTCTGCCGTGATCGGCTTCACCGACGTTCTGCTCCGCGGGCTCGTCAAAGACCCCCGCGAATCGCGCCGCAAATTGCAAACGATTCATGCCAATGGCAATCACTTGTTGCAACTGATTAACGACCTGCTCGATCTGTCGAAAATCGAAGCCAACAAGATGGAAGTCGAGGCGATCGATTGTTGCCCGGTGCGCATTCTGCATGAGGTCGTGGCCTCGCTTCAAGTCCGGGCGGAAGAGAAGGGCATCGCTTTACAGTTTCATTTTGACGGTGCGGTTCCGGTGCGGATCACAAGCGATCCCACACGCTTGCGCCAAATCCTGACGAACATCATTGGCAATGCCATCAAGTTCACGCCGCAAGGACACGTGGCCACCACGATGCGCCTGCTGGGGAGCTTCGATGATCCGGCGCCCGAGCTGGAATTCATCATCGCCGATACGGGGATTGGTATGACCCCCGAACAAATGGCGAAGATTTTCGATCCATTCACACAGGCGGACAACTCCGTGACGCGCAAATTTGGCGGCACGGGACTTGGATTATCCATCAGTCGCCAATTGGCCGAGGCGCTCGGCGGCGGAGTCGCCGTTTCCAGCGAACCAGGACTGGGCAGCACGTTCTCGATACGCATTGGAACCGGCAGGCTGTCGCCCGGGGATATGATCGACAGCCAAACTGCACTTCGTTTCGTTGCCGATGAAGAGGTGATTGATGGGATCGACGTCGATCTGGCGGGAGTGCGCGTGTTGGTTGTTGACGATACCGATACCAACCGCGATTTGCTGGCATTGATCCTCCGCGAATCCGGCGCGGATGTCGAACTCAAGGAGAACGGTTTGGAGGCTGTTGAGTGGTTGAAAGACCAATCCGTTCACATCGTCTTAATGGACATGCAAATGCCGGTCATGGACGGGTACGCAGCGGCCACCGAATTGCGGAAACGCAACTTCACCGCGCCGATTATCGCGCTCACTGCCAATTCCATGCAGGGAGACGAATCAAAATGCCGCGACGCCGGTTGCAGCGACTACCTTTCGAAACCGATCGATATCAATTTGTTGCTGCGAAAAATTGCCAACTGGACACTGCGGGAACAGGGCGCTATGCCCGCTGGTCAGTCGCTACGAGGCACCAAATCAATTCCACTCGTCGCGCCTGAAGTCGAGTCCAATTGGCTGCGCGAGTTGCCGGATCAAGAACCGTTCCGAGAGTTTGCCTTGGAACTCGTAAACAAGGTTCAGAAGCGTTTAGAGGAAATTTGCACCGCCACGGAAAACGGCGACTGGGCCACTTTGGCCCAAATCGCACATTGGATCAAAGGGACCGGCGGGACCGTGGGACTCTTTGGGTTGAGCGAGGCGGCGCGCGCACTGGAAGAGGCTGCCCGCGCCGAAAATTCGCAGCTCTCCCAAAGTGCGGCCGATCGTTTACGTCAGTATGTATCGCCTCACGTAGAGACGACGAACAAGACGGAGAATACGTCGCGATCCAATTAGTCTTTTTTGACCTCAAACTCCGCGTCAATAGCGTCGTCCGCAGGAGTCGCACTGGTTGACCCGTGCGTTCCGTTGCCGCCAGAAGTCGCCCCCGGGGATGAAGCCTGCTCATACATGGCACGGCTGACAGCGTGGGATGCCGTTTCCAACTCCTTGACCGCGGCACGGATCGCTGCCACGTCGTCCTGATGGCTCACGTCTTTGACCTTCTTGATCGCCGCTTCCAAAGGTTGTTTGTCATTGTCACTCAACTTGTCCGCGTGTTCCTTGATCAATTTTTCCATCTGGTAACACATGTTATCGGCTTCGTTCCGCGCCGATGCCAACTCGAATTTGCGACGATCCTCTTCTGCGTGGGATTGCGCGTCGGCCTGCATCCGTTTGATCTCCTCTTCAGAAATCCCCGACGACTCCTTGATTTCGACCTTCGCCTCTTTGCCGGTACCCAAATCGCGCGCGGACACCTTGAGGATGCCATTCTGGTCGATATCAAATTTGACTTCGATTTGCGGTACACCGCGCGGTGCAGGTGCAATGCCGGTCAAGTCGAACTTGCCCAGCAGCCGGTTGTCGGAAGCCATTTTGCGCTCGCCTTGATACACTTGAATCGTTACCGCCGTTTGATTGTCTGCGGCAGTGCTGAACACCTGTTTCTTTTCGGTTGGAATGGTGGTGTTTCGCTCGACCAAGGCCGTCATAATCCCATGCTCGGTCTCGATTCCCAACGTCAGCGGAGTGACATCCAACAACAGCACATCCTTGCGGTCGCCCGACAACACGGACCCTTGAATCGCGGCGCCGACGGCCACAACTTCATCGGGATTGACCCCCTTGTGCGGTTCCTTGCTGAACATCTTCTTGACCAACTCTTGCACCTTGGGGACACGAGTTGATCCGCCGACCAAGATCACCTCATCGATGTCGCCGTAGGATAGCTTCGAGTCGCGCATGGCTAACTCAACCGGTTTGCGGCAACGTTCGATGAGCGGATCGATCAATTCCTCGAACTTGGCGCGCGTGACCGACATTTGCAGGTGTTTGGGCACGGAATCGACGACGGTGATAAACGGCAAGTTGATATCGGTTTGTGGCCGCGAGCTGAGTTCCTTTTTCGCTTTCTCGCAGGCTTCCTGCAACCGTTGCAAAGCCATTACGTCTTTTCGCAGATCGACCCCTTGCGATTTTTTGAACTCGTCGGCCACATAATTGATCAGGACCTCATCGAAATCATCACCGCCCAAATGCGTATCGCCATTGGTGGCAATCACCTCGAAAACTTTCATGCCGTCTTCTTCGTTGAGCTGCAGAATCGACACGTCGAACGTGCCACCGCCCAAATCGAAAACCACAATCTTTTGTTCGCGCTTCCCTTTGTCCAAACCGTAAGCCATCGCGGCCGCGGTAGGTTCGTTGATAATCCGAGCGACTTCTAAACCGGCAATGGCACCGGCGTCCTTGGTCGCCTGCCGCTGGGCGTCGTTGAAATAGGCCGGGACCGTGATCACCGCTTTGTTGACTTTGTGGCCCAAATAGGATTCGGCCGCTTCTTTGAGTTTCCGCAAGACCTTGGCCGAGATTTCTTGCGGCGTGTACTCGCGGTCGCCAATCTGGATTTTCACATACTCATGGGCACCGCCGACGACCTTGTAAGGAACCATCTTCTCTTCAGTGGCCACCTCCGCATGTCGCCGCCCCATAAACCGCTTGACGGAATATACGGTCCGCTCAGGGTTCGTAACCCGTTGGTTCCGGGCCGGCGCTCCCACCAATACCTCATCATCACGAGTAAACGCGATCACACTGGGTGTCGTCCGGTCGCCTTCCTGATTGGCGATCACCGTTGGTTCACCACCTTCCATAACGGCGACCACCGAGTTCGTCGTACCCAAATCGATTCCAATGATTTTTTCGCCCAGGGCCATGGATTTTTACCTTTGTTAATAGCCGAATCTGCTTCTAGTCGTAGCTTGGTCAATCTGTGAACGGATTTGCTCCGTCATGCCGTTTAGGCACTCACGTGCAAGCGTTGAGAAGATTGCAAAGTGCGTGCCGCACCTTTGGTTCATTGGAAAATTGCCGGTTTTCCAAGGAAATTACGCGCGCGACGCGTACGCGAGTCTGCAAACCGTCTCGATGGATGACAAAATGACAGGTGGCAAAACCAAAACGAGTTGCTGTCGGGCAAGTAGTCCCTTATTTGAAACAGGGCGCAACTTGTTCAACGTTGTTTGGCCAATTATGGAAAAAAAGAAAAAAATAGCGCGTCGGGCTAGACATTTTCGCGAGCAGGAACGACTACGCGGCTCATGTAGAAACCACATTTTGGACACACGACATGCGGGGGATGCGCGGTGCTGCACTTGGGGCACAACACCAGCTTCTTAGGTTTTAGACCATCATGCGCACGACGTTTGCCGGATCGAGAATTCGAGTGTTTTCGCTTAGGAACTGCCATGGGATTTCACGCTGAACTAATCACTTCTTTCGGGGGACATATTACCAGCTTTCCACCCGCAAACAAGGCCGTGATCGATTCGGCTTGACGCCCCCTCTCCACCTTGGTAATTACGTCCCAGGGCATAGCCAAAACGAGTGATTATCGACCGGTCACAGGCGCCAACTTGTATTTTCTTGGGGAATTTTGCCGAAAACGTGGATCTTTGGCACTCATCGCGTGCGCGCTGAGCGCAGCGGGCACCTTGCCCGCCTTTTGCCAAAACCAGCAATGGATGACCGGCGCGGGACAGCCGGATCAGCTTCCATCAGGACCGGCCGCCAATGGCATGATTGTTGGCCAACCGCCGCAGCAGTATCAAGCGTTACCGCAAGGGCTGACGGCATCCCCCTTCGCAACCCAAGCGCCGGCAGTGTTGCAACCGCCCCAGTTCGATCCCTTTGCAACGGAAAGCGCTCCGTTGCCGTTTGCACCCTACTCCCCACCGCCACAGTCCACGCCGTTGTTCGGCAATCCACCCGGGCAGGTGTACCAGGGCCCCCCCCCGATGTACTTCGACAACACGTTTGGCAATCAAGCCCCGGCAACCTATTTCGGGCAACCCGCGCCCTGGGGATATAACAACGCTCCGGGGAACAACTGGCCAGCCGCACAAAACGCTTGGCCTTCGCAGGCTTGGTCCCGGCTGCGCGACGAATACATTCCACGTCTTTTAGAGCGCCCCCGGTTTCGCCAGACCTGGGTTTACGGAGACAAAACCAAGCCGGAAGCAATTGATGTTCTCGATACGGAAATCGCCACGACTTTGAACTGGCCGAACTTTATGGGAGGCACGCAAGCGCTGCACATCTCTCCGGGATTCATTTTCCATTTTTGGAGAGGCCCGGATGAGGTCGTGACTGGCTTTGATTTGCCAAGCAAGGCGTACAGCCCCTACTTGGCGTTTGATTTTGGATCCGACCCCAAGCGAGTTGCTGGTATCGAGACCAATTTTACGATTGGTTATTATTCCGACTTCAAGCATTCAAGTAGCGATGCGTTGCGTTTCACTGGTGTCGGATTGGGATGGGTGCAGGTCAACCCCTACACGAAATTCAAGGCCGGAATCGAGTATTTCGACCGCGTCGATGTCAAACTGCTCCCGGCAGCCGGTTTCTTCATGCAACCGAATTCGGAGTTGAAGCTCGATTTGTATTTCCCCCGTCCGAAGGTGGCCCATCGTCTGCCGCCGCGCAGTGGTTATGAAGCGTGGGCGTACATGGCGGGTGAGTACGGTGGTGGATCATGGGTCATCGATCGGTCGGGTGGCATGAAAGACCAGGTCGATATCAACG
>JACTND010000104.1 GCA_014584305.1 Planctomycetota bacterium | reverse complement strand
GGACACTACCGGGCGAACGAGCCGGTTTTGAAATGGAAAGTCATTTGCGCCCGCCCGGTGACCTTGGCCGTTAGCCTTTTGGGGCTAGTGCTTTGTTCCAATTTAATTTTAGGATCGGGAAGTCTCGTTGTTCGCCTCTCCGAGGCGAAATTCCTCGCCTCGGAGAGGCGAGCAACTTTGGCCACAACCCTTATTCTTAACTGGAACAGAGCACTAGAAAGCCGATGGAATAAGGCAATTCTTGCTCCCTTCTCCACCGGCTTTGCGGGGGAGAAGGGCTGGGGATGAGGGGGTGGGGAGTTGAGCCGCGAGCAAACAGAAATCGGGCGCTCTCTCCATTTGCGCGGCGTTTGTTCAGGTAGAGCGGGCCACTGCGAATCTCCAAGACGTGTGAACGGTTGTCGCGGATGTTGGCCGCGCCTTTAGAACGGCGCCCCAATATGTGAATGCTGTTCCCTACTCGACTGCCGGAGGCGGATCGCCATCGGCAGCGCCGCCCAGAGGATACAGCGCTTGCCAATCGATGGAGTGGGTGATGCCGCGAATCGAACCGTCCCCCATGCAAAAATTCACGATTCCCGGATGTGATGAACCGAATCCAACAACATGTGAGTTGCGGCGGTTTCCCAGCACACCTTGGTTTGGATAAGTATCACTGTACGGTTTTTGCCAAAGAAAAGCGCCCCGGCTGCGAGCGACTCCCCCCAGGTACCAAGGGCGCATCTCGGTCCTAAGGCCCTGGTGAATGGAACCTAACGTTTCGCCCAATAGGAGCGTATTGGTCAGGCCGTCAGCAACGCCGGACGCCCGCTGCGTTGCGCGACTGCGCATGATTCCCAAGTAACGATTGCGTTCCGTATCACCAGGTATTATTCCGCCAGAGGTTGCTCCACAACAGGCCACATAACTGGTTGCGCCAAATGGCGACGGAACTCGTTCTTGCAGCCTAGGAACATCATGAAAGCGATCGTCTCCAAACGAGAAGGAGGGTTGCCCACCTCCCCACACTACCATGTCAGGCAGATTAATCGCCTCGTTCGCATTGTCCGAAGGACAGACGAACTCGGAGACTTGCGCGCTGATGAGAATCATGAAGTTGGGTGTTTCCCCGACCCAAGAGTATTTCTTTTGACCGTTCGGCAAACGGAAATCGAACAACCGTCGATTCAAGGTCGTCATTTCCAAGGGGACCAAATCCGCCAGGGCAGTTTGATCGAGTTGGCGCAAGATCAAAGTTAGAAACGATGTATATTGAAAATTCTCCCAATAATTCGGATGATTGACGTCTGTTGCTTCGGCTGCCGAGATGATCTCTTGATGCGCCAGAATACCAGGCGGAAAGTGCTTGAACGTGCCTTCATAATGGAGCGCCGCCAGTCCGATCTGTCGCAATCGATTGGCGCATTCCGTACGCCGCGCCGATTCGCGTACCATCTGCACTGCCGGCAGGAGCAATCCGACGAGAACGCCAGTGATGGCTATGGTGACCAACAATTCGATAAGCGTGAATCCAGAACGAGCCTGCGAATCCATCGTACTTGGTCGAATATTCATATCCCACTGACTCCGAAATTTCGCCCTAAATTCTAGGAAATCCAGTAATCCCTAACCCCATCTCCGAGCAGCGGCGCGATCTCAACCACGGCGAAGGGAGTCGCTGTTGAAGCTCTGGATCATGCGTTTAATTGCTTTCTCGAAGTATATTCAGAAACCTACTGCTTTGTCACAATTAAGAATTAGGATTGCCATTACAGTTGCTCGCCTCTCCGAGGCGAGCATTTGCCTCAGAAAGTACAACCTCAGGTATTTGTCATCCTAAAACTAAACTGTGACGAAGCACTACTGCTTTGTTCCAATGCAATTTTAGGATCGCCAATGCTCGCAGTTCGCCTCTCCGAGGCGAAAGTCCTCGCCTCGGAGAGGCGAGTAACTTTGGCGTCAACATTTCTCGTCACCTCCGGCGCCCTGCAATTAAACGAATGACGATAGCGATCAATCCCAGGCTTCCTACAACCGCCAATACAATCGTTACCCACGGCGTTTGTTTGGCGGGTAAACGGAACCCCATTTCATCCAGCATCATGGTATTCACTTCACCCGTCCGGCGATTTCCCAAAACCATCGACTGGTCCGTATCGACATCGAATACGAGCGTTCCGGCCGGAACGGGTACTTCGGAAAAGATCGTATCGGGAATGCGGGCAGCGCCGAGTTCAAGCGATTCGACCTGAAGACGCGTTCGATAAGCGACGTTTCCCTTCAGCGCAGGTTCCAGGCTGGCGTGGCAATAAAACGTACATTCCATTTGCCAAGGGAGAGTGTACTTGCCGTAGTTGCGGTAATCGCTGTAGGTGACATCGATCTTGGAAACGCCAGGTTCCCATTCAACGCGGTGCCGCATGATGCGTCTGCCATCTTTTTGATCTACCCAGAACGTGTCCTTATTCAATGAAAATACATGGCATTGAATTCCATTGACGAGCTCGACTCCCTGGGGGGGCAGCGTCGCACCGGCCGCAGCAAAAGCTCCCTTTCGATCGAGCCACCACTCCTTGTCCCGCAGTCCCCACTGTTGAAATATGCGATCGGCACGGACCTCGTGTGGGCCGCGAATTCCCAAATGCTTGATATAGTATTCGTAATCCGCAATCGGCTTCTGTGACTTTCGGGAAAAATTCGCCTGAGAGTTTTTAGGACCTTGGGAACCGTCCCCCAAGTTCGTCAAACTAAAGGTATTTTCGCCGTTGCATCGTTGTTGATGTTCCTGATGCAGGTTTCCATTGATGTATGCTTGCATCTCAAGCAAAGACATGTTGTTTTTTCGAGCTTCACGGACGACCAATTCGTCGAACACGAGGCTGCGCACCGAAGCGGAATTGCGTTCGGTGGTAACCATCTTATAAATGACCATCAACGGTTGCGCAGCCAGTTCCTCGAAATAGGCAGGATTGAAATCATCACCGCATATCGATTGCCACATCGTGACGGAAACGACCGCCGCCCAGACGATTCTTCTCATTGCCGAGCCTCCTGGTACCTAGTTTTCTCGTGACCCTTCCACGCCCAAGACAATCGCCGCCTCGATATCGGCCAGCAAGCACAGCGCGCGGACGAGATGGCTGTTAGGCGCATACATGAACCCTGTGGGAAACCGCGTTGGATCCTGGGCCTCGATAGCGGATAGTCCCCAGTACCAAGCCCTGCGCAGCGACGATTCGCTTGCTCGCAAGCTCGGCTCGACCAGTGCCATCCATTCTAACGTGTGGCCCGTAAATAATAACGCTTGATGAAGTTGTTCGACCCCTTTCAATGTCTCCCAGTCGGCAATCGCCGGTCTAAACGCGCCGCTTATCGCTTGATTCTGTTCAATCGCCGCGCTCAGTTCAACTAGGAATGCTCTGGCCGCGCTGCGACTGTCAGGTCGCAATACGGGAATTTGAGAATCCGCCTGCAGCACACAAGCCAGCGCGTAGGGAACATGGGTGCCCAAACAAGCCGTCTCCTTCTCGGCTCTGCGCAAAAGCCCGCTGACAATTTCATTGAAATCGAATTCTTGTCCGAACCTGTTGCACCATCCGCCAGCGCCGGGCAAGTACATCGAATAGGCGATGGCCGTGAATTCAAGTTCTTGGTGCGGGTGAAACTTCGCGATCGAGGTTTGAAGCAGGTCTCGAACGCAATGTATCCGACTGCCGTAAACGATGCGGGTATCTAGCGGCAGCCGCATTTCCGCGAAAACAGCCAAGATATCGTCGCGGTGCGCAGGCAGATAAGGTGAGTCGCCTTGCCGTTCGGCCAGCTCGCCAAACCCAAAACAGTAGGGTGGCTGAGTCGATCCGGAGTCGTACTGGTACTGCATCGGTTCCGTCACATATTGGAACAGACGCGCCCCCTTCAACAACTCGACATCCTCCCCCGCAGAGCCAGATATCTCCCAGGAGGAAAAATCGGCGTCGTGGCCGAACACCCGCAGCGCATGGATAAGGTCACTGAAACGTCGATAGCGCCAATAAGGGATAACCGATGCGCACGCCGATCGCAGCCGCGAGACATCCATCTCGCCATTTCTGAACAAAGGAAACGTATGAAACTCGATCGGCAGGTCAGATTCCAAAAGATATGCGGGCGTGGCTCTGCTCCGGTCCGGTTGCTCGGACTGGCCCATGCTCGTCAAAAAAGGCTTCATGCCGATCAACAAGAATACGCCTACTCCCATGAGCGTTACCAGGCCAACACCAATCCCGAAACATCGAAGCTCGTCCTTGTTTCGCACCTTGGCGTTCAGACAAAAAAGCGACACCAACACACCTGCTGCCATAGCCATGCTTCCCCAGAACGCGAATACAGGCCATTCAGCGGTCCCTACGATGGCAATTCCGCGCCATTGTTCCACAATCATGGCCAAATCCATTTCGTTGGGTTTGTCCCCACGCGCCTCGACGACGGTGAATATTCCGTCCGTGATATTCGTTACGACCAGGTAATGGCCAACTTCATCGGCATCCTGCAGCAGAAGCACCAGGGGGAAGGAGCATCTGTTCAGATCATCCAGATTGGTATGGTCGGCGACCATCCGAATTCCAAACGAACGCAGGCTGCGGCAAAACTCTTGCACGGTTGTGCCGCGCTCTTTGGAAAACGGCGTGACGGACTCAACCTCGTCATACGTAACGTTGCTTCCTCGCAGCCTGCAAACTGCGTAAACGGCGTCTACGCCACATCGGCCTTGCTGGCGTTCAAGCAGATTGGCGATTTCGCCAATCTCTTGAACGTCATCCGCCAACGCTGAGCGTGCGAAGCTCATCAAGATCGTGCCCATAACCAGAAATGGAAACATTGGATCCACTTTTTCACAGCAAGTCACGAATCGAGTGATCAAAAACATGGCCAATCAGAAAAATAATCGATCAATCTAGATTCACCTGATAGGAAACCGTTCACGACCGGTTGGATGTGTGGACCAGGTCCGTCGGTAAATTCGGCACCATCAGGGCAATGCCTCTGATAGTTCGCCAACGTATTGCCTACCAAACGACGACTAGCGGATCACACCGAAACCACGATTCGTCTTGCAAACTGTGAACGGTTGCGCCGGACACTCTAACCGCCCCCGGCAGGAACCTCTCCAAAACAGCCTTCAGGGTTCGAAACTGGGGCAGTGCAATATCCAAAGCAAACAACCGCCATAGGGTAGTTTGGACGAGTTACCGATTGCCCCGCAGTTGGAGCCAAGTATTTTTCGTCAGTCCATCCACACGCAGAGGAACAAACCACCCGATGTTTGCATGGGTTGCATTGCCACTGGGTACCCCATAATGCAGCACACTTGGCTTGATCGAGCGCGACCCCGACGGCAGGTCTTTCTATCGAGGCAAGCGCGCAGGCCAACAACAAGAACGCCAAACAGCAGACAAAACACATTCGAGGAAGTGGACCCCGTTTTTTGGACCACGGGCGCGAGGCCGTTAGATAGTGCCCGCTGGTCTCCTTTGACGCTTTGGTCGATAGACTTCCCAAGGCGTT
>JACTND010000010.1 GCA_014584305.1 Planctomycetota bacterium | reverse complement strand
TCGGCCGGAACCTTCCAGGTTGGCGGTGAAGAATAGTGTGCCATTGACGTCGATAAAGTCTTGCGGATTCGACGCACCGGCCCCGGCGACGATATCAATCATCGCCAGATCTTGAGGGGGTGTTGGCGATTTGACACCGACGCCCGCGACACCCGCTCCCGGCAACCCGGCGCCCGGAACGCCGACGCCTGCCACGCCTGGCAATTGGACACCCGGAGCTGCCACGCCTGGCCCACGCACCGTTGCCTCTCCGCCGCCATCCATGACCCACAGTTCTCGTCCGTTGATGCCATCGTTGGCGCGAAAGAAAAGCCAGCCGTTGATCTGAGTCAATTCGTAAGGACTTGAGCCTTGTGGGCCACTGCGGATGTCGGAAACCAATACGGTACCATCACCCCTGCCATCCGACTTCCACAGTTCGTCTCCGAATGCATCCGTCAGGGCGCGAAAGAACAGCGTCCCGTTGACATTGGTCAGGTAACTCGGCGCTCCCCCACCGATGCCCGGCGAAAGGTCCTTGACCAATTGAGTCCCGGCACTCGTTCCGTCACTCCGCCAGAGTTCGATCCCCGAGAGGCCATCATTGGCAACAAAAAACACGGTCCCATTCACATTGGTGAGGTGGCGAGCGAATGACCCATCTGCCCCCGCGCGAATATCCTTGACCAGGGTCGTCCCGCCCAATGTGCCGTCACTCTTCCACAATTCGGTACCATAGGCGCCCGTATTGGCCGAGAAGAACAACGTGCCATTGACGTTCGTCAAGTAACGTGGGGTACTTCCGCTTCCACCGGCTCGAATGTCCCGCACCATCAGGGTCCCCGCATCGGTCCCGTCAGACCGCCACAACTCGACGCCGTTGGTTCCGTCGTCTGCCGAGAAAAAAAGCGTTCCTTGAACGTTAGTCAAGTACTTTGGCACTGACATCAAAAAGGGATGAATGTTTTTGACGAGGACGGTCCCGGCTTCACTTCCGTCGCTCTTCCAGAGTTCGTCGCCGTGAACTCCATCCGTTGCGGAGAAGAACAGGGTGCCATTGACGTTGGTCAGGTACTTCATTTCGGAATCACCCACGCCGGGCATGATATCTTTGACTCGTGTCGTACCAGCAGATGTCCCGTCGCTGCGCCAGAGTTCAAACCCGACAGTCCCGTCGTCGGCGCTGAAAAACAGCGTCCCATTGACGTTGATCAGCTCCGTGGGCAGACTGCTCCCGATTCCGGGAAGGATGTCTTTGACCAGGACTGTGCCGGCCGACGTACCGTTGCTCTTCCAGAGCTCGACTCCCTCATTCCCGTTGGCCGCAAAGAACAGGGTTCCATTGACATTGGTTAGGTGATTGGGGAACCCGCTTGCTGTACCGAAGCGGATATCCTTGACCAGGGTAGTCCCCGCGACCGTGCCATCCGACTTCCATAACTCAGCGCCATGGATTCCGTCGTTGGCCGTGAAGAACACCGTGTTATTGACTGCGGTGAATTGATTGGGATTCGACGCTCCCGCGCCGACCAGAATATCGATCAACATCGGTGCGCCCGCCAGAAGTCGGCGAGGTTCCAGCGGCTCGTAATGCAAGCTGTCGTGAGCGGTCGTTCGCTGGAAGTCTTTTTTCGTGGCGCACCGTCCCGTTGGGGCGAATCGTCTCATTGATTCTCCTTCTCCACTCTGTGTGGTTTCCCGGCAGGTATCAAAGATTCTCAAGACGTTACGATACCCAAAGTGTCACTGAAGTGGCAATCGCAGTTTATCGGTCTGCTGGGGAACCGATTCCGCCGGACTGGAGGACGACGCAACGTTGGCTATGTGGGTAACCGTTCACGGAGGCAATGGATTGTTTAACCGTTAGCCGCGGCGTGATGCGGCGCGCGATGTCACCCCCAAGGGCGTGCGCCTGAGGCTGACGGCGAAACGACTTGGAACTCGGCACATTGACACGAGAGATAGCCCGCATTTCCACGTGGAGAGGTTGTGGGTGAGCTGATAAAACGATGAAATGAATGGACGACTCACAACCCGAAGCGTCAGCGAAGGGATGGGGCACTTCCCTCGCTCGCGCTTTTTGAAGTTTCGCTTTTTGGCCGTCCAGATACGAAACTGTGTGTAAAGTCCCGTGTTTTCGTACTCGTACTCGAACACGACCATTCGAGTACGAGTACGAGTATCGACAAAAAAGCGCAACTTCAAAACTCGCGCTTCGGGTTAGGGATTCGTCAGGGACGAAAGGGGACACCCAATTTTTCCGCTGCTGGCAGAAACATGTGGGTGTCCCCGATTGGATTCAGGCCAAGTCCGTAGGCCCAGGACGTGAGGGGTGCGAACATCCCCTACACGCGATCACCGCCGTGATCTAGAGAAAGATCTCGAATTCCTTGATTTCCTTCTTCTCGCCACCATCGATACCATCGTCCAGAATCGAGTCGTTTCCATCGCCACCTTCGAACACGGCATCGTACTCGGCAAAGACGTTAGTACCCAATACTGTGTCGTCGCCGACATCCATTGTCACTGTGATGTTCTTGCCACTGGTCACGTCCACGAGCGAGGCCACATCATGCCCGGCACCGGCATTCAGTTGCAGGTCTTCCAACGTCCAGACATTCTCCAAATGAACGGAATCATGCCCCAGGTCCGTCGTGATGCTCAAGGCGTACGCAAAGAAATCGACTAAGGACACTTGGTCGGAACCTGCTTTGGACTCGATCGACGTGGCGCCGGCCGTCGTCGTCTGGGCGACGGAGATGACATCGTTGGAACCATCGCCAATAATCGTCATTGCTTTGCCAATACTCAGGCCAGTTAGCGTTGCGGTCAGGCGACCAGCATGGCCATTGATGTATAGATCCTCTCCCGTAACCAGTCCCGCCAGCTCGACCACATCGTTGCCCAGCCCCCCCTCGACGGTCATCTTGACTCCTATCGACGACGGCAAAGCGCCGGTGCGCAGGCGATCAGCCCCTGCGCCGAGATCGATGAACAGATCCACGGCAATCGTCAGGTTGTTCAATGTCACCACGTCATTGCCGCCGCGCATCCGCACATCCGCCGCATTCGGTATGAAGTTGGCGAACTGAACAAACGCCTGACCATTCACGGTCGTACCGTTCATCCCCGTGATCACCAAGTTATTGCCTTGGTGGGCAATGACGATTTGATTCGCGGCATTGTCGCCGGTGACCTTTAACAATCCCCCTTCGCGCTTTGCTTGAACGTTGTTTCCGAAGGCTGCCGGCGCCGAGCCGATAGCCAACGCGCACACCGCCAGCGCGCACAATCTCACAGTTTTTCTCATGATGAATTCTCCTGATTCACGTACTTCACTTGCTGGTTTGGATGGTCCGCGACGCATCCCCTCTACCGTGAAATGAGCCTTCGGCACTGCCATCCGCCAACTAAAAACAGGGCGCCAGGCAACTGCAGCCAGCGCGATCGAGTCCCTTTTCACTGGTCGTCAGAAAGGGGACGGCAGAAAGGGGACACCTAACGATTAAGCTAACGGCGGGAAAATGTGGGTGTCCCCTTTTGCCTGAACTGCCATAAAAACCAACAAGCACTCCACTTACCTTGCGACGCGGAGCGCCTGACGAAAATCCTCGTTGCGACGGCTTTGGGTGTCCTTTTTGCCAAGGACGTTTTTGGCTGAGACATCACTGGGCAAGGGCCTGACCATCCCGGTTTCACTTGTTGCTCAAGCCGACTCTGGGCTACCAGTGTTTTGCTCCAGTCGGAATTGGAAGAGCCGTCGGATCGGGATAGTATAACTCTTTTAGGCGATGAACCATGTCGAAGCGGCGTCATTGTACCGGGGCGGAAATAGTCCAAATCCTCAAGCGGCATCTTCTTCTGGAACAGACGCCCATCGCAACTTTGTGCGAGGAATTCAAGATCGATCCCAGCCAGTTTCACCAGTGGCTCAGGGACTTCCTTGAATACGGCCATGCGGCCTTCGAGAGCAGTCGCCAAGGGAAGGCCCAACCGAGGCCAAGGACCGCGAGATCGCGGCCCTCAAGGCTAAGAACCTATTCCAAAACCTTGCTCCCTTCTCCCCTGCGGGGGAGAAGGGCCGGGGATGAGGGGGTTTGGGAATGGGCTCTAAGCATAAGAATAAGACCGAAGTCGTCGCCGAAGTCGCCGAGGCATTTACCTCGCTAAAAAAACTCTTGGGGAGACCTAAAAACCAAGTGGGTCGAACCCGACGTTCGCGACAACGTCGTGGACTTCGTCAGGCTATGGAGCGACAGGACGGAAATTCCCGCCTGTCGCTTCCAAACCTGGATCGGTATCTCCTCCAGCAAGTTTCATCATTGGAAAGGCCGCTTCGAAACAGTCAACGAACACAACGCCTGGGTCCCCCGCGATCATTGGATCACCGATCAGGAACGGCTGGACATCTGTACCTTCGCCCGGAGCAACCCGCTCGACGGTTATCGGCGATTGACCTACATGATGATCGACCGGGACGTCGTGGCGTGCAGTCCTTCCACCGTCTATCGCGTCCTCAACAACGCAGGGCTGCTAGCCGGACAATCGCCGCGGCCGTCCAAAAAAGGAACCGGTTTCCAGCAGCCCCTTGAGCCCCACCTGCATTGGCACGTCGATGTCAGCTACCTCCGCATCGCCGGAACGTTTTACTATCTTTGTAGCGTGCTCGATGGCTTCAGCCGCTTCATCGTGCACTGGAACATTCGCGAGAAAATGGCGGAAAACGACCTGGAAATCGTCCTCCAAAAGGGACGCGAGAAATTCTCCCATCTCACGCCGCGAGATATGCTCGAAGGCCGCCAACAGGCCATCTTCGACGATCGCCTCAGAAAACTGAACGACGCCCGCCAGCGCAGGCAACGACAACGCCAGGCCCTGCGACCATCACAAAAACAACCATTAGGCTTCGTCCGAGTCTCGCCGTGTGACGCCCGCTATCGACTTCGCTGCCTTGCGGTCGCTGATCGACATCGCACAAGTCCTCCAACTACTCGGCTTTCAGTTCCGAGTGAAAACTGGATCGCAATGGCGCGGCGCCTGTCCGCTGCATGCCGCGACGCGAGGCGCCGCACGATGCTTTTCCGTCAATGTCGACAACAATGCCTTTCATTGCTTCAAATGCGGACGACACGGCAACGCGCTCGACCTTTGGTCCGCCGTCCATTCGCTGACTCCTTACGACGCCGCCATCGAGTTTGTGGAACGACTTCACGTCAAACTCCCCACGCTGATCCCAACAGAACACCGGAACAGAGAAGAGGGACCCGTAACTTGCTTGACACCATCACATATCGAGGTAACATGCGCCAAGACTGGAGCAAATGTCTGTAGCTAACTCGATTGACGCGTTCTTCCAATTCACGCTGAACCATTACAGTTCCCGTCCAACCCCGGAAAAAACTACTATTTTGATAACAAGAACCCGCTGTGGAGGCAAAGCCAGGCCACCCAGCGGGTTTTTTGTTTCCCCCGCCAAAATGGGGACACCCACATTTGGACGGGCGCCGATGAGTATCGTATCCTTGAAGAGCCGGATTGCCCCGACTCCCAGCCTTGCCGCGCACCGACCGCGATCGATCTCGGCGATACCACCGTTTGACCGCGCCCCCGCCTGCGGTTTTGGGGCCAAAGGTTGGGTGTCCCCTTTATGAAGGGTTGTGTTGGAGGCGGTTTTCCGGGTTATAGACTTGTTCACACCGCCGACAGCTCGAACAATTGCATGGCCGCCGGAGCATGATTTCGCCACGGTTCGATCCGCTTCATGGATGCGTCCGTTTTAGCCGATTAGTTGCCCTAGTACATTAAATCAAAGACAACACAAACATCATGTCGATCGCG
>JACTND010000307.1 GCA_014584305.1 Planctomycetota bacterium | reverse complement strand
TGCGCGGCTCAACGGAAATCACTTTTCCTCCACGCGCGATCGACTTCGAGACCTAGCGCATCAAAAGGGCGTCCATCATCTCGACAACGTGGTGCCGCTCGTGTCTTAAGGGTAGCCCGCTTTCTGATTGCTGGGAAGCAGTCGCCTCCGTTTCAAAGGTTGCTTAAACCCATTAAGGAGACTGGGTGGGATCGACTGCGCTCATTTCAGCTGGCAAACATCATTTCAGGCAATGTCAACGGCTATTTATTTGGCCTTCTCGATGGCTAACGCCAAAGCTTGTTTAGAAAAGCGATTGTCTAAGCAATACATGTTGCGCATTTCTGAATCAAATACAGTTGGAAACCTAATTATGCCTGTCCTAAAAATTAAAAGGTGGGGTTAGCGTTGGGAGATGCCGGCGAGGAAGTTGTCGATTTGGGCGGCGTCGCGGAGGCGATTGAATTCTTCGTGCATGGCGATGCGGAGTTTCTTTTCCAGAATGTCCGCGTGGAGGTGATCCTTGACCGCTTCAAATTCTGTGACGACGGGCTGAGTGTGGCCAACGCACATGAGGATAATGTAATACTCGCCGACTTGAACGACACGAGAGATTTCGCCCACCTTGAGGCGAAAGGCTTCGTTTTCCAGCTCCGCTCGTCCGCCGTGACGTTGGATGGGAGGCACTTGACCGTAGTTGGCTTGTGATCCGGGCTCTTGGGAGTATTGCCGGGCAAGTTCACCGAAATACTCTCGAGTGGGATTGGCGGTGGCCATATGCCATACGCGATTGGCTGTGCGATGGTCATTCAGCGCGATAACCAGAGCCTCAACGCGCGGACCGAAATTCGCTTCAAAGCCCTTTTGGAGATCATCATTGGTAATTTGGACTTTGGATTCAACGAGTTTCTTGAGTGCCGTGGTGGGCCAGACCTCATCCTCCATGTACAAGTCGATGCGCGAGGGGTCGTCACCGGTGGCATATTTGAGCCAAGCGTCGATGTCCACGTTGCCATCCGGCCGATAAAAGCCAAAGGCTTCCGCAGCGCGACGCACTTCGTTATTCAGGTCTTCCTTTGTAATTTGCAGTCCAGCGGCTTGGACGGCTTGAGATAGGATCAGGCGATTGATTTCGCCGTCGATAATCTCATCGCCAAATCGAGCAATGCACTCTTCGGCCAGAAAGGCCATCGAGATCTCGATGCCATTGACACGGGCAGCTGTTTCGGGAAACTGACTGCGCAATTTGGGATCGTTTAAGACATTCTCTATTTGGGCACGTTGTTGCAATTCCTTGAACAACTGCGTGGCCGCGTCTCCGAGTTTAGCAGCGGCCATTTTGTCGATCAGTTTTTGGTGGAGCTTGGGAAGGTCTTTAGCTGGAATGTCTTGTGCTGGAAAAACGCGTTCGCAGCGCAACAGGAGAAAGGCATTTGCATCCAGCTCGACAATCGGCGAAACTTCGCCCGGTTTGAGGGCAAACACAATTTGTTCCAGTTCTGGATGGACGCTATGCCGGGCAATTGGCGGAAGTAAACCGCCCACAGCGGCGCTATGGGGATTCAACGAATATTGCTGAGCCAGATTGCTAAACTGGTCCGGATTGGCCAACAGCATTTCACGAACTCGTTCCGCCGTCTCGCGCTGGGGAACAACGATTTCGCGGACCTCTACTTTGGCACCAAATTCCAATTCCATTTGGGCGTTAAGCTCTTCCGGCGAGATTTCGATCTGGCGTGCGGCCAACTGACGCAGGGCCAAATCCATCCACACAATATCGTTCTTGTAACGGTCTTCGGTGATATTGCGTTTGGACTCTATCAACTGCAAATAGGCGTCGGCAGCGAGATTGAACGATTCCGCCAGGCGGACGATTTCGCGATTGACATCTCGTTCGGTGATCACGATGCCACGTTGTTTGCATTCAGACAACACCAGGAGCTTATTCACCATGCTCTGCAAGACAGCATTGCCGTGACGGAGTAAGGCCTGGTGGGCGACGTGTTCGCGTGTAATTGGTTGGCGATTGACGACTGCCAGGATCGGCATGCGTTGATTTTGGTCAACGCGGACGAAGTTTGCATCGCTTCGCGCGGTTACCGTCGCCGGTTGACCTTGCGCAATCGGACCTGACAACAAACCGAGAAATCCGGCAACCCAACCAACCCGAACGATTTGCAACCACTGCATATCCATCGCCATCATCTACAACTCCATTCGCAGAATACTGATAAGGTAATGCCGTGCGGCAATGTCGCTCGCAGACGTTGCAGGGTATGCGCGACATGTTTGACGCTCCGATACCGTTCTCAATATCGCAAGAACGTCGGAAGGATCGTAACGATGTCGGCATACTACGCGCGGCCTACAAGGCGCCGCGCATCCAACGCGGCTGGAGTATAGTTTTAATATTTCCGACGGGTCAAGGCTTTTTTTGCGATGTGAGCTGTGCAAGGAGGATTAGGCATTCCCCGCGATAGTCGCGTGCGGCTATTTTCGGTCTTGGCGTGTCCCAAGCTGGCTGGCGGCCGCCATAAGCGGCGGGTGCCTTCATAGAGCCTGGATCAATCACGCGTGATGAACCGCAACGGCGCATGGCGGAAACCGCCTTTTCCCCTCATGAAAAATTATAGAATTCCAAAAATCGGCCTTGCCTGAGTCGTCGTCGTTCAGTATTTCTCGGCACGACATCGGTTGGGCGTTTATTAGAGATGTGACAAGGAGGCCGCAATCCACACTAAAAGCTGGCCGGTTTGGAATTCCCAGCGGGAAACTGGATTCCAAAACCCTCCCTCCTGGGTATGAGCCTAACAAGCCTGTTGGCGTTGGTTTCTGGGTCAACCGCGACAACAGGTGCTCACGGCTGAGCTTAGACTGGGCACTGAGTTGGTTCTTCTGGCTCAGTGCCCAGGGAAATACCGGCAACGCTGGTCCACACGTTGGGCCAGCGTTGTTTTATTTTATGGCAACATTTTCCATCGCCAACAATCGACGTTTCATCCGCAACCCTTGCGGGGCTGAATACCCGCCCAAGCCGGTTCGGCCCAAAACCCGATGGCAAGGAATCAGCAGCGGCAAAACGTTACGGCTCATTACAGTACCAACAGCTCGTGCAGCACCGGCATAGCCAATTTGTTCCGCGAGCGCGCCATAGGTTCGCGTTTCACCGCGAGGAATCATACGGCACGCCTCAAGAACCGATCTCTGAAACGGTGTCCGGGCGTTGACCACAACCGGAATCGAGTCCAGACGGACCGTTTCGCCGCAGGCATAACGTTTCAACAAGTTAACCCAACGATATTCGGTCGAGGACCAGGCCGACTCGGAAATGGGGTCTTGTTTCCAGCGCCGAAGCAATCCTTGGGGATCGGCATAGCCAAAGTGCAATTGGCGTATTCCATGCGGGGCACAATCCAAGCCCATCCAGCCCAACTCGGTGGCAAACAGGACCAGGCGGCTGGCAGACATATGCAGAGGGCGCTTTTCGGCAATAGTAGTTGGCATCGAGTCAATTCTCCATCGAACAAGAGTTCCTGAGTCAGCGACCGCCACTCGGACGTCCTCGCGATCGTTCAAATTTACCAAATAATGATCGGTACCCCAATCGGCAATACAAGCAAATTGACGTTTCGACCGCCTTTGGCAAGGTGCATTCTGCCGGTACAATACAAGCCCGGACGCCCGAACCTCAGTGCCAGAATTGGAACACGGTAAACGGGCGACAGGCAGGCTCTCGCCGTGGCCTTCGTTTGTTGCGCGTTATTGTCGCTCACCGGGGTTTTCGCTCATTTTTCGCAATTTGTGCCAGCATGATGTCCAAGTACTCTCAATACAGTGACGACCATTACGTCAACGTCAACTTGAATACAGAAATCGAACTCCCTTCCGAGCGCGAAACGCTGTTGCATTTTTTTGAGCAGGTGAAGAAAACGTACCCAACCATGCGCAACTTCTACAGCCGCGAACGAGGCGAATGCGTTTTGGAGGAGGACAAGGACGCTGGGCACTACCGCTGGACGTCAGTCGAGACGAAGCGCATCTGCAGCGGCTATGTCAATCCACCGTCGTTTGAAAGCGCCATCGAGCAGCATGAGTTTATATTTGATTTGATCGGTTACTGTCTCAGCGTCAGTCCATTGGATTGTGAGTCCTTGAATTTCATGTTGGGATTCGACTTCAATTATCGAGGCAACCACCATGAGTTGATCGCGGATGCTTTGGGTGTCGTCCCGGCTCTGGAGTCCTGTTTAGGCGTCAATCAAGCGCGCAGCGTTTCTCACGAGACAGCCATCACGATGGCGATTAGCGACGATTGCCGGACGCAATTTCGCGTCCAGATTGAACCGAGAACGTCGGCGTTTCATATCCGTACGGGCGAGTACGTTGAGGAGCCGCTCAGCGTGTACTTGACGGTGCGCCGTTATGGCAGTTTGGCGACCGGGGAGACGTTTGTGGACAAGTTGAGGCAATTGCAATCAATCGCCGTGGACATCTTGGAAGGCCACGTCATTCCGCAAGTGTTATTGCCATTGCAGCAAGCGATTTCAATGAAGTAGGAACCCGCGGACACGGAGTCGATCATGTCACAGGGAATTGAAGCCCATCGCCGCGATATCGCGGGAGTGCCTATTTCCGAATTGGCCGCTCAATTCGGGACGCCGACCTATTTTTACGATGCTGACCGAATCGTTCGGCAACTGCAACATTTGCAAGCCTTTGACGTCATTCGCTATGCTCAAAAAGCCAACTCTCATTTAGCGATCCTGGACTTGATGCGGCGAAATCACGTCCTGTTGGACGCGGTCAGCGCCGGCGAATTGTGGCGGGCGGCGGCCGCTGGGTATTCGTGGGTAGGTGATCCGCATCCAGTCGTTTATACTGCCGATGTTTTCGATGCCGAATCGTTCCAGTTGGTCGTCGATTTTGGAGTCCACGTCAACTGTGGCTCACCCGACATGATCGACCAATTGGGTCAAAGCTGTCCAGGCCGAGCGATCTCTGTGCGGATTAACCCCGGATTCGGGCACGGTCACAGTCGCAAGACCAACACGGGGGGCCCTCAATCAAAACATGGGATTTGGCACGAAGATTTAAATGACATTGTCGCGCGTTGCCGCCGTTACGACTTGACGATCGCAGGCGTTCACATGCACATCGGCTCCGGTTCCGATTTCGATCATTTGGGTTCCGTTTGTGAGGCGATGGAGTCCGTCGCCATCCGTTTGGGCGAAGAAGTGCAGACGATCAGTGCCGGGGGTGGCCTGCCCACTCCATATCATCCTGACGACCGACCCATAGACGTCGATCGGTACTACGAGATGTGGGAACAGTGCCGACAAAGGATTGCGCGCCAATTGGGTCATGCGATTCGACTGGAAGTCGAACCGGGGCGTTACCCAGTAGCAGAAGCCGGCTATTTGCTAACGGAGATTCGGGCCATCAAACGGATGGGGCCCAACCTGTTCTATTTAGTGGACGCAGGGTTCAACAATTTGGCGCGACCTGTCTTATACGGCGCATATCATCCAATTTCGTTGGCGACTCGAAGTGGCTTGCAGCCAACCACGTGGGAAACAGTCGTCGTCGGTGGCCCGCTCTGTGAATCGGGCGACATTTTTACTCAAGGCGAGGGCGGAACCGTCCTGAGTCGAGCGTTGCCCACCGCACACGTGGGCGATTGGCTGGTCATTGAGTGCGCTGGCGCTTACGGGTTCAGCATGTCGTCCAACTACAATAGCAAGCCATTGGCTGCCGAAGTTCTCATTTCCGGGCAACGGTCGTCGTTGATTCGGCAGCGTCAAGACGTGCGCATGCTATTTGCTGATGAACGGATACCCGCGGATATCAGTCTCGAAGGCGAAAGGAGCGAGCTTGGTGCGACGGCTCTTGATTGCGGGTAATTGGAAGATGCATTTGAGCGCAGCGAAGTCCGTGGCGTTGGCTGAGGAGATCCTGCACGGCGAAGTGCCCCGCTCCGTGGACGTGGCGGTATGCCCGCCTTTCGTTTACTTGACTGCCGTCGGCGAGGTCGTGCGTGGCAGTTCGGTACAACTTGGCGCCCAGAATGTTCATTACGCCGATCAGGGAGCGTTTACCGGTGAAGTTAGCCCCTCGATGTTGTTGGATGTCGGGTGTCAGTGCGTTATTTTGGGCCACAGCGAACGGCGGCAGTTGTTCGCTGAAACGGACGTCATGGTGAATCGGAAACTGGAAGCCGTAATGAAAGCAGGTTTGACGGCCATTGTCTGTGTGGGGGAGACGTTGGCGCAGCGGGAGGCGGGTGAGACGTTTCGCGTAATCGCGTCTCAGATGGCTGGATCGGTCGGTTCGATTCCTCCGTCGCTGGTGGACCGGCTGGTGGTCGCTTACGAGCCGGTTTGGGCGATTGGGACGGGAAAAACCGCGACGCCGGAGCAGGCACAAGAGGTACATGCTGACCTTCGCAACTGGCTGCAATCGCGATACAATTCGAGTTTGGCAGCCGCGACGCGTATCATTTACGGTGGGAGTGTGAAACCGGAAAATGCCGAGATGCTCTTGAAGCAGCCCGACATTGACGGTGCGTTGGTGGGCGGCGCGTCATTATCCGCCAAGGATTTCTTGGAGATAGTGGCGGCTGGCCGCTGAGCGGGGGAACTGTAATCCATCGCTGTCGGGTAACTCCGCGAGAGACGTTCGATTGCCGCTAAGCCCACATTGGTTCGGGAAGTTTTGCAAGGAAATTTGAGTTACTCATGGAAATCTGGTTGACGTTGTTTGGATTGCTGACGGTCGTTGTTTCCATCTTTTTGATTTTGCTGATTCTGGTACAGCGCGGGCGCGGAGGAGGATTAACCGGCGCTTTGGGCGGAATGGGAGGCCAGAGCGCCTTCGGATCGAAAGCCGGCGACGTATTCACTCGTATCACGATTGTTACGGCAACTATTTGGATTTTGATTTCTACATTGATGATCGCCTTTTTTAATCGTCCGCCACGTGAGATGGATGATTCGGCGCAAGGCGCGGCAGTGGGCAGCGTCGGCGGCGGGGCTGAGGCTGATGATGAGGCGCCAGGAGAATTGGGGGGCACGCCTGACCAGGAAGGAGCACAGGGCGGAGTCGCCGCCGATTCTGCTACCAGCAGCGAATCCTCCGACACGACACCTCCAGTCAGCAACCAGGACCAAGAGAATGAGAGTCAGCAGAATCAACTCGATCAATCCACCGACCAGCAGGAGGACGCTGGAGATGGAGATGGTCGCCAATGAGCCCTCGTGCGAACGAGCGCCTTGTCGATAGCGCTCCTGAGGGTTTCGCATTCAGGCGAAATACTGAGGTTGAATTGAGGCCGAATTGCCCTTGAGGAGATTGGACGTGCTGATCAGCATGACCGGGCACGGACAAGCACTGCTGCATGACGGCCCTTGCCAAGTTTTCGCCGAAATTCGCGCGGTCAACAACCGCTTTCTAAAAGTCAATATTATTGGCGAGTTATCCGCGGAGCAACATGCGGAAATCGAGCAGACGATACGGCAATTTGTCCATCGCGGCACCGTGACCGTTCGGATACAAACGGATCGCGCGCACGATCCCGATCAATTTCGTATCAACGCGGTGGCCTTGGCAGCTTACCGTCGGCAACTGGCGGAGCACTTTCCCGATGATCCGATCCCCCTATCGGCACTGATAGGTTTGCCTGGCGTCATCGATGATTCGGCATTTGATCGTCTCCATGACATGTGGCCGACGGTATGCCGTGCGGTCGTCATGGCCGTCGAACGTTTACATGCGATGCGGCGCAGCGAGGGCGAGGCCATGCGGGCGACATTGCTGAGCAATTTGGTGGAGCTAAATGACTGCCTAGGTCAAATTGAGCGGCGTGCGCCGCAGGTCGTCCAACACTACCGGCAGCGTCTCGCGGAGCGACTGGGGCAGTTGTTGGCTGAACATAGCTTGACCGCCCCACAGGTGGACGTGTTGCGCGAAGTTGGTTTGTTTGCGGAACGGGTCGATGTCGCTGAAGAGATCGTGCGCATGAAGAGTCATGTTCAACAATGCCAGCAGACCGTTAACCAGGGCGAGGGCGGCGGGCGCAAACTTGATTTTCTCACGCAGGAATTGTTGCGCGAAGCGAATACGATTGGATCCAAATCTAACGACGCCGCGATTGCTCAACACGTCGTGGAAATGAAGACGGTCATTGAGCGGATGCGCGAGTTAGTTCAGAATGTCGAGTAATACGGACAGGACCAGTACACATTCTTCGCAGGGACGTTTGGTCGTCATCTCTGGTCCGAGCGGCGCTGGAAAATCATCGGTCGTTAAAGCGCTGATTGCGAATTGCCCGCTCCCCCTGGTGCTGAGCGTATCGGCGACGACGCGCCCTCCGCGGCCGGGGGAAGTGCACGGCAGGGACTATTGGTTTTTGACTTCCGATGACTTCGACCGGCGACGGCGCGCGGGTGAGTTTTTGGAGTGTTTTGAGGTCTTTCGCAGCGGGTATTGGTACGGCACGTTGCGCGACGAGGTGACCGCTGGTCTAAACCGTGGAAATTGGGTAGTCTTAGAGATCGATATCCAAGGTGCACGGGAAATAATGGGCCAGTTCCCGGATTGTATTTCCATTTTTCTGGACGCGGGATCGATGGCGGAACTAGAACGCCGTTTAGTCGATCGCCGGACGGAAACCGCTGAAGCTATCCAGCGCCGTTTGGCGGTGGCCCGCGAGGAAATTGCACAATCGGATTGTTTCCAGCATCGACTGTCCAATCGGGACCTGGACGCAACGATCGCGGCCGTGTGCTCGATACTACTAAACCATAAGAGCTGTTAGACGGAGGTATTGCCGACGATGTTTGAAGAATTGAAGGAAGAGGCGATTGTGCGCAAAGTGGGAGGGCGGTTCAAACTATCCACTTTGATCCAAAAGCGTCTGGTCCAACTCAATCGGGGTGCACGCCCGCTGATTGACACGAAGTCCACGGACAAAATGGCGATCGTCCTGCAAGAGATCGAACAAGACAAAATCCATTTGGACACGTCCAACGAAGTTCGCGCGACAGCGTCACCCGACTTTATTGATTCGCCCGAGGTTGACTTGGACGACATATAATTTGCCGACTTTGTCAGCTGGACGCCCGGCTGGTTAGTTGCCGTTAACGGCGCCGGATAAGCTGCTTTGGGGGCCGATGCTGATAATGGGCGGTGGTGTTTGCTGAGTTCGCAGTTCATTGACAGTGCTATGGTAGCGGCCACTGAGCGGCACGATATCCTGTTCCGAAACTGCTACCAATGTGCCGTCAGCACTTCCTAGTATCCGGCCAACTGCCAAACGCACTTGATTGACGCGCGATTGGTTCAACTGTTCGTTGTTGGTGCGCGCGATGAATACGGCCAAACGGTCGCTGGAGTTACTGGAGACAATTGCCGCCAGACGGCGAATACCAAACGAGTTAAGTTGATCGGTCTGATTTTCAAAATGGGCGTCCAACAACGTCAATTCGGCACACAACCCAGCGTCATAGAACTGATTCCAGGTGGCGAAATAGCTTTGTCGATCCCAGCAATCAAATGGTTTAGGCCAGGCTTGATTGCGCAAGAACACTTTCTCGGCTTGGGCGCGCGCTTCGGCATGAGATTGTTGCCAGTTGTGACCTAGAGTTCCACCTCGACCCGTAGGGCAACCGGCCTGCGACGGATAGCCGAAATGTGCTCCGGTGTCACACTGCGCTGCCAAGCGCGAATCTGGAACCCAAGCCAAGGCCCCTATGACCAACACCCCTGCCATCGTGAATCGCCATCCGCCCATCATGTTGAGGTCCTTAATCGAAGTCCTACGAAAACAGGGTCTGAAGTCAGGGGTTGCCTGAAGGTCAACACCTATCGGAAATTTCGTGATTCGCCTCGCACCCGGTTGTCGACACGGTTTACGAGAACGCGGGGGGCCGAGCCCGACATCATGTAGTATCGGAATATTCGCGGCAAACCGTCTGGCTGGACCGTAGAGAAAATTCGCGCGCGCGTCCTAGCGACGGCTATTTTTGTAAAGATGGCAGCAATTCGTTGATCATAGTGATTGCGGCGGGGCCAACGAGAACAACGAATATGCCGGGAAAAATGAACAATACCAAAGGGAAAATGAGTTTGACGGCAGTTTTAGCTGCTTTTTCTTCGGCAATTTGCCGACGCCGCACGCGCATCGTATCACTCTGTGTTCGCAGCGCGGTGCCGACGCTGGTGCCAAAACGATCGACCTGGATCATGATTGTGGCCAAGGTTTTGAGATCGTCCACATCATTGCGTTCTCCCAGTTCCTGCAAAACGTCGGCGCGTGGCTTTCCCATTTGCAAGGCCTGATTGCAAATGCGAAATTCGTAGGCGATTACCGGGTGTGTGGAACCCAGTTCTTCGGCCACTTTCCGCATAGCTTGATCGAGCCCCAGACCTGCCTCGACCGATACCACCATGAGATCTAACGCGTCGGGAAGTCCCAAAAATATCTGTTGTTTCCGGCGTTTCGCCAGGAACGTTAGCACAAACTCAGGGATGAGCATAAAGGTCATCGCGGCGCCGATTGCGTACACTAGGGTCCACAGGTCGATGCCCTTGATAATCAACGCCGTTCCGCCACCGACAAATAAGCCAAACAGCGCGGCAATGACCTTGAGCGTCGAGAACAGCATCACGGCGTTTTCTTGACGGAAGCCGGCCGCGTTTAGCTTGCATTTCATCTTGCCGATTTCTTTTTCGCTCTTCGGCCTAAGCGTATCGCCCAACGTCGGACTGGCTGCCTCCAATAGCCTCGAGAGTCCCGTTTTCGAGTTTTCCAGGCTGAATTCCTTGTTTCCGGATTTGGCATGGCGGAAGCGTTGCAGCCGCGCTTCCGGTGAGACTTGACGATTGAAAATCATTTCGCCCACGGCCCAAACCATGGCGCTACAGGCAAAAAATGCCGCGACCAACAGGTACCAAGGGACTTGTAGTTCTTGCCAGAATGAGAGATCCATATACTCAGACCTTGATGGTTATGATTTTCTTGATGCACACCGCGCCTAGAATTTGGGTCACGATGCCAATGAGCAGCATTTTTCTTCCCAGCGGATCATTGAACAACATCATTACATAGTCGTAGTTCAACCGCAGCATGACCAACAACAATGCCGGAGGAAGCGCCAACAACACGATTCCCGACAATCGGCCTTCACCCGTGAGTGCTTGTATCTGACCTGCGATTTGGATTCGCTCGCGAATCAGGCCGGCAATCTTATCTAACACTTCCGCCAAGTCGCCGCCAGTTTGCCGTTGCAAGACGACGCTCGTGACGAAGAACTTGAGGTCCATGTTGGGCACTCGTTCCACCATTCGCTTGAGACATTGTTCCAGCGGAATACCGAGATTCTGTTCTTCGAAACACCTGCCAAACTCTGGTCCCAACGGCTCCGCAGATTGCTGCGCCACCATTTGGAATCCGGAAGGTAAACTTTGTCCGGCCCGCAGCGCCTGGCTAATCAAGTCCAATGCCGCCGGCAATTGCAAGCCGAATTTTTTGAGTCGCCGCCCCCGCACGAACCACAGATAACCAATCGGCAACAGCCCCAGGACGATCGCGGTCAACGGAGCGATTGCTTTCATTGGCAACAGCGCCAAATGGAGGACAAGTCCGCCAATCGCCAAGGCGCCAAGGACCGAAACAAATTGGCCAGGGCTGACCTTAGCCCAACCTGCTTGTTCCAACCACGCGCGGATATTCCAAAACCTTGCCAGGGCGCGCTCTACCGCGTGAATTTGCTCGGACAAGTCCCCGCGGATCAACGACGGTAGCGCGCCATCGCCGTCTTTCTTCGTTCGCTTGACCTTACCGGTCAATTGCAGCAACCGATCGCGATGAGACTCCCTGTTTCTTGAAGTCCAGGTCGCTAACGAAAAAATCAAGCCCGCCACCGACAGGCCGACGCAAAGCAGAATAATGAACGACGTCATACGATTTCTCGAAGGAGATTAAGGTGTGTTCGATTCGGGGTTCGCCGTTGACTAGCATTCCATCATTACGCGTTCGCGGAATATCGCCGACGGCAGCCGAATGCCACAGGACTCCAATCGGTCCATGCATTTGGGGCGGACCCCGGTGCAGATGAATTTGCCATACGCTTTGCCGTTTTCGTCAATTCCTTCTTGTACAAATCTGAAGATGTCCTGCATGACAATCGTGTCGTTCTCCATACCGACGATTTCCGTAATATGCGTAACCTTGCGCAATCCGCCTTGAAGCCGGTTGGCCTGGACGATCAAGTTGACTGCACTGGCAATTTGCGTCCGCATCGCTTTGATGGGAAGTTCAAATCCGGCCATCATGATCATGGTTTCCATGCGAGCGATACAGTCCCGCGGCGTGTTCGCATGCGTCGTCGTCAACGAGCCTTCGTGGCCGGTGTTCATCGCTTGCAACATATCCAGTGTCTCGGGACCGCGACATTCACCGATGATGATCCGTTCGGGACGCATCCGCAAACAGTTGCGAACCAAATCAGTCGCACGGATTTCACCCCGGCCTTCAATATTGGGCGGACGCGTTTCCAGTCGAACGACATGCTCCTGCTGCAACTGCAACTCGGCTGCGTCTTCGATCGTAATGATTCGATCGTGATTGGGAATGAAACTCGACAAGGTATTGAGGAGCGTCGTTTTACCGGATCCTGTGCCTCCGGAGATGATAATGTTCAATCGGGCCTTCATGGCCCCCTCCAAGAACATCACCATTTCTGGCGTGAAGGCCTTGTAATTCAACAAATCTTCCAGTTTCAATGGATTGGAGCCAAAACGGCGAATAGACATCGCCGCTCCGTCCAGCGCCAACGGCGGTATGATCGCATTGACCCGTGAACCATCCTCCAACCGAGCATCGACCATGGGACAGGTTTCGTCTACACGCCTGCCGACTTTGGAAACGATCCGGTCAATAATCTGAAGTAGATGGGCGTTATCGCGGAACTCGACGGTGGAACGCTCCAGCCGCCCCCCCTTTTCGATATAAATCTGCTTGGGACCATTGATCAGAATATCGCTAATCTTAGGATCCTTGAGCAACAACTCCAACGGCCCCAGGCCAAATGTCTCGTCCAAAACCTCGTCGATCAATCGATCGCGTTCGAGCCGATTCATCAGGCTGTGCTCGCTGTCGCACAGATGCTCGACAACCACGCGAATTTCCCGGCGCAATACGTCCTGTGGAATATCTCCCACGCGAGACAAATCCAGTTTGCCGATGAGTTTTTGGTGAATCCGTTGCTTCAAGGACTCGTAATCGTTTACCGATTGCTTGCCCTTTACGGCAGCAGGCTTTACTGTCGGTCCAGCCATGGTTGTGTTTCCAATTCAATGCGATTTCGAAGACTACCGCCACCCGTCGGATGGCGTGTGAGGCGGCCATGCGATCGGACGCGCATGAAATATAGCTTGTACGGCGAATTTTCCATTTGGATAAATTGAGATTTCCACAACCGGCGCCGACCGTACAATCGAAACAGTTGATGGCACGCGTACATTCGGATCTGTGTAACAACACCGACGGGTGCTGAAGCCGTGCGCCGCCGTTTTCTAATACGTGCAACGAGCAAAGGTCCGGGCGTTGACTAGTCGGCGGGGTTTGAATCTTCCGCTATTGCTGAATCTTCCGCATTCTCCGCGGGTGGGGGCGCCAAGAATCGAGGCGCGGCAGACTCATCCTCGAAATCATCTTGATACTCTGGAGCACGTGTCGTTGGCCGATAGCCGGAGCTACTGGAATTGTCATCGATGGAAATGGTCCGCTGCATTTCGCTTAAACCCTTGCGGAACTGCTGATACGACTGGCCAATGCTGCGGGCAACCTGAGGCAAATTTCGGCCAAACAGGATTACCGCGACAACCAGTACAATAAGAACTTCACCAGTACCAATGCCACCCGGAAACATTGCGAGGTTCAATCACCTAAAAGGCAGCGTCTGGTGAACATCTGATATAGGCCGGTTGAGGCTGTTCCACTTGAAACCCCAAATCCACTACCGGTCAGCTAATTCTCGTCGGCATGTTCGTCGATCTTGTTCGCCGACGGGGGGTCTTTCATTCCCGCCTTGAATTCATTGATGCTGCGTCCCATATTGCGCATTAAGCTTGGTAATCGCGTGCTGCCAAACAGCAACAACGCAATGATCGCCACCCACATCAACTCATTGACGCCGATGTTCTGAATAAACGCTAATGGGGCGTTAAAACTAGAAAACCACATGGATAATCCTGAACTGGATAACATTTTCTTGCCGCCTTCATTGTAGAAAGTGCACCCCGGATGTCAAACCCCAACAGTTTCGCCGCGCATCGACGCTGGAAATCGAGCGAAAACGCGCGCATATCTCAGCAGACAAATTGCTCCGCTCAGCTCCCGGCGCGCAATGGAAGCGCGGTCTTGCCTAACAATGCCCTAAAATCATGTCCGCAAACATGGTGCGAACACCCACGGCTTCTCTTCCTCACGACCGTAACGAAGATCGGAACAACCGATCAAGGAACCCATTGCAACGGCCACTCTCGAATACGCTAGGAAAGGTCGGATCGATACGCTTCTACCTCAAAAGGATTGTCCCAATAGGGATCGCGACCGCGCAACCACAAATAGACCGAAACTCCCAAATACGCAGGGACGAAGAAGGGACCCCAGCGCTCGTATTGGTGAACATGGACGCGCTCATGACGAAAAGCCTCATCCAACTCGACTTCGTTGCGTCCCAAGATCACATGTCCCAACGTCATGGCGGAAACGGATACCCTCACCGATAATCGGCCTAGTAGCCATGCGAGAGGTCGACCATAGAACTCCACGCAGCCACTTCGAATGCGGACCCTCCCGCCCCACGGCAACGACAGCGTACCGACCACCAGTCCCACAATTGTCGCTGGCAGTGCCCAGACGATGCCGAAGAGTTTTAGGTACTTCATGGCCGTTTCAACCGCGCCGATTGCGTTGATGACGTTTCCCGCTATTGGCTGCAGGATTGATTATTCCTGTTGTATCGTTTGGCGCGGGAATACTCAAACCGCACACCGAAAACGACGATCCTCTGCGCAGGTTGCTGGCGCCAGTTCGCCGCAAAACTTCAGATTCGCGACCCGTCGCAAATTCATAGGTAAGGAAACCTGCGATGTCTCGACTTCGCGTCACGATCGTCATGGCGATGACTTTCGTGTTGGCAGTACAGTTTCTGCTGCCTGATGGGGCCGCTCACGACTCAGGCGTCGAACAACTGCGGTTTGTACAACAGCAAATTCAACGGGTGGTAACCGAGGCCCGGCCTGCTTGTGTGGCCATAGGTGATGGTATCGGCTTTGGCAGCGGAGTGGTTGTTAATTCCTCCGGGCTGATTCTGACCGCCGGCCATGTCGTGAATACAGGAAAAACGGAATTGCAGGTCTACTTTCCCGACGGCCGCATCGTCCCGGCTAGGCTAGTCGGCTATAACCTCGATGTCGATGCCGCCATGATTCAAATCACTGGGACTGGAACCTGGCCGCACGTTTCGTTGGCCGAATCGACAGCCCATTTAACTCCCGGTGACTGGTTAATCTCTTTGGGGCACAGCGGTGGCTACGAGGTCGGGCGCAAACCGCCTGTCCGAAGCGGGCGATTGATCGAACGTCGGGGGCACTTATTGGTTACCGATGCGGTACTCATCGGCGGCGATTCGGGTGGTCCATTGTTCGATTTAAGTGGCAAGCTAGTTGCTATTCATTCGTCCATCGGCGACACGATCGCGGAGAATCGCCATGTAGCGATCGATGTGTTTCATCGCGATTGGCGCCGTTTAGCCGCCGGCCAGCGCTGGGGAAAATTGCCGGACCTCGACGCGCCCGGCCCGCAACCGGAGACCGATTCTTTGCCAGAGAGCATCTCTCAACTCCCCCTCTTGGGCGTAACAGTGGCCGAAAGAAATGGACAAATTGTCGTCCACAACGTGCTACCGAACTCGCCAGCTCAGCGGGTCGGAATGAAGCCGCGCGATGTGATCCGTATGATCGACGGGCAATCTGTCCGAACCGTACCAGCCGCCTTTGCCATTTTTCAACGCAAATCAGCCGGTCAGTCAGTTGCCCTCCGCATTGAGCGAAATGGCCGCCCGTTGAATCTGCAAATCATACTGGATCGCCTGAAATGAAACGATCATCGGCAAAAAATATTCCCGCAGCCTCCAATGGGTGGGTGGCACCTATTGTTTGGATTAGGTGGGTGGCACCTATTGTGTTGGCGCTGGCGGGATCGGTCGCCAGGGCGCAGATGACCGACGAATTGGCCGGTATCTTCCGCCAAATCATCGATCACGTGGACGATGACATCAAACAGAAGTTTGAACGCGCATTGCGAGAACAATCGGACCTTATCCAGTTCTCCCCAGACCAATTCCGCCGATTTCGCGACCATCCGATCAATCCGTTCGATAGCTTGCTGGAAATTGACCCTCGGGAACTCCAAGGCGATATCGAACTTAAGTTCGAACTACCGAGTTTGCGTAACCGGCCGGTGCTGAACGAGGAAAGGCAACACGAGTCGATTCTGCAGGATTTAACGGAACTTACACTTCAGGCCGCAACCAGTACTGTGACGATCGTCCGTGGCAATCGACCCGTTGCGTTGGGCATCGTTGTTGACCGACTGGGCCGTGTGGTCACCAAGGCCAGCGAGTTAGCCGAAACCGGACGTAACCCTCAAATCGGCGATCTCGTGACCGTCGTGACAGGAACTGATCGCCGTCTCGAAGCCATGATCGTACGAGTGGACTCCGAGTATGATCTCGCGTTGTTGGATGCAAGATTAACTGACCTGCCACCCATGCAATGGAGCGACCACACGCCGGCGGTTGGAGAGTTTGTTTTGACAAACGATTCCGCTGGCCGAGTGGTGGCGATCGGAACATACAGCCACGAGCCGCGAGCCGTAGTCAGCACCGAACACGCGTATTTGGGAATTCAACCCCAATTGACCGGCGGTGAAATTCGCGTGTTGGAAGTCACGCCTGGAAGCGCCGCCCAGCGCGTTGGTATCCGGCCAGGGGATATCGTGCGCCGCATCAATGACAAGCTCATCACGGATGTGACGGATTTGGTTTCCGAGGTTCGCCGGCAACGCCCTGGAGCGCGCGTGGAAGTGGAGATCATTCGCGACGGTCAGTCACGAAAGATGCCCGTTGAGCTGAGCGCACGCCAAGTACCCGACGACCGCGCTGCACGTTTCCTGATGATGAATCGTTTGGGTGCGATTCCCAGCCAGCGAGCCCAAGACTTTCGCTTGGTTTTCCAGCATGACACACCGCTCTTTCCGGAACAATGTGGCGGGCCGGTCCTCGACTTGAACGGACGAGTAGTAGGAATGAACATTGCGCGGCAGGGGCGGGTATCGACATTGGCGATTCCGGCTGCCAACATGCCGGCCATATTGTCGGATTTATTGCGTGAAGATGTGGCTTCACAACAATAGTTCTGAGATATTGAAAACGGCGGTGGATCATCGCCTCGGCAAATGGGTGGTCGTTTTTATCCCATGAACGGATAAATCCGGAAAGTTTGTTGGCCAAATCGCCGACATGAAAATGAAAACAGAAAAACGCCGCAACGGAAGACCGCTGCGGCGTTTCGAACTTTCCAATCAATCACTAGCCTTTCGGCTTTACTAGCGACGTCGGCGAACAACCAAGCCGGCGACTCCAAGCAAACTCAAAATGGCCAGCGAACTCGGCTCTGGAATCACGTTTTGGGTCGTGATATTCAAAGTCCAACCGCCCAAGCTTCCCGTATCACCACCAGCCCAGTCGCGGATTTCAAGCGTCCAAATGCCCGGTGCCAGCAAACCACCAAACGTTCCGAAAAAGGACGTTGGCGTGTACACATAAGGCAGTGCGTTCGTTGCCGGCGGATTCGGGTTCGACGAGGGGATGTACGTTCCCGTCGGAATAATCGCAGGCGGCGCAACGTTAAACAACGCCACGCCGAAATCTGCAAACGCATACGAATTACCGGCCACGAAATCCGACGAGAAACCAAATGTACTTGTATTGCCACGACCTGGGCGACTCATGATCGTCAAGGTCGTAATCCCGTCCGGATGCGTCAACGTCATCGTCACGTCGCCGACCCAGGAATGGGCAAGCGCGTTAAACGAGATGTTCACATCCGTAATTGTGCCTTGGACCGTACCGGGTACCACAATTGTTGAAAGGAACGGAGCGCCAGAGACCGCGGTACCGGAACCGTCAGGAATTGCTCCCCCTGGTCCACCTCCAGAGAAAAAATCGGCATTGGCGGCTGACCCCAACGTCAGCGCGGCAATAGCCACACACAAACCAAAGAATTTCTTCATGTGACCTCCAAATTGAATTACAGGATGCAACGCATTGCTGAACATGAGGCACCTCGCCCCCCGCCATCTTCTTCATGTTAATTAGTCCGCCTAATCCGTCAAGTAGTGCCAGATGCCAAACTCAATAACCCGCAGGCACCTGATATTTGGCCAAATTGTGGGGAGTATCTCGATTTTCCTGGATGGAATGCGTGATATTCGGAATTGCCAGATTTCCGATTTCGGTGCCAATTTTCTTGGCAAAACCACCAAATTATCGAATCAACCCCGGTTTGACGTCGATTTCCAGAGGGGAAAACCTACCGGACCGGTATAATTCGATGGCAATGGCTCCCATCACGGCGTTGTCGGTGCATAATTCTGGGGGAGCGATTAACAACTCGATACTCGCGCTTTCCGCGTGGCGCGCCATGGCAGCACGCAGTCGCCGATTGGCGGCGACTCCGCCGCCGATACACAATCGCTTTCGATTCGCGAGTTTCAACGCCTGGAACGTCTTTGCAATCAGGGCTTCAACAACGGCGCGCTCAAAACTTGCTGCCACATCGGCCGCCAAGGCGCGCGGAATCACCAATGTGCTCCAATCGACTTTTCCTTGTCCGGCCAGCGCATAACGCACCGCCGTTTTGACACCACTAAAACTCCAAGCGATTCTCGGATCATCAACAAAACTCTGGGGAAAATCGAACGCTCGATCGTTCCCTTCCTCGGCTAATTTCGACAGGGCAGGCCCACCGGGAAACCCAAGACCCAACATCGCGGCCACTTTGTCGAATGCCTCTCCGGCAGCATCATCGAGCGTGCCCCCCAATAAATTCGGGTCTATCGCGGTTGGAAAATCATACACATGCGTATGTCCACCGCTGACGATCAGGCCCAAACAAGGAAACACATTTCGCCCAGCGGCCAACTGGCAAGCAAAAACGTGCGCATGCAGATGATTGACTTCAATCAAGGGAACATCCAACGCTAGCGCCAATGATTTGGCCGCGGTCAATCCGACCAGCAAGGAGTTGACCAATCCCGGAGTTGTCGCGACAGCAATCGCCGAAAGATCTCCCAATGCCAAGCCTGATCGCTGAAGCGCTTGATCAATAACCGGGAGCATGCGTTCCAGATGGGCTCTCGCGGCAATCTCGGGGACCACACCTCGGTACTTCCGGTGCAGGTCGTCTTGTGAAAACAAACTGCTCCCTAAAACCTCGAAACGGTCATTCACGACCGCGGCTGCCGTTTCGTCACAAGTGGTTTCAATGGTTAAGACGTTAATCATGGAAAATGCGGTTTTTGTCGAAACAATTGGACTTTTGGGGAGTTTAACAAGGCATTGCGAGTATGCGCAAGGGGCGGGAAATGGGCGGTTTGACAGATCGCCTGCCTCAACTGTTGACCATGGATTCGGAACCAGCAATTTTCCTCATTTTTTGCTGATGTCCCTGAAAACCGGCATTGTTATAGACTGGTAAACTAGAGTTGTGGTCGGCTGTGAATTTAGCGGCCGGTCGTCCACCACCCGGGGTTCGATTCGAAGCACAACCTGGCGATGTCGAGAAGATTCGCAGCAACACATTCACAATGACCACCGCGAGAACGATGACCATGTTGATACGTTCCAATTTCGGCAGCTGGGCCTGTGCGCTGGCCGTTTGCCTTTGGTCAATTGCTCTGACAAACTCCAAACTCCACGCCTGCCCGCAGGTCGAACCACCAGACGGGTCAAATGCGAACCAACAGCAGCAGGATGCCCAGACCGAGTTCGATGCCGCGTTGGACGCGATGGAACAATACATCCAGGAAACTCAAGTTCGAAACGAAACGGCGAGCCAGGACGATCGAGTTCGCTTCAGTTTTGCCAACTGGGAATGGAAACGAGTCATCGAATGGTTTGCCGAGCAGACCAATATGAACTTGCAACCAATCGCCGATCCACCCCAAGGAACATTTACCTATATCAGCGACGAGGACTATAGCCTGACGGAAGCGATGGACATTCTCAATGATCACCTGTTTCGCAAAGGCTACACGCTGGTCCGCAACCGGCGAACTTTGAAATTGGCGCAGCTCAACAGAGATTTTCCGTCGGAACTCGTCGAAGAAATAACTCCCGAAAAACTCGACGAGCGCGGACGATTTGAGATTCTCCGTTGCCGATTCGATCTGTCTGGCCTCGATATGAATGAAATGGAACGGCAGATTCGCAACCTGACGGACCGCAACGTTGGCGAATCGGTTCCGTACTATGCGGCCAATTTTATAGTCGTCCGCGACACCGGCGAGAAGTTGCGGATGATTCGCGAGCTGATCAACATGGCGCGCGAGCTGAAAACGCAAAAGTTCTCTACGTACACTTTGAAGAATGTTGGTTTTGAGGAAGCGATGACCATCATTCGTCCGCTGTTGGGCATGAACGGAAACAGCATGCCGGACGGTTCACTGACTGTCGTATCGCAACCCCTCAGTAATGACATCTTTGTTCGTGGCACGGAGAGACGTATTCAGGAATTCCTAGACGCGGTGCGCATCGTTGACGTCCCGGCGGAACGGATGACGGTCGGCTCCGAAGCGCCGGTACTTCGACAATACACCGTGCGCAGCGATCCCGAATTGGCGTTCAAGGTGGTCCAGACGATGCTCGTTGGCCGGGATGTGAAGGCCGATTTAGATACTCGACTCAGCGCCATTTTTATTTACGGTCGCGAGGCCGATCACGAAATTGTCGCCGAAGTCATCCGCACGATCGAATCGGGGGATGGCAGCTTGAAAGAGTTTGAGTTGCGAAATTTGACGACATCCGTCGCGATTGAAGCCTTGCAGAATTTGTTTGGGATTGATCCGGCAGATACGACAGCTACGCGAAAAAGCCCTATTTTCTATGCGGACAAGTCGTCCAGCCGCATCATTATTCGCGGGACACCGACGGATTTGATGTTGGCTCAATCGATGATCGAAATGTTGGATCGCGATACGGGGTTGGCGGGGAACGGAATTCGGCCCAACACGGTTCGCATCGATGCGAACGATCGACAAATGGACCGCGTGCAGGCCATTTTGGAGGATTTGTGGCCCTCAACGAACCGGCAAAACCGGTTGCAGATCATTATGCCGGAAGAGCGCCGGTCGCGCACACGCCGTTCTTTATTGCCGCCCGTCCCATCCCACGAGACGCTCCCTGGCGAACACGAGACTACCGAGGACAACGATCAGAGCATCAACACCAGCTCGCGGCTGGGACCTTCCCCGCGCCGGCCGACGATTCCGACGCGATTCGTCTCGACGTCGTGGACGTCAACTGCTTCCGAGCCAACGCAACTGGATGAACCGATCCCGGCGGCGGCGAAACCTGCCGATCAGCCCCAGGACGAAGTTGGCAGGACCTCGGCGGAACAATTGGACGACAGTTATAAGCCAGCACCGCAGCGACCCTCCGTTCCTGGAGCTCCGGTAACCGTGAGGTTTACTGATGCGGGCATCATAATCACATCCGACGACTTGGATGCGGTTGAGGACATGCGATTACTGATTCAAGAAGTCATTTCTGGTTCTTCGGTGTCGGCACTGCCACAAGTGTATTATTTGCAATTTCGCGGCGCCAACGAAACGAAAGGGATGCTCGATTCGATTCTGGGCATCGGCGGTTCCGGTGGCGGCGGGAACATGTTCGGCAACCTGATAGGGGGTGCGATGGGGAACATGTTCGGCGGCGGGATGGGGGACATGATGAGCGGTTTGCTTGGCGGTGGTGGTGGTGGCGAGACGGCGGGCATCGAGTTGGAAGGTACGGTGACCACAGTCGCCGACGTCCGCAACAACGCCTTAGTGATCTGGGGCGCTACCGAAAACGATCTGGAACTGCTCGATGTACTCATCGAGTTTTTAGATACCGAAGAAGCGCCTCACGCGCCGTCGTTGTTGGGACAAACCTACTATATTCCCATCATGTACCGGGAGCCGGAGGAAGTGGAACAAATTGTTCGCGCGCAAATGGGCCCGTCCATTCGCAGTTCCGGCGGAGGTGACGGCCAAGCAGACGCCCTGCGAGCGCAAATGCAAATGATGCAGCAGTTGCAACAAATGCTCGGTCGCGGCGGCCGCGGCGGCGGTGGCGGTCAATCGAACGACGAAGAAAAACCCAAAGCGGCTCTGGGAATTGACCGCACCAATCGGGCGTTGCTGGTGACCGGACCGCGCTATATCTACGAGGAGGTTTCGCGCATCGTTCGATTATGCGACCAACCACCCTACAATCCGAATCACAAGGCAGAATACTACAAGTCCGAATACAACGTACCCATTCAGGATATTGTGACCATCTTGCAACAACTCGATCCTTCCATTCGCGTTGTATTGGGAAACGCCGATCTGCAACAACAGTCAAATCAACAACAGCAACAACGGCCGCAAACAGGGCAACAGAATCAGCCACAAATGGGACAACCAACTCAAATGCAGTTTAATCCGCAACAGATGATGGAAATGTTTCGAAACGCGGCTGGGCAGCGCGGTGGCCAACAAGGCGGCGGTCGGGGTGGTCGCGGTGGTCAACAGGGTGGTGGATTCAATCAAGGCGGCGGTCGGGGTGGCAGAGGCGGCTAGGCGCGCAAGCTCTTTATTGGCACTCATGCTTCCGGTCGGCAGTAACCAACTTGGTGTGGAGTGGATATTTCGGCTGGCCGATCTAGATTTGCCATAGCTTACTGGCGCTGGCCGCGCATCTAACCGCGGACCAAACGGCTGATTTCTTTGAATTCGGCGCAGGCTGACGTTTCGCACCATTCGAAAAGAACGGACTCGACGGTCGTCAGCGTAATTCCGGCCGATTCCATCCGCCGCGCCGCCGTGCGGTGGTCCAAATCGTGTCGCGCGCCGACTGCGTCCACCGGAAGAAAAACCTGGAATCCCTGTGACAGGAAGTCCAATGCGGTTTGCTGCACACAGACATGAGTCTCGATTCCGGCAATCACAATTTGCTCACACCCCAGCTCATGGAATGATTTGGCAAGCGACGCGCACTCGCGGCAACTAAACATGCTTTTTTCCAAGATCGGTCGCGGTAATTGGTCGCGAAGTTTCGGTATCGTCGGTCCCAATCCTTGAGGATACTGTTCTGTGGCCGATGTGGTAATCTTCAAGATCCCGGCCCCCTGGACCAGACGGCCGATGTTCCATGCCAACCGCTGATGCTCTTCGATCAAGGGCATCAACTTTTGCTGCACGTCGATCACCAGCAGGCCACTACGATAGCGATTCAACAAAAAGGGACTGCGTGGTGAGATATCTGCGGCGTTGCTGGTTCGATGTTCCAAGGCCATAATGGCGGCTTTCGACGATGATTCGTCCGCGATGAAACTAGTTTGAATTCGCCGTCATGTACGTTTTGGAGAACGGCGCAGTCACGCGGACAAACGTCGGCGCCGTGAACCGCATTCATCGTACATCAAGGAAATACCTATGGCAACTTGGTTGAAATGGACGTGGTTGAACTACGCTATGGCGTTAGTTGTTGGCGGTATTCCGGTCGTCGGCTACCCACAACAAACGATCGAGCGTGATGCAAAGCCCATTCTTGGCGCTCCTGCCGAGATCAATCGAGATTTTGTCGATCCGAACCTGGATGTCGATCGCTTTGTCCAACGGTTCGAATTAGAAAGTCGCGAAATCTACCACGGCCGACGGGAAATTGTTCGCGCGTGCCGCGTTCAAACCGGCTGGCGCGTGGCAGACATCGGCGCCGGAACAGGTTTTTTTACCAAGATGTTCGCCGCCGAAGTCGGCGATTCCGGATGGGTGTATGCCTTGGAGATTTCTCCGCGATTTGTCGAGCACATCAGGAATGAGTTGGATGCCGCCGGAATCCGAAATGTGTCGCCCGTATTGACATCGAGTCGATTTGCTCGGTTACCGCCTCGTGATGTCAATCTGGTTTTTATCTGTGATACCTATCACCATTTTGAGTTTCCGGAAGAGACGCTGGCCTCGATCCATTCGGCCTTGGTTCCTGGAGGCGAACTGGTGATTATCGACTTCGAGCGAATTGAAGGGGTATCGCGCGAGTGGGTATTGGGCCATGTGCGGGGAGGCAAATCGGATTTTCGTTCCGAAATCGAGCGGGCTGGATTCGAATTTGTCGAGGAATTACCAATTCTGGCGTTTGCCGAAAACTATATGCTGCGGTTTCGCAAACCGCCTGCCCCCAGCGATTAGCGGGTTGGCTCGCGAAACGACGAAAGGGAATTCGGCGCTGGTACACGGAGGCCCTTTCGCAACTGGATGCCCGTGTATTGGAATAGAGAAATCATTGGTTCATGACACAACCCCAAACAGCGTCTCCAGATAGCTGGTGGTCCCGCGAGGCCGGTGCGCGCGACGTACTTCGCGTGGCCATGCCGTTGGTAGCCTCGAGCATTTCGTGGACTATTTTGACCTTCATCGACCGCATTTTTTTGTTATGGTGGTCAGAAACCTCGTTTGCCGCCTCATTTCCAGCCGCTTTGTATTGGTGGCTCCTGGTCAGCCTGCCGCTTGGCATCTGTATGTATGTGCAGACATTTGTGGCGCAGTATGTCGGCTCGAATCAACCTTCCATGGTCGGCCGAATCATTTGGCAGGGTGTGTGGTTGGCTATGGCGGCCACTCCGTTAATTGTGATCGGTTGGTGGCTGGCGCCGTATGTATTCGAATGGGCCAAGCATGACCGTGAAATTCTCGACGAAGAGCGAATCTACTTTGGGTGGTTGGCGTTAAGCAGTCCCGCATTGCTGGTCTCGTACGCATTATCGGGATTCTATGCAGGACGAGGCAAAACGCGAGTTGTCGCCGCTGTCGATGCCAGTGCGGCGCTGTTGAACATCGTGTTGGACTATTGGTGGATTTTCGGTGGCTTGGGTTTGCCGGCCGGGGGAATCGCCGGCGCAGCTATTGCTACGACGGTTGTCACTTGGTTGAAGGTCGCCGTCTATTTGATTTTGGTGTTGCAAAGTCACCACCGCCAACAGTTTAACACCGGAATGTGGCGGATCGATCGGCACTTGTTGGGACGATTGTGGTATTTCGGAGGGCCAGGAGGATTGCAGATTTTCTTGGAAGTCGGCGGCTTTGCAATCTTCATTCTTCTCGTGGGCAGTTTAGGTCTGGTGGAATTGGCCGCAACCAACTTGGCATTCAATGTCAGCAGTTTGGCGTTTCATCCAGTCATGGGCCTTTCATTAGCCACGTCCATTCTGGTGGGCCAGCATTTAGGTGCCAACCGCGAGGCGCTTGCTTTGCGCGCAACGTGGACGTCCATGGCGTTGGCCTGTATCTACATGGCCATTATTTCGTTTGTTTATGTTGTTTTTCCCGATCTCGTGTTGTTTGGGTTTTTCCAGGTTGAATCGACTGAGAACCGGCAAGAGATTCGCGCGATGGGAATCATTTTGCTGCGATTTGTCGCCGCCTACAATTTGTTCGACGCCATGAACCTCGTGTTCTCGTTTGCTATTAAAGGGGCCGGCGACACTCACTTCGTCATGTACGTGAGTTTCATTATGGCCCTATTGCTGGCCGGTTTGACATGGGTCATGCGTACTGTGTTGGACTTGGGAATTTATGAATGCTGGACGCTCGTTACTTCCTGGGTTTCACTCTTGGGTGTCATTTATTGGCTCAGGTTCCGCCAAGGACGTTGGCTATCGATGCGGGTCGTCGAAGACTAGAGAAGACGCAAGAGTAGCACTTATTTTCAAATGCCGATGAGGCGGGCGTAGAGGGATTTGGCGAGACTGATTTGGTCGGTGCCCGTGATGATGGCACGGCCATCGCCAAAAAGCGTCAGTTGGAGTTCATTTGCTTGTATCCGCATGAAAAATGGGCTTTCCAGAAACTGGACGTCTGTTCCGCGAAGCCTTTCGGCAATTTTTGCGAAATCCACGGGCCCCCCGTGCGAGGGAGTAACCTGCACCGCATTTCGACCGCATAACACGACGGTCTCGCTGCCTTGGCGTCCGGAAAGCCAAACGAACTGCCTGCCAACACACGTCGGACAGCCATCTCCGGCCCTTTGGCGATTGGAATGTTCGGAATTTCCACCGACTCGACGTTCTACTGTCAGCGCACGAAGCCGATTTTCCCACATCGAAAAAACACGCAATTGGTTGCACAACGCGGAACGATTGCCTGACAGCATTTTGATCGCTTCTGTCACTTGGAAGGAGGCCACAATTGTTACCATTGGTCCCAAAACACCCGCTGTATCGCATGTTGGAAGTTCGCCGCTGTGAGGTGGGCCGTCAGGCATCAAACAATTCAGACAGGCCGTCTCCTGCGGCAGAATATTGAACGTTTGTCCCTCATACCCCAAGCAGCCGCCAAAAATCCACGGTATTCCGCGCGCAATCGACAAGTCGTTAATCAAGAATCGAGTTTCGAAATTGTCGGTACCATCGATGATCAGGTCCACTCCTTCCGCGAGCGCTTCGATGTTCCGAAATGTGACATCAGCAATCTGCGCGTCAACCGCGATTTCTGAGTTGATTGCCGCAATTCTATGGGCTGCGCAGAGTGCCTTCGGAAGGCCCTGCTGGGCATCTTCCTCCGTGTACAATAACTGGCGTTGCAGATTGCTGAACTCCACAATATCGCGATCAACGAGCCGCAGATTTCCAATGCCGGACCGCGCCAAGAGTTCCGCAGCGCAGGTCCCCAACGCGCCGAGACCAACGACGAGGACGCGCGATCTTGCCAACATCTCTTGACCGGCAATCCCAATCGCTGGCAAGCGGATTTGACGCGAATACCTAGATGGAGTAGAACGTTCGTTCATCCTGCTCACTGTACCGGAATTCAAGCCGGATGTGGCAGGGGCCCAGGCCCGTCGATTGTTGTCCGGTACCGCTAGCCTAACGAGAACTCGTTGGCAGCCGTAGTCAGATCGACGGTTACGGGCGGGCAAATTGAAGAGTTATCAGACGTTGGCGAAGCATCAATAACTTTGCGATAGCCAAGCTTTTGCAAGACTTCCAGAATTTCGCTGCATGTTGGAAACATCCGGCCGCTCGACCGTTTGTAATCGTCCAAGGCATGCATGAATTCGATTTCGACTTCAGTGTACTCGCGCTCACAGGTGGTTGGATCGATTTGGCGGCGACGGGGCGTCTTGCGGCGCTCGGACGTAGGACAAGGATCCACTCGCTGACGCCGATCTCCTGGTCCGTTTCGGCGACCGGTTTCATTCAGAATACTTTTGTCTTGCGTCGGTTGTTGTGAGGAAAAATAGACCCGATCAACATGAAAACACAAAAAAATCGCGACCTCTGCCTGGAAAGTTGGCATTTCTGGGTAGATTTTCCCGTTTAATCGGGAAGAGCGCGTTTTGCCGGATTTGACTAGCCGACCACGGCCCGACGCGAGATGGTTTGGAGACCATCGGCGTCTTACACGTAGTTCCTCAGCAACGTCGTATCGCGCCAACTGGAATGGGGGCCAGGAGCCGACGGTTCAGGAACCGGCTCGAGATCGTCGTTTCGATCAGACATCTTGCGCATGAATAGCGACCAAGCCGCGTTCACGGTACCTTCCAATGTTCGGACGCCTGGAAGTTCGCTTGTCAGTCGATAACAACTTCGCAAGACAGCCACGGACTCTTCATCGACTCTGACCAGCGACGCCCAGTCAGCCGGTACCGCCGTAGCTAGATGGGAACCTTGATCAGAGGCCAACGGCATGTCTAGCCAATCGACCAGTTGCGTAGATTTCAGGTGGTCGACGCCAGCGCGCGGAACGAAATCGTTCGTCGCGGATCGGAATATCAATGGCCAAGTAGCCACCATTCCCAACAGCAAAAGTATGCCAACAGCAACTGCATTGTCTTGCCACCGTACCAGGCGATTGGGAACGCATGGCGTCCGAATCAACGGCAGGAATCGGCTTTGCCCCCTGTCACTCAATGCGGTCGGCGGTTGATTCTCAAATAAACACTCCATGTATTCGGTCAATTGAGAATAGAGAGCCAATTGACCGGCGCACTGCCGGCATTCCGCAGCATGTTTGTCCAACGCTGGATGTCCTTTCAAGAGACCGCGTTGGTCCATCAGGGTCTGAGCAAGTTGTTCGAACTCAATACAATTCATGGACGAAGCTGGATCGACTCCCGTTCGGACAAGCGGGCCACCAATTCGCGCCGCGCCCGATGTACCCAAGTCTTGACTGTACCCAGCGGCACATCGAGTTCTTCGGCAATCTCACAATATGCCATCTGCCGCTGATAAAACAACAAAAATGCCCGCCGCCATTCAGGCCGTAGGTCTTGTAACAGCAAATCAACCTCTTCAGCCAACTGCTGGGCTTGCAACTGCAAATGCGATTGATCGGCAATCGGATAATCCAGGCTAGTTACCTTGAGTTGCCTGGCTCGCCTGGCCAATTTCGTGCGGCACCGGTTGCCTGCTATCGTCATGAGCCAAGGTTCGAAACTTCGTTCATTATCCCAGTGGTGCAAGCTATTAGCCACGCGAACAAATGTTTCTTGGGTGGCGTCCTCAGCATCTTGCCGATGACCCAACATCCGCATGCAGAGGCGGTACACGGCGCCTTGATACCGGCCTACTAACTCAGAAAAAGCCGCTTGATGTCCCTTCAAACAGCGGGCCACAAGTAATGAGATTTCGCTGATCACCGGCGCAGGCTCCCGTGGTTAATGATACTCCCGTCCACGGTGTTTGGATTCGCCAACGAATTCGTTTTCTTGAAAATATTTCGCCGTTTCGAGGCAATTACCTGGTCGCTGGAAGATTCTCTGCGCCGCCCAACAGACTAACGTCTATTAAAAAACTTGCGCAATACGTCATCAGCAGCAACTTTAGATGTATCGTGACTGAACTTAGGCCGCGGTGGCAATTTGCCAGGTTGCTTAGTTCTGGTTGTCGACTCCTCGGCGGATATGGACGAATCCGACAGGTCGGAATCGCGAGATTTTCGCTGCCTTTCCTTCTCGCGTGCCTTGCGTTCCGCTTCCGCCAATATGGACTTGGTTTCGTCCAAGCCCAACATAGTTGTATCATGCGACGCGTGCCGCTCCTGACCGTCCTCAACTAGCCAATCAGAGACACTTTCATCCAAAGCGTCGTCTACCGCATTTCCCTCGGACGTTAAATCGCGGGCGCGAACGGCCGCCGATGCAACACTATCGACTTTGGGACGCTTTATGCCGGGTTCCGTAATATCCACGCCGACTTCAAATTGCAGTTGTCCGACGCGCAATACATCACCGGACTTGGCAATGTGGACACTTGATAGACGTTCACCATTGACAAACGTCCCGTTCCGGCTTCCCAGATCCTCGATAGTCACCGCGCCATTTCCTATTCGAATCGCACAGTGACGGCGACTGACTAAATCGCTATTGGGGCGCAACTGGGCTTCTTCGCCGCGGCCAATAATAAATTCGGGAACAAGAATCTTGATCTCTTTGCCGTCATTCTTCCCGCCAATGACTTTTAACTTGACTCGCATCCTTCAGTACTCCCTCGGTTCGCCTTAGTTGGCTCAACACTTTCGGACGCAGCGATCTACTACTGGATTTCAAGCCTCTCACCACAGTGTTACTCGTTGCGCTCCTCTTTCTCTGTCCCCATGTCGCAGGAGCCGCATTCCATTGTCGGAAGTTTATTAGATTCTCGGCCAACTCCCGACAAATGAAGGCTCCAACTTTGATGCCTTCTCTATGCTCAATTATAGACACGCCGCATCGCGGTTTGCAACAAGGCGGGAGCGAACAAACCCCCTATTTCCCGAAATAGTGCGAGTTGACTCATCGCAATCCGGGGAGTCAAACCAGTTTACGCTGTTGACAAACTCGTTGCCCCGATCCCGTGGCAAACCGCGAATTCCGGAACCCACGTCGATGCAGGGTATCCCCGCTGGGCCACAGAACCCTGCCCCATAAGTACGGGATTTTGCGACTCGCGTCTCATTGCCCGATTAGACTCGATTCGAGTGTCATCGCTTGCGTCCGACCCAGCGGGCCTAGCGGCGTAAGGTCCAGTCGGAATGCCCAAAACGTGACGCGGCAATTTGCTTCACGCGTTCCACATTAACAGCCATTGCTGCAGTACCCTCCAATCCAACGGCGCGGAGAACTTCCTGCTTCAGCTCCTGAACGAGCAGCTCCGCGTCGAATCGCTGCCCGCATAGTTCCAGCACGCCCGGCAATTCTGGTGCAAATAGGCTGCGACCGATCAATATGCTACCGTGTTGCAATAATGCCCCGCGGGAACGCCGCTGTGCACTTCCGACCAATTTGTGTTGATTGGACACCACGTCCAGCGGATGACGGCGTAGAAAACACAGAAAAGGCTCTTCATCAGACATCAACTGCTTTTGCCCCAGATCGCGCGAAAAACCCAACGTCAGGCCCGTTCGCTGCTGGATCGCCACGATCAACAAACGGTGTACATATTCGACCAAGTCCTCATGCGCCCGTGACCAACGCTCGCGATTAGGTATGACTAGCGAGTAGGTCAATTCGATATCGTGAACGATTGCGCCTCCGCCAGTCGTGCGGCGGACGACGGGTACGCCAAGGCTGGCAACATGCCGCGATCGATCATGGTACGATTGAAAATAACCGAGCGATAACGTGGCCGGAGTCCATCTATAAAATCGCAAAAACGATTGGCCGGTCTGTTCGCATTGTTCCATCAGGAACTGATCGAACGCCATGTTCCATGCGCCGTCGGCGAGTGGGTCATCGATCCAATGGTCCACCCGCAGCGGCTCATTACCCGCCATGCTCCACAACTTGCTTTTGATAGGTGTCGTAGTCGAGTAGCCTTTTCAATGCCCCGTCGTCAGTCAATCGGACTTTAACGATCCAACCCTCTCCGTAGGGGTCCGAATTTAGGACGTCGAGTTTGTTCGTCAGATCGCGATTGACCGCGATGATCACTCCATCCACCGGACTGTACATGTCGCTGGTCGCTTTGACAGATTCCACCTCGCCAAAGGGTTCTCCGGCGGCAACGGTACTCCCTTCCTCAGCCGACTCCAGAAAGGTCAAATCCCCTAGCTGCTCGACGGCGTGCGCTGAAATTCCGATAGTGGCTACCCTCTCGCCGCCTTCGTCGGCTACCCGCACCCATTCATGCGTTTCGGCAAACAGCAAATTGCTCGTATCCATTTTGCTTATGCTCCAATTTGGTTACCGGGCTCGTTTGTAGAACGGCATTGGGACAACCCGTGCAGGTTGTGGTTTTCCTCGAATATCGACAATCAGTTCCGTCCCCACCTCGGCGAATGAAGGATGAACATACCCCATCGCGATTGATTTTTCCAGGGTTGGTGCAAAGGCTCCGCTAGTCACTTGCCCCACTTGTCGGTCATTCATCATTAGAGCAGCGCCTTCGCGACCGGCCCGCTTGCCTTCTAGTTCCAATCCAATGCGGCGCGGCAAGTCTGTACGCTGCTGTGCTGCCACAATGGCCGCCCGGCCAACAAACTCCCGGCCGTCCACATTGATCGCGAATGCCAAGTCGGTCTGCGCAGCGTTGATATCCTCGCGCAGCTCGTGACCATAGAGCGGCATGGCGGCTTCCAATCGCAACGTGTCGCGGGCCCCCAATCCAGCCGGGCGCCCGCCATCGCGTGATATTTCATCGAGCACCCGCTGAGCCACATCACAGGCGCAGCTGGCCGAAATTATCAATTCGCAACCGTCCTCGCCAGTATATCCGGTACGCGAAATCACGGCCTCCACTCCGGCAATCAGGCCAATTCGTCCGGTGTAATATTTCAACCCGCTTGGATCGAATGACGCCAATTTGGCGATGGCCGCCAATGCCGACGGTCCTTGGACCGCGATCATCGCAGTCTCCAGCGTTCGATCGTCAAGGCGAACATTTGTACCTGCTAACTGCGTGGTTATCCATTTGGAAATCTTTTCCCGATTGCTGGCATTGACCACCATCATGAACTGGCTTCCACCCCCAGCTTTTTCCAAGTGATAAACCAGCACATCGTCGAGTATTCCGCCGTCCTCGTGAAGCATCAACGAATAGCGAATTCTCCCCGCAGCCATTCCGGCAACCTGGCGGGTAGTAAGTCGATCCAACGCCGCGCCGACGTCGGAACCGTCGAAATAGAGCCGCCCCATATGCGACACGTCAAAAATCCCCGCCGCGTTTCGGGTCGCCGTGTGCTCTTCAATAATGGAATGGTACTGGACCGGCATTGACCATCCAGCAAACTTGACCATCCGGGCACCTAAGCTAAGGTGCCAATCGTTAAGCGGTGTTTTCCTCGTATTCGCCATGAATTCTTCAACTTCCTTGAGCGTCAGTGAACGCAGTTTCGCTAAACCGGCTACTGTATCACATCTCCCGCTCGCATCCAGGCCAAGTAAAAAAGGACAGGCATAATCATAAAGGCGATTTTTGCTTGGAAAAACAGCGTTTTGAGGCAGAATCGACGCTCGGTTTCCGGTTCGGCCGGGGCATTACTCTACCGGCGCTACGTCGGCCCATCCCAGCAGCCACATTAACCTGGTCTTCGAATTCCCGGTTCGACTCCAGCGATTTCTGAAACGCCAGGTCCACTTTCGTGCGGAGATCTAAACAGGCCTGAGGGTTCCGGAGGAAGGGCCTTGGCCTAGGCAGTGCGTGTATCCAACCACAGCCGATTTTTAACCGCCTGCTCGTCGCCTTGGAACGCTCGGAACATCGAGCAACGGTGGAGCTGATTTGGAGAATCGCCGCGATTACTCGATGGGGAAGGGTTTTCATAATAATGCCTGTCCTTTTGTTTTGGCGGCATTGATGGGAGAGGGGTTGGGGAGGACAATCAGCCAATATGGACGACAATTTTTA
>JACTND010000311.1 GCA_014584305.1 Planctomycetota bacterium | reverse complement strand
GAGGGGATACAATTTAGGGAATGGAGGGTTCCAGGAAGATGGGGAGTTTGCCTGCGCGTGGACGCCCGTGGTATAAGCGGTTCGGATATCACGCGGTGCGCATATTCGTCACATGGTCGTTTTGGATTTGCTTTGGGTTTCGTGTCAGGGGGTCGAAGAACATTCCACGTTTGGGCGGGGCATTGATCTGCCCGAATCACACTAGCCATCTCGATCCACTGATCGGGGGGATTTCCACGTCGCGGGCGATGAATTTCTTGGCGAAAAAGGAGCTGTTTTCGGTCCCCTTGTTGCGCGGCTTGATCTCATTTTTGGATTCGATTCCGATCGATCGTTTTGGAATGAGTGCTGGGGCCATCAAGGAAATGCTCAAACGACTGAAGCGCCAAGAACTGATTCTGATGTTTCCAGAGGGAACGCGCTCCCTCGATGGGAGAATGGGTGTCGTGAAAACGGGATTTGCCACGCTCGCTCGGCGGACCAATGTTCCGGTAATTCCGGTCGGCATTGAGGGGGCGCAGCGGGCTTGGCCTCGCGCGCGTTCTTTTCCAATTCCGGGCCCACGCATTCGGGTTGTCGTCGGCGAGCCTATCCAACCCGAGCATTACGCTCAGTTGACGGACGAAGAGTTTGCTCAGTTGCTGGAAAGGCGGATTAAGGACTGCATTCGAGAAGGTCGGCGGCAGCTGCGTTGGCCGGCCGAGCGGATCAATGATGGATTGGAGACGAGGCCAAGTGCCGACCAAACACCGACCGTTTCTGCGAGGATAGACGGTACAGGAGACCGTGTGCAAGCACCGAGGTAGTCTTCATCCGAAACGTTGGGCGTCAGACGGCCTTTTGTCGGCTTGGAGCAGGTGCCGCGTGGGAAGTCGGTAGGTGACGTTTGGCTCTCTTACCTGGTCCACGGCGACTCGTGAATATAAGAATTTGGTGGCACAAACTAATTGATCCGGACCAGCCAAGCGGCTAGACTGGAGAAAGGGAAAGCGCGAGTGCTTCTTCGCCGGGAGACGAAAGAGGAGTTGCCGTTATAACCATGCGCGAACATTACGACTGGAGCGCAAATTTCGGCCGTTGGTTGGGAATTCCCTTTCGAGTTCACATCCTGCTCGTGTTGTTTATCCTCGTCATTTTTGCCTTTGATTGGCATTTCCGGCATCTCAATCAGGCGGTGGGCAACGGTTTCGTCACGGCCGTCGTACTGTTGATTTGTTTGCTTGTCCACGAGTTAGCGCATGTGGTGGCCGCTGTCAATTTAGGGGCGCAAGTGCATTGGATTGCATTGGCTCCCTGGGGCGGCCATACGTCCATGACCTTACCTGTGAGCAATCGGTCGAAGCTGATAATTCACTCGTTTGGGTTATTGATGAGTGCGGGCCTATTTTGTGTCGCGGCGGTTTTGTTGATTCAGGCTGGTCAAGCACGCTTGGAGGATTTGGTTAATCCGTTTCGCCCGCGGCGATTTCAAATTGCAAACTGGCCGACGTCCCTGCTGACGATCTTTGCCTGGATCAATGCGCAATTGGTATTCATCAACTTGATTCCCTGCTATCCGTTTGACGGCGGCCGAATTCTTCGCGTATTGTTCGCGTCGGTCAATCGCGAGCTGAGCCGCGTCAAGATTGAATCCACGTTGATGGCCATCGGTCAATTGACTGGGGTCATCGTGATGTGTATGGGGTTGTTCTTTCAACAGCGATTGGACGGCGTAGTTGATCCGCCGTGGGCTTACTTTGTCGGTTTGGGGATCATTTTGATTTTTTCCGCGCGGCATGAGTACCGCCGCCAATTGCGTTTCATTCAAGTGGAAGAAGGTTGGGACGACGACCTGGCGTCGGAACCTTGGGATGAGCATTTGGCGTTTGACGACGCTGACTTCAGTTTTGCCGTAGATGAAGGCTATTCGCAGTGGCTGATGGAGAAACAGCGGCAACGCGAGACGTTGCATCATCAACAACTGTTGGACGACGAGCGCGACGACGAGCATCGCGTCGATCAAATCCTGCGCAAGGTCCACAACGAGGGAATTGCCAGCTTGGAGGAAGACGAGCGCCGGGTATTGGAGCGCGTCAGCGCCCGGGTGCGCCGCCGCCGCGAGATTGACTCGGCATAGGCGACACCCGTCGGCAATTACAGGGAACTACTTCTCGACGATGAACTTATCGCCAGAAACTCCGCCGGCCACGACAGTCTCTCTAGCTGATATCAAACGGGCCGCTCGGCGCATCGCGACACATGTCCATCGGACCAACGTAGCGACTTGCCAGACGTTGAATCGGATGGTCGGCCATCAACTGTACTTTAAGTGTGAGAATTTGCAGCGGGCTGGAGCATTCAAGTTTCGCGGAGCGGTACACGCCGTTTCCCAACTGTCGCCTGCGCAGTTGGCCCGCGGGGTAGTGACTCACAGTTCCGGCAATCATGCACAGGCCTTGGCTTTGGCCGCCAAAACATTCGGCACATCGGCGCACATCGTGATGCCCGCCACGGCGTCTCCTGTCAAGCGTGCGGCCGTTGAGGACTATGGGGGCGTGGTTGTCGAATGTCCGCCGACGCTGGCTGCGCGCGAAGAAACTGCCCTTGCGATACAACGCGAAACCGGCGCTGAGCTGGTACCCCCTTATGACGATCCGCGGATTATTGCGGGGCAGGGGACCGCGGCCTGGGAATTTTTGCAACAAGTCCCGCAGTTGGAAATAGTCATTGCCCCCGTCGGCGGCGGTGGATTGTTGAGTGGGACCGCCATAGCCGCGAGCGGCATCGCGTCTGGAATTCGTGTTCTCGGAGCCGAACCGGCCGGCGCCGATGACGCCTGGCGCTCCTTGGCCTCTGGTCACTGGGTACCGCAAACGGATCCGCGCACGATCGCTGACGGTTTACTGACAAGTCTGGGAAAGTTAACCTGGCCGATTATTCAAACACACGTCTCGGAGATCCTCACCGTCAGCGAAACAGAGATCGTAAATGCGATGAAGTTGTTTTGGGAACGAACCAAGCTATTGATCGAACCCAGCTCGGCCGTAGCGGTCGCTGCCGCCATGTCAGAGTCCATTCGTAACTTGCCGCGGTCGATGCACATCGGCGTCATCATCAGTGGCGGCAATGTCGATCTGCGCCGCCTACCGTGGTAGCGACAGCGCATTTATTCACGACGAACCGATCGCCGCGCTGTGGTCGCGATTCCAATCCTTCCGCTTGCGACTTGGGGAAGTGAGAACGCTGCAAATCGAATATGCGTTGGTGCGCTGCGTGCTAGCGGCCACCATGCGTCAATGGAACGCCCCGGCTTGACCAACGGTCCGGAGGACACAGCAGCGATTGCCGAACGGGTGATCGCAAGAACCGAGGTAGCTGATTCCTTGGAAATCTCGTATCTTGCGAGTGGTTGCGTTCCATCACGTCAGCGAAACGAATGGTGTTTTTGTTTCGCGGATACAGCGCTCCGGTGTTCAAGGAAGAACGGCCTGGTGGTACATTCTCTGCAATTCGAGAACTCCACAACCAACATTTGTGGATGGCGGGAAGGCCTCCGCCATTTCCGCGCGTTTGCCTTGACGATGTTCGTCGCGGCCAGTGCCGGTTATTTGATCTACCAGTTAGCGCGCGAGCGGATGTTAGGGGATCTGGCGCGCTTGGTCGAAGAGCGCGTCAATCAATCATTGGGCGAGATTGGTTGGCGGGTCGCCGTTGGTCGCGCTGAATGGTTGGACGGCAATCAGTTGCGACTGGAACGGATTCGTTTGTTCCCGCCTCAGGACCCAGCGCCAGCTGTCGATTGTGGCGCCATCATGATTCAACTGCATGAAATGGGAAAGGGGATCACCTTCGGCGAGTTGGCCATTCGCTCGATCCAGATTTCTCAGGACTTTCACATCGACATCGGCGTGTGCCACAAGCATGATTTGTCGGCGTTGTGGTCGTCGATTGCCAATCGGCCAGCCGGTCCGACTTCAACCGGTCTGCTTTTTCCAATTGTTGCCGCCGACGTCGCGTTGCATATCTCGGATTCATCGGGTCAATGGTTGACACGACCGTGGTCTCTGAAACAGGTGCAGATGACGCTGGCCCCCCGGCGAGAATTGACCGGTGAGTGGGTGTCGTTGTCCGGCTCGTTCGCCTGCGACGAGTGCGCCCATGTGGACGTGTCGGGGTTTTGGAATCCAAGCCAAGGAACCTGGCATGCGGCGGGGCAAGCGCGGCAGGCGGTCGTGCATGAAGGTTTGCTGGAATTGGCGCCTCAGGAGTTACGAGCGCATACCCATCAGATTGAGTTGCTGCGAGCACGGGCGGCAATCGATTTTTCCGTGCGCGGCAGCACACAGGATAACGCTGTTCCCCAATGGGTAGTGCGCGTCGAGGCCTGCGATGTGGCTTGTTTCGACCGTCGTTGGGCGCAACCCATTTTGGGGGGATCGCTGACCTTGCGGTGGAGTGCGGAATCACTGGAAGCACTTCAGGTCCGAGGACGATTGGGGTCAGGAGAAATTGACCTGCGCCGCGTGCACATCGGTTGGCGGTCGCCGATGGAATGGAGTGTCAGCGGGACAGTTAAAGGTTTGGAGATCAATCGACAGTGGTTGTCGATACTGCCCGACGCTTTGGGGCAACTGGTCGCCGACCTCGATCCCCATGGCGCGCTAGACTTGTATGTGGAAATGTCGGCCGGTGCCTCCGGATTCAAGCGAGACCTGCGTGCCGATTTAAGGAATTTTGACTTCTGCTTCAAGCGATTCCCCTATCGTCTTAATCATGGGGTAGGTACCGTCCGCTGGATTGGCGACCAATGCCACTTTTCGATGCAATCGCTGGAACAAGGACAAGTGGTCCATGTGACCGGATGGGCTGAGGGCTGGGGTCCGGGTGGGGCTTACCAGATTGATTTTTCCAACCTGGGCGAGTTGTCCATCGATCAGAAGCTACTGACCGCGATCGAATTGTATCCGCGCGCAGCGGCGCAGGTTCGCGCTTGCAACATCGACGGGCGGTTTAGCGTTCGCGGGCGATTGTACAAACAGCGCACCGATGCGCGTCCTACATTGGACTACGATATCCGCCTGGCTGGCTGCTCAATGCGCCATCAGGAGTTTCCCTATTTGGTACGCGACGTAACAGGCAATGTGCTGGTGCGCGGCGGTCGTTTGACATTCCACCAGGTAGTCGGGCACCACTTTGACTCTCGCTTGACCTGTGATGGGGGCTGGTCCGAATCGGACGGATTGCTCTTGCGGATCATCGGGAACGACGTTGCCCTGGATCGCGAGTTGCACAGCGCTGTCCCGGTGAGAATCCAGCAGGTGTGGGATGCGCTGCAGCCGCAGGGAACCATCGACCTGGCCCGCGTCGATCTCAATCACAAACCCGGTGTGAACGAGCCCGACCTGCGGCTGGTACTGGAGTTCCGTCCGCAAGCCTCGGCAACCGCGCGTGCCTTCTCGATTCAGCCGAGGGATTTTCCGTTTCGATGGGATCGCATGTCGGGCCGCGTCGAATTGGCGAACGGGTCCATCGTTTTGCACGATATAAAGGGCTTCCACGGCCGCACCACTGTTACTTGCCAGGGATCGGGCTCGTATGATATGCACCGTTGGCGCGTCGATCTGGATAATCTTTGGGGGACAGGTATTCGCATTGACGACGAACTCTTGCAATCATTGCCGACTTCATTGGCGTCTGGCTTGCGGGCCCTGGACTATCAAGGTCCGGTTAATCTGTCGGGCCGCGTTGGATTTTCCCATACGGCGGATCACGTAGTGGATCAGGGACCGGTAGCATTGGTCGCCTATCGCGCGGAACCTGGGACCAACTACGAACAGCGGCCTACCATTGATTGGGACGTGCGCCTGGACTTGGACCAAGGTCACATGCAGGTCGGATTTCCGGTCGAGAATGTTTTCGGGGCGGTGTTGCTGCGTGGACAATTCGATGGCCGGCAAGCCAAAACATCCGGCGAGATTCTTCTCGATTCCTTATCCGTACTGAATATGCAATTCGTCAATGTGCGGGGGCCGCTCGCGATTGATAGCCGCGGCGTTTTCGTTGGCACCTTTGCGCGCGATGCGGGGCGTTCGTCGCGGAACAGTGAACGAATGGCCAATGATACGTTGCGCGGCGAGCTGGGCGGGGGCCAGGTCGTCTTTGACGGCAAGATTTGGCAGGATGAACTTGGCTCCACACACTATTACCTACAAACGGCAGGCGATCGCATCAGCGCGCGCAGTTTGGCCGCACAGTGGGCCGCCGGAAACAGCAACCTCAGCGGTATTGTCGCCGGCCAGCTGCGGCTATCCGGCCGCGCCAACGACCGAACATCGATGGTCGGTGATGGACGCTTGGAGATGAAACAAGCGCAACTGTACGAGTTGCCGCTGTTTGTTGCGATACTGCAATTGCTGTTGCGTCCCGACAAGTCATCGGCCGCCTTTGATGCCTGCCGAGTCGAATTCAATTTGCAACATGAGCAAGTGAATCTGCAACGCATCGAGCTGGTCGGCGACACAGTCAGTTTGCTGGGTAATGGTCAGATGAATTGGCATCGCCAGATCGATCTCAACTTCTTTACGGTGGCCGGTCGCAATCGCTTCTACATACCGATTGTTTCCGAGCTGTACGAAATGGGAAGCCAACAAATTCTGTGGATCACGGTCAATGGAACCTTGGATCAGCCAAGAACTCAACAGATTATCTTGCCGCAGATGAATGACATTCTCAAACAGTTGCTGGGAGAGCCGCGGTAATGACCGATCCGATTCGAACTGACACAATGGATATAACGCCGATCAGCGCCCACGTGCCGCCGCCAAAACTGGGCCGAGCCAATCCGACGGATATGCGCCCGAGCCTAGTCGATGAAATCACTCTCAGTCTGCCGCAAGTCAACCCAACTAGCGACCACGACGAGATGGTACGTTACGGCCGCGCGCGACGGCCGGCCCAGCCGGCGGAGGACGAACTCGAACTAGAAGGCTGACGCGCTTTGCACGAATTCGCCAGCGGTGAGAGACGCGCACGCTTTGGCGCCGCTGGCTGATCTAGTGGCGATCCAGCAGGCCGACACGCGCCTGTCGTGGTGCCGGCGCCGCAGGCGGCTGCTGGCGGGCATCCAACGAGATGGCCAACCAGCCATCGGTGATCTCAAATTGGCTGAACTCGATGGGACGTCCCAACTTGTTCAGCAATTCGTCGGGAATCACTCGCAGTTCATATTGCGACTTGAAGACGGCATTGAAGATTCCCAAAATGGCCACTTGGTCGCGCCCGTTCAGTTGATTGCCAACCACCCGGATACCGTTGGCTTCCTGTTGCAGAATCAGCTGGGTGCCGTGGATGATGGGCGTATAGCGGGATTCCACGGAAAACCGTTTCCAAACACGCCCTCGTCCCACTTGCAATTGTCGCACGTTGAGTTTCACCGCAATCATGCCGTCCTCCAGCCCAATGGCAATGGGATCGTAAGGTGCGAACTCCATCCGCGCTTCCACTTCCGGCGCTCGAGGATCGGCTTGGAATTCGACGCCGAACGTGTCACCCAAGTGCTGGGTCAACTGTTCGGGTGTGAAGACACGTCCGTTCAACTCAATGCGGCCCAGCAAATTGTTGAATGCCGATTGGTGAATCTGAATCGCCAGCAGAGACGACTGCACACCGCCCGGTCGAGGGGTCACCGCTGCCAATTGATCGATTCCAGCCAAGCGATACCGCATGATCAGGCGGTCATGTGTGGTACGGGTTTCCATCGCCAGTGGTTCGAGATCGAGCGCGATCAAGGGCTGAATGACACCGTCGTAGAAAAAGGAACGCATGTCGTCCAAATGACCTTCAATCTCGGAATCCAAGCGATTCTTGACTTTCTGTTCCACGCGGCGATTCAACTGATTTGTGGCCGCTTGTTTTTGTGAAGCAATCTGGTTGTGTGCCATCCGCCGTGCAAAGCCGGCCAAGAAGGGTATGCCATCAAAATTTGATCGCAGGCCGACGACTTGATTATCGGAATCGACGGATGCGTGCGGGGGCCCGACGGCCAATCCATGGCGGCCAATCGCTAACGGCTTCGATGCTTGAAAACGCGTGGTTCCCAAATTGTCAACGACAAATCCACCGCGGCTGGCTTGCGTTGACGAACGCACCAAGCCAAAAGCGTCCAAGCGCAAGTTGATCCTCTCAGGATCGGGCAACAAGCGAACTTGCAGACGATTAGCGATGCGACTGCGACCGTGGACGTTGGCGCCCAGAATGTGTTCCCGGACAGGTTCTTCGACGTCGGGTAACTCGGGAACCAACAGATTCAAAAACACATCCGAGACCGAAACGCGAAGATTGGCGTTCCGCAAATGAGTCTCGATCTGCTGCGCTAACGCTTGATAGCGCGGATGTTCATGCCACAACAGATTCTGGTATTCGGTGGCGATGGCATCGGCGTGATAGCCATGCTGAGTTTCCAAAAACGATTCCAATTGGCGGAGTAACTCGACCAAATCGCACGGGCCGCGCGCTTGATGCATCAACCATTCGACAACTTCTGGGGGAACGGAATGGCGCAGGTACTCGTTTTGTTCCGAGTTGAGTATGGGGGAACTCATCCGCGCCAACGTTTGGCGAGCGGCGGCACGCATTTGATCGGGGACAGGAGGTTCGGCCTGGAAAGCAGCTTGCAACGCGTCGATTTTGAGATGTTCGCGCCAGGCGGGAGCCAGTGTGTCGAGCCAACGTGGTTCCGCGCCGAGTTGGGGCGGGCGATACACAGCCTGATCGAAGTCACCTAGAGTCTCATATTGGCAAGCGCCCATCTCATGGGCCGCGGTCCACAGGTCCACCCGGATGCGAACTTTGTGCTGTAACCTGCGCAGCTCGTCCGACAGCGCACCCTGCGCGGCGTCCGGACTGGCGACAGGTGTCGCTGAGTTGGCAATGATATGTGCGTCCAGTTGATTGGCAAGCTTCCGGAGTTTGCCTAATGTTTCTGGGATACGCTGGTCGTCAATGGATGCCGCTCGATTCAATTCCGTCAGGGCGGCTGCCAAATCGTAGCGCCAGGCTGCAACTGCATTCCAGTTGGCCAGTCGATCGGTGGCCGCCAGTAACGCGTTCGCGTTCGGCCAGACAGATGGGGCGCGGGCTTCGCCATCCGTCAATTTCTGACTGGGAGCGTTGGCGTCATCGACGTGCACGTATCTCACGGGAACGACTTGAGAATCAATGATCGATTCGCTCAATTCGGGCCAATTGGACGGTCCATTGGGTTCATCGACTTTGGGCGGAACGGTCGGTGGCCGCAATCGAAGCGGTCTCTCCTGGTCAAAATCCACTGCGCGGTCGTCAAAGTGGATGAAGGACGTGCTCCGCGCTGGCGAATCGCCGCGCGCATGTGCTGGCAGAACGATCAGTGCCGGGGAAGCTGGCGTCGCCAGCTCATGGGAACTGCTCACTGCGGGTGGGCTTTGAGACGTAGAGTAGCGCGCCAACCACACGGTGACCGCGACCAGAAAGGCTAGACCCATCCACAGTCGCAGCCAAGCCAGTCGATTTCCTCGGAAGTGCGTATCTACGAATCGCAACATTCAACACTGAGCTCCGCCACCCGGCTAAAAAAGGACAGGCATCTTCCGGAACAGCAAGAATCGCCGGAAATACGCCGTTTTGGCCAATGGGGCCTGAATCTTCCTTGATCGCATGCGACTTCCGTCAACGGCCGCCAGTTCGTTGGTTGGCCTAGGCCTCACGTCGGGCGTTGAATCGAAAGCCGGTTCTAAAGTTGTTTCATCGGTGAATGGGGTCCCGAAATGAATTTCGAAGCCCACCGACCGGATAATTCTCAGGTTGGAACGGATGTCCAGCCATTGTCCGAGCGGGCGCCCTGGATGGGATGTCCGCCTGCGAGTCAAACTGTATCGTTTGGCTAGACTTTGCGCTTGCCTTTACAGCAACCAGCGGTCCGACTCCCGGATCGAATGCTCTGCAATCAACAAGAGCGCATTGGGATCATAGGGTTTCCGCAAGAAAAAGCGACAACCCGCCTGGCGCGCCGCTCGGACAACGTCGGGCTCGTCGCTCCCACTGACAATTACCACGGGGACCGTGGATGTCGCTTGATGATCGGCCAATTGTTCGCACAGTTCTAGTCCGGATGCGTCTGGTAAATGGATGTCGAGAATAATCAGATCCGGGAGGTTTTTTAGGGCGGTGCTTACGACCTCCTGGCCGGAGTTGAGTTTGATCACTTCGAAGCGAAGTTGTTTTAGACGGTACTCCAGTATTTCCAGTTGGTCGAGATCGTCGTCCACAACCATGACCAGGCGCTTCATGCTGGTAGGTAGGGGCTGCGGTTGGGGTTCAGTATCGACTTCAAACAGATGGCTCATCCTGGCACTCCGCAAATTGTCCTTGATCCTAGTTCCGAACCCGTCTCCGGTAATGTTCCTGGTCCGATGGCCGACGGAATTCGCGTGACGTAATTCTGTAAGACTTTTCGGTCTTGGCAAACTGTTCCCAAGTGACTACGACGATTTCCGGTAATATCGATGACGGATTATGAGGAAAACTCGGCGAAAAACGGTAAGTATGATTTGTAAAGCCTGTGCCACTCCGGGATCCGGTGATACAATAGTGGGTATTCCCGGGTGATTACTCTTAGAAAGTTGCCGGACGTTCGCCTGAAAGCAAGGAACACGAGCGATGTCAAACCGAAAAGGTTTCACTTTAATCGAGTTGTTGGTGGTCATCGCCATCATTGGCATCTTAGTCGGCATGTTATTGCCTGCTGTACAAATGGTACGCGAGGCGGCGCGGAGGACGCAGTGTTCGAGCAACATTCGGCAGATCGTCATGGCCACTATGAATTATGAAGGGGCGCACAAGCGCATTCCACCAGGATGGATTCACAACGATCCGTTGGATCCTTATGACGCTCCGGGTTGGGGGTGGTCCTACCATATACTGCCTCAGGTCGAAGCGGGAACGATGTTTGACCGGATCAATGTGCAGTTGCCGATCCGGGATCCGGCGCATACGGATGTCATTAGCTATGTCGTACCGGTTTTTATTTGTTCATCGGAATCGGCTCCGGACCAAGTGAATCTGGCTGAAACACCGGCGGATCCGCACGGTCCGCCGCCGCCACCGAGTTCAGCGCCGGATTTGATCGTCGGGCGCAGCAGTTATTCGGGGGTTTTTGGAAGCAACGAGATTGAGGATGACCCGATGAATGGCAATGGCCTGTTTTTTGGGAACAGCCGGATTCGATTGCGCGACATAACTGACGGACAAAGCAACACGATCATGATCGGCGAGCGGCGCAACGATTACGGTCGGATCAGTTGGGTTGGCGCGGTGGGTGACATTGATGAACCTTTCGCCCGAATCGTCGGCTCGGCGGATCATGTCCCCAACCACCGCGACGGCCACTTTGAGGATTTCCGTAGTTTCCATCGCGTCGGAGCGAATTTCGCATTCGCTGACGGTTCGACGCGTCTGCTGAGTGACACCATCGACCAGAATGTATATTGGGCGTTGGCAACCCGCGCTGGTGAGGAAGTATTCCACTTGGAAAATTGATTCGCAGCGCGTCATTCTTTCGGCCCGCCCCATTGCTGTCGACGCTTTTTCGCACAATTGCCCAATTGGATAGCGCCAGGTTATACGGCCCTATCTCGCCAGTGATTAACCGTCAGCCGTAGGCGTACGTTAGCGGCGCGAATAGCCTTCGACTTAACAGTTAATCGAAGTTGGCTCTATTCAATTAAACGCGTTTACAATTGGTCCGCGAGAGTTCGTGCTTGAGGTTCGGCATTCGCTAGCACGAGGTCGGATAATTTCCCAGAATTTTTTCGGGATTTCCCGAATCCGGTATTGACCCCCGGAAAAACGGCTTCTATTTACACCTCTCCAAAAATTGTCGTGCGCTGTCTCCGGACTCGGCGGTCGCCGTGCGCTTTGGCTGTGCGCGCAGGCGGCAAGTCGGCTTGAGGTTCACCTCAAGAAGCATTTGGCTGAAAATCTCGACCTGCGGGATTGGGCTTGTTTAGGCAGACGGTGTTTCCATCGATGGGTTTAAGAGCGTCAAGTCACAAGGAGAACTGCGTGAGAATCTCCGTTTTTCTTAGTTTACGACGATGGTCGGCAGGTGTAGCGTGCGCGCTTGCTGTCGGCCAGGCGGGCGTCGGGCTGCAAGCACAAGCGTTGCCCCCGACCCCGATTCCATCTGCCGGCGCTGCGGTCAGCCAATTCGGCGCCCCTGCCAACGATGGACAAACGGCGGCCCATGCCGCGTTATTCAAAGCGCGCCAGGCTTTGGCGATTGGCGATACAGCGACCGCGCGGTCGTTGGTCGAACAGGCGCGGAAGTCCGGCGTCAACTTCCAGACTGCCGGCGACTCTCCGGACGCGGTGGAGGCGATGATTGCGCGCCAAGACCGATTGATGGAAATGAGCCAGACTGGCAACGCACAACAGTTCAACCAACAGGCCGCCGATTTCTTGTTGGAACAAGCCGAACTGTTGCTGCAATATGGCGACGTCGCCACCTGTGAACTCTTGGTCAATCGCGCCAAACAGTTTCCCGTGGACTTTGCCGCTGCGGTCCGCAAACCACAGGACTTGGAACTGCGCATGGCAGAACGGCGGCAGGCAGCCAACGCTGTGCCGTCGGTCACACCCGAGGTCCGGGAAGTGATGAAACTCGTCTCCCAAGCGCAATTGGCCATGGATCGCGAAGCCTGGTCGGATGCGGATCGGCTCATCCAACAGGCCAAGGCGTATGGCGTTGCCGACGAGGCATTGCCACCCGATGTTCCTCGCCCTTGGCAACTGGAACTGAAAGTGGCCAGTGCCCAGCGGACTATGGGTTCCGCCACGGCCGGCTTTGAGTCCCGAGAACTCGATCGCGGCCAAGTTAGGGCGGCGGACTATCGTCCCGACAACGACACCACCCGCAATGCGCAGGTTTCGTTCACGTCGCCTATCGACTCAAAGCAGCGCGGCGAACAATTGTACGGATTGGCTCGCCAAGCGATGTCGGCCAACGATCTGCCGCGGGCTCAAGAGTACTTGCTGATGGCCAAAGAATATTGGCAAGACCTCGACGCCACGACACAACAGGCGTTGCAAGACGACCTCAATCGTTTTCAAACGCCGCCTGCGTCGTCCGGCAATACCGTCAGCGACGGAGAAGAAATCGACTTGGGACAAATGAATGAGCAAGAGCAAAAACTCTTCCGCGAAATGCAATCCATGGTGTTGCGCAGCCGAGCGGAGATTGAACGCTTGGTGGCCTCCAACCCACGGCAGGCAATGGAACGGATGGTTGAACTGCGCGCTCAAGTGGCCTACAGCCAACTTCAGGACAATAACAAACGTCCGCTATTGCGCATCATTGATCGCGATATCAGTGAGATCCAACGGTATTTGCAGGACAACTGGTCCGAAATCGAGAATGCCGAAGCCAACGTCCAACGGCGTACTAACTGGGAAGACTCCCAGGAACGCAAGTATGACGTTGAAAAACAGATTCAGAAGTTGGTCGAGGACTTCAATCGTCTCAATCAAGAGCAGCGGTTTGCCGAAGCGGAAATGATCGCCCGGCAAGCCTTTGACTTGAGCCCCGACAATCAAGTCGTGGTGATGATGATGGAACGCGCGAAAATCCAGAATCGCAAAGCCATGCTGGATGATCTGCGCGATATCCGCGAACAAGGCATGTGGGATATGGAACGCAACGTGCTGGAAGCAGCCGTTCCGATTGATTCCAATACCCCTTATCTGTTCAACAATCCCAGCGAATGGAAAATCCGTTCCATGGAGCGGGTGGCTCGCGAACGGCGACAACGGTTCAGCAGCGAGTCTGAAGAGCGCATCTATGCCTTGTTGCGCAGCTTGAAAGTGCAGGGCGATTATCGCGGCACTTTGGGCGAAGCCATTGCGCAGTTGTCCGCTCAAGCCGGCGTGAACATTGTGATCGACCACTTGGCGTTGGCCAACGAGTCGGTGGGCAGTAATACGCCAGTGAATGTGCAATTGGCGCAACCGATTTCGCTGCATAGCGCGTTGGAGTTGATCGTTAACTCGATCGGCATGACGTTCGCGATTGACAACGAAGTCATCAAAGTCACGACCAAGAACGCCATGCGTGGTCAATTGCGGACCAGGCAGTATTACATTGGCGACCTGATCGCACCAGTTCGCGCCAACCATGCGCCGACGGAGATGAACTTCATCTCGCCACATCCGTTGTACAACCAAAGCGGTACGTTGTTGGGTCAAAACGGCGTGATGCCGGGAACGGATCCCGCAGGGGCTGGTCCCATCTCACCGGTGGCGATGGGGCAACAGTTGCCGCCGGGGATGCCCAATGGCCCCTGGGGCCCTGGCGCCCCTTGGATGAACGATCCGTACTATGGCTATGGCTACGGCGCTCAACGCGGAATGCCGGTTTTCTCCTCCGTCGGGGCCCCCCAATTGGGCGGCATTACGGAAGGCGATTTCCAAGAGCTGATGCGGCTGATTCGCAATACCGTGGGCGACCGCGATGAGTGGTCGGAAAACGGTGGGGAAAGTACGATGGAACCGTTCGTCAACACGCTGACGCTGTTGATCCGGACGACCGATCGGAATCACGACGAGATCCGCGACCTGCTGGAAAAACTCCGCGAGTTGCTGGATGTGCAAATCGTCGTCGAGGTCAAGTTCATCACGCTGGCCGATTCCTTCTTTGAACGGATTGGCGTCGATTTTGACTTCCGCATCAATGACAACTCCGGACTCGACCCGGCGGCGATCCCCGATCGAGTGAATCCGAGCCGCATCGTCGGCCGCGATCTCGATCCGGCGGTGTTCTTGCCGACGCAGGATCTGGACCTCGGCTTCACGCAAAATAGCTTTGCGTCCGCCGTCCCTCGATTCGGTGGTTTTGACGCCAATACGGCAGCCAACTTCGGCTTCGCGATTCTCAGTGATATCGAAGTGTTCTTGCTGATTCAAGCGTCGAAAGGCGATTCGCGCACCAACATCATGCAGGCCCCGACATTGACCATGCCCAATGGCCAAGGCGGTACGCTGATTGACGCGGAAACCCGGCCCTTCGTGGTCGGTGTGATTCCCGTTGTTGGCGATTTCGCTGTCGCCCAGGCGCCTGTCGTGTCGTGGATCAACGATGGCACTTCGCTGTCGGTCAACGCCTCGGCGTCTCACGACCGACGGTTCGTCCGATTGTCGTTGGTGCCGCACTTCACGCAGATCACAGACGTCAAGGAATTCACCTTTGATGGCCGTCGCACCACGCGCCGTTCGTCGAACAATTTCCTCAACGATTTGTTCAATCTGGGAAACAATGGCAACGGCAATGGAAATGGTAACGGCAATGCCGATGACGATTTGGAGTTGATCGTGGAAAACCAAGGTATCACCTTGCAGCAGCCTGTGATCGCCCAAACGACGATTAGCACTGTTGTCAATGTTCCGGATGGCGGTACTGTCTTGATCGGCGGCGTCAAACGGATGCAAGAAAGCCGCGTCGAGCGCGGCGTTCCATTCCTCAGCAACATTCCCTACGTCAATCGCTTGTTCAAGAACGTGGCGATTGGCCGGGAAACTACGAACCTCATGATGATGGTGACCCCACGCATTCTGGTTCAGGCTGAAGAAGAAGAACGCCAAGTTGGCTTGAACTGAGCGCGATCGGACGCGGATCGTTAGCTGACAATCGCCAGCCGTCTCCCCCGGTGGGAGCACGGCTGGCTTTGTTTTTTCCAGGGACGGTTTGGCCGAGCGCATAGCTTGACCAACCGCGCAAAATGCCGCACCATACGGCTTTTCACGTAGGAAGATCACGATGCGCGACGATGTTTGGCCGGTGGGCGTGTTTGCCAGTATCGACGAAGGATTGGGAGTCCATCTCGATGTGGCGCGCGAATTGGGGGTTTCCACTATTCACCTGCACGCTCCCAGTCCGGCGAGCCGCACGGCAACTCATGCCGAAGACTTCTTGGCATTGCTGGCAGCCGCCGGCATCGAGTTGACGGTCGTCTTTGGCGGATTTCCCGGTGAAAGCTACGCCGACATCCCTGCCGTCGAGCGAACGGTAGGCTTGGTCCCGCGAAGTACCCGCGCGGAGCGATTCGCCGAGATGTGCCGCATCTCCGATTTCGCCAAGCAATTGCATTGTGACATCGTGGCTTTGCACTTAGGGTTCGTCCCTCACGATAGGAACTCCAGAGAGTATGCCGACATTGTGGACATCACACGGCGACTGTGTGATCATGCCGGAAACAACGGCCAAAACGTGCACTTGGAAACTGGGCAAGAAACGGCTGCGGCCCTCGTAGAATTTATCGAAGCGACCAGTTGCCCGAACCTGTACGTCAATTTCGATCCGGCAAACATGATTCTCTATGGCACCGGGGAACCATTACCGGCATTGAGATTGCTTGGAGACAAAGTTCGTAGCGTTCATTGCAAAGACGCTGTTTGGTCGGACCGACCGGGTGTCACTTGGGGACGCGAAGTTCCCTTGGGTGCCGGTGACGTGAACATCCCCGAGTACTTGGAAACGCTGCGCAGTATTGGCTACCTTGGTCCCTTAACCATTGAGCGCGAGATTCCCCAAGAGCGCGATCGCCAGAAATTGGAAATCAGCGGTGCCGTGCGATTGTTGCAGCAGCTCACTCAAGAAATTTGGGCATGACCGCCAAGTCTCCGACGCGGAATATGCAGCGACTGCTGCTTGGCATTTGCGCCTGCGCGATGATTGTCGTCGGAACCATCGGTTGGTATGCGGACAGTTGGCCGGTCTTTTTCAATTCGATGCTGCGCGCCGGAATATTGTTGTTTGGCGTCTGGCTGGCTTACCCTCAGATGACGCGGGGGCGCTGGCGAGTTACCGTCGGCGTTGGTATCGCCGCCATCGTTGTTGTCGCATTACTCGCCGCACGGCCGCGGCTGATACCCGTCGTCGTCGTCTTCCTAATTGTGCTGGCGGCCCTGCAAACCATCATTCCCCGCCTCTTCCGACGCCGCTAGCACCCGAACAACGCACGAAAAGGACAGGCATGAAAAGGACAGGCATAGTCAACAGATTCGCCATCCCCCCCATAATACTCATCTGCCCCAAATTCACCAAACCAACATCCGCTGTATGAGCAGTTTAGGGTGCCTTTTCCTTTTAGCTTTTTCGGTCTTGGGGGACTTGGTGCCGAGAGTGACCGATTTCTGATTTTTCGCGATAGAAGTCTGCGCGTTCGTGGGCTATAGGACCCTTGTGAGAATCAAAAAACGAGATCGTTGATCGCACCCCGCTGTTGGAAAACCACCAGGTTTTGTCAACTGCCGGAATTCGACGGCACAATTCAACATGATGTCGTTACGTGCAGTCGCCGCCGATGCGAAACGATCTCGTTGTCTGGAACTTCCTTGTCGATGCTAGTGAATCGCCACTAGTTGCAGCAGCTCACGGCTTGGCCGCCGCGGCAACCGCGTCGCAGCACAAACCGCGCTCGCGGTTGGCGTGCGCATGGATCGCAGCAATCGCCACAACCCGAGTCGCAACAGGGCGCTGCGGCCACCGGAGCACAGCACGGCTCCACAGGTTGACAGCAGTTCTGCGGTTGACAGCAATGTCGGCGAGCCGGTCGGCAGCACGAATTGCAGCAATTGTCAACTGCACCACAGCAGTCATTGTGGCATGAGCCCACACAACCGCATCCGCGATTGAACATTCCGCCCAGCAAGCCACCGTTTGAGCCACATCCTCGACCAGCGAACAATCCACCACCCAGCAGACCGCCATTCGATCCGCAGCCACGACCGGCAAATAAACCACCGCCTACCAAACCTCCGTTTGAGCCGCAACCGCGACCGAGCCCGCCACCAAACAAACCACCACGGCAGCCTTGGGCAAAAACATCCGAAACACTGGTTACGACCATCAAGGCCGCCAACATGCCCACCGATAATCCGGTTTTCAAGAAACTCATGAACCAACCTTTCCAAAACAAGGAAGCGGAAACGAGATGTTCAGGTCAGCAATCGAACCACCTTGGCCGCGCCCCTGAAACGAATCAGAACGACGTTTTTAACATGGATAAACTGGGGCGTCTAGGCCGAATTTGCAAAATAGGCAATTTGGATGCATCGGAAACGCCCTGAAATCACGCCCGGCAACCTGCTCAGGAAACGCTTCCTGGACCAAGTTGGCGGTCCCAAGTTGCCGCAAAAGCCGCAAAAACGGCTGAAATACACCCAGAAATTGGGTGTCCCCTTTTGGGGCGCCCCTCAAAAATTGGGTGTCCCCTTTTGGAGGCGGCGCCAGGTGAGGAAGGCTTCGAGGGCGATCCAAATGAGAAGGAAGCCGACAATGCAGGAAAATGCCGTTAACAGCCAATTCTCTTTGGCAACAAAGCCATTTTCGGCCAACAAATTCATGGCCAACGCCCAACTCGGGACCACGGTCATTACCAACAGCGGCACAAACAAGAACCATGTCGGCCGACGATTGCGAAACAGGTAAATAACCAAGACCATGATGGCCAATCCGGCTAACAACTGGTTTACCGTTCCAAACAGCGGCCACAAGATCATGCCCCCCCGCCCCAATTCCACAACCCCCGTGGCGGGATTCTTGCCCGGCAAGAAACTGATCGCGGCGCTGAACACGACCGCCAGCAACGTGGCGGCATATTTGTTGGTCAACGGTTTCACGTGGATCGCGCTGCTCAGCTCTTGTACGACATACCGTTGCAAGCGCGTCGCGGAATCTAATGTCGTCGCGGCGAAACAAGCCACCAGCACCGCGATGATTCCGACCCCCATCGGCAAAGGGATACCCAGCGCGGATAAAAAGTTTGCGCCACCATCCACAAATGCTCCCACAGATTGTCGCAAACCAAAGCGGTCCCAATCTCCTTGAGTATCGTAGTATGTTCGCCAAGCGACGGCGTGGGCACCTGCGTCGGTCCAATCGATGGGCATCCGTTCATATGATGCCACACCCGACGCCAACTGAGTATGTTCCACGCGCCCCATCCCGACACCGGCACAACATGCCAAAACGACCACGACCGCCAACAATCCCTCCAGAAGCATGGAACCATAACCGACATATAGGGCGTCCGTCTCGCGCGCTAATTGTTTGCTGGTTGTTCCGCTGCTGACCAGACAATGGAACCCACTGCACGCGCCACACGCAATGTAAATGAACAAAAACGGAAAAAGCGGAGGCGCACCGCGCGGCAATTCACTGGCTGGCACCACGGCGGGGGCCGACGCGATCAAGCTCGCGCCTTGCCAACTGGCGACAACCAATCCCACGAGCAACAGCCCCATCGACGTGATCAGTTGATGGCTGTTGATGTAGTCTCGCGGTTGCAACAATAGCCAGACCGGCCACACGGAAGCGAAAAAGCAGTACACCAGCAAGAGCATCGTCCAGACCACGACCGCATTCCAAGCCGCTGGCAAGCGGACGGGCAAATAGTATGCCCCGACGTACACGGCGAAATACAACAAGCCGAGCGTGACCAGTGACATCCAGCCAATTGACCAGCCCCGTCGGTGCGATAGGTAGCCGACGACCATCGCCAATGGAAGGGACAACCAAACAGGCAGTACGCTCCCCGGATACGTGGCAAAGATCGTGGCAATCACCAATCCGAATACGGCCAACACGATCAATAGCGCGAAGAACAGAATCGACAAGAACAGCAGGCGGGCGCGCGGCGATATAACGCTGGCGGCAATCTCTCCCACGGTTTGGCCCTTGTTGCGCAAACTGAGCACCAGCGCGCCAAAGTCATGGACAGCGCCGATCAAAATGCTTCCCAGCACGATCCAGAGCAAGGCGGGGAGCCATCCCCAAAACACCGCAATCGCCGGACCGACAATCGGCCCCGTGCCGGCAATGCTCGTAAAATGGTGACCAAAGACGACGGACCTTTTCGTAGGAACAAAATCGACATCATCGCGGTAAATTTCGCTGGGTGTCAACGCATCGGCGCGCAACTGAAAAACGCGGCGCGCCAGCCAGCGTCCGTACGTGTGATAGGCGACAAGAAATAGCAAGCCGGCGCCCAAAGCGACTGAAAGCGTTTCCATGATCCTCGCGACATTGCTCCCGGGACGATCAACCAATTGGATTGATTCGAGATTTTAGCATCGCAGGTGCTGGACCAGCTATCCCGCCTGCCGAATCGTCACTGCCTGACTTATAATCGGCAGCCGCGTGGAGCCGATCGATTTTGAAGGATCACAGCATGACAGAAAAAGTGGTTATCGTGGGGAGCGGCCCCGCCGCCTGGTCGGCAGCGATCTACGCTTCACGGGCCAGCCTCAACCCATTAGTAATCGAGGGAACTCCCAAACCGGAAATGATTCCATTGGGCCAATTGGCGCTGACGACGGAAGTCGAGAACTACCCAGGATTTCCCGCCGGTAACGTGCGGGCCTTTATCGAGACTGCGGTAGCCGAAGACCGCCATTGGAATCTGCCGCCCGTCCCCAACCAACAACGCCAAGGCGTGCCGCACTATGCCGTCCAGGGGGTCGAGCTGATGGAATTAATGAAACAACAGGCCCTCAATTTCGGGACGCGGGTCTTGTCCGATGACGTCGTGCGCGTCGATTTCAGCCGCCGCCCGTTTTCACTCTTCACCGGCGGGGAAAATACGTTGACCGCCGAAGCCGTGATCGTCGCCACCGGCGCCCGCGCGAATTATTTGGGTTTGCCTTCAGAGGACGCGTATAAGAACAAAGGCGTCAGCGCGTGCGCTGTGTGCGACGGCGCGCTCCCCATTTTCCGCAATCGTCCGTTGGCCGTGATCGGCGGTGGCGATTCGGCGGTGGAGGAAGCAACCTATCTGACCAAGTTTGCGGAAACCGTTTATCTGGTTCACCGCCGCGATCAGTTACGGGCCTCCAAAATCATGGCCGAACGTGCCCTGAACCATCCTAAGATCCAGATGGTCTGGAACCACGAAGTGGAAGAAGTGCTGGGCGACGGCAAAAAGTTAACCGGCATTCGACTCAAGAACACCGTGGACGGCAGCCAACGAACCCTCGAAGTCAACGGCATGTTCTTGGCGATCGGCCACACACCGAATACCCAGTTCCTGGATGGGCAACTGGAAACCAACGCCAAAGGCTACATCGTGTGGAAAAAAGGGTTCCGCACGGTGACGAGTGTCGAAGGCGTGTTCGCGGCCGGTGACGTGGCCGACGATTATTATCGGCAGGCGATCACCTCGGCCGGCACGGGGTGTATGGCCGCTTTGGACGCCGAACGTTGGTTGGCGGAGCACGAATGATCAACTACCGAAAAACACTGGTCCGCGAGGCGCGCAAAGCGGACGCGATTGGCCAACACGTTCTGATCCAAGGCTGGCTGCGCACGCGCCGCGATTCGAAAGCCGGCTTCAGTTTTCTGGAAATCAACGACGGTTCGTGTTTGGGAAACATTCAAGTTCTCGCGCCGACGACGTTATCCAATTACGACGCAGAGATAAAACATCTGCACCCCGGTTCCAGTTTAGCGGTGGAGGGGCTGGTCAAAGCGTCCGTCGGCTCCGGTCAGGCGACCGAAATCGAAGCGGCTCAGGTGACTGTGTACGGATTGGCCGACCCCGAACACTATCCGTTGCAAAAGAAACGGCATTCGTTCGAGAAATTGCGCGAATGGGCGCATTTGCGGCCGCGCACGAACACGCTCGGGGCCGTGGCCCGCGTCCGTAATCGAATTTGCCATACGGTTCATCAGTTCTTTCAAGAACAGGATTTTCTTTACGTCCATACGCCCATTATCACGGCCAGCGATTGCGAAGGGGCCGGAGCGATGTTTCAGGTGACGACGCTCGACTTGGAAACATTGGCCAAGAAACAGCTTCCGGCAGTTGATTTTCAACAGGACTTTTTCGGTCGCCGCGCGTACTTGACGGTCAGCGGCCAGTTGGAAGGCGAGATTTTCGCCTGCGCGCTCGGCAAGATCTATACGTTCGGTCCGACATTTCGCGCGGAAAACTCGAATACGTCCCGCCACTTGGCCGAGTTCTGGATGATCGAACCGGAGATGGCCTTTTTTGATCTCGACGACAACATGAATCTGGCCGAATCGTTTATCAAGCGGATCGTAAGCGATGTCTTGGCGAATTGCGCCGAGGATATGCAACTTTTCCATCAACATGTCGAACCGGGGATTTTGGATGTCTTGCGAGGCGTCGTCGCCAAGCCCTTTGTACGGACGAGCTACACCGAGGCGATCGACGTCTTACAATCGTCTGGCCACAAGTTCGAGCACCCCGTCTCCTGGGGCATGGACCTGCAATCGGAGCACGAACGGTTTTTGACCGAGCAGCACTTTCAGGCCCCCGTGATTCTGTTCAACTACCCGCGAACACTGAAGCCGTTTTATATGTACTGCAATGACGACGGCCGCACGGTGCGCGCGATGGATGTACTGGTTCCTCGAGTCGGCGAGATTATCGGCGGCAGCCAACGCGAGCATCGCCTAGAACTATTGGTCCAGCGGATGCACGAGCAAGGACTGAATCCAGACGACTACTGGTGGTATTTGGATTTGCGTCGTTTTGGAACCGTCCCCCATGCCGGATTTGGACTGGGATTGGAACGCGCCGTACAATTTGTTACTGGGATGGCCAACATTCGCGACGTGATCCCCTTTCCGCGCACGCCCGGCCACGCGGCGCCGTAATTGCGGGACGTGCCTATTCAATGGTCAGTCGCAAAGGCAGGTTCGTGGCGAATGCCATGGAGTCACACGGAACGCCTTGCCGCAATCCCTTTAGCCGTTGGCGGACAATACGGTCAGCGCCGGATCAGGGGTAGTTCGTATAGCTCGGTTCGGGATATTGGTCGAACTCGCTGAAACGTTCCGGCGCCAAATCTTCAAACCGCGTGAACTCGCGCAACCAAGCAACTTCGATATCGTCGGTGGGGCCGTTCCGTTGTTTGGCGATGATAATGAGCGCTTTGCCTGTATCCGACTCTTCCAGCTCTTCGGCGGATTTGAAGTAATCCTTACGATGGACGAACATGACCACGTCGGCGTCTTGTTCGATCGCGCCCGATTCCCGCAAGTGGCTGAGCCGCGGTCGGTGGTCGCGCGATTCTTCCAATTGTCGATTGAGTTGCGACAGGCAAACGACGGGCACTTTCAACTCCTTGGCCAGTTGTTTCAGTCGTCGCGCGATCTTGGCGACTTGTTCTTGACGCGGGTCGGATGGATTGTCAGGTTCAATCAACTGCAAGTAATCCACGACGACCAACGCGAGATCATTCTCTCGGCGTTTCACACGGCGCGCCACGGCGGCGATCTGGGAGATGGTCTGGTTGGGCGAATCGTCGATAAACAGTTTGGCTTTGGTAATGCGCCCCGCTTCCTCGATCAAGCGCCGTTGGTCTTCCGCCGTAGCCGAGCCGTTCCGCAGGCGGTGTCCATTGACGCGGGCCACCGAACAGAGCAAGCGTTCGGTCAATTCGATGGCCGACATCTCCAAGCTGATGAACACCACCGGCCGGCCAGAGGCCAACACCACGTTCTCGGCGATATTCAAAGCGAAGGCTGTTTTGCCCATACTGGGCCGCGCGGCGATGATGATCAACTCTGACGCATGCAAACCGCCGGTCAGGCGGTCGATATCGCGGAATCCGCTATCGACGGAACCTTCGAGCGCTTCGCCCCGCGCGCGTTTCTCCAAACGATCAATCGCTTCTTGGAGTGTGGTCTCCAACGAGGTGAGACGCGTAGGCTGCCGAGTTTCGCGAATCTCCAATACTTGTCGCTCCGCGGTTTCCAACAAGTTGTTCGCTTGTTGGCCCGGTTCAAACGCGGCGGCCATCACGTCCGTGCAAGTACCAATCAACGACCGCAGCGTCGATTTCTCTTGCACGATGCCGGCGTAGTATTTGACGTGCGCCGGCGTGGCGACGGATTCCAAGATGCGCGCCAATCCGTTCGCGCCACCGATCTGCTCATAGTCTTGGTGGTGGATCAATCGTTCGCGCAATAGAGCGATGTCGATCTTCTGACCGCTGCCGTGCATGTCCATCAAGTGTTGGAACAGCTTGGCATGTCCCGGATCAAAAAAATCACTGGGACGAATCAGGTGCACCAACTCATCGCACACATCGGGCAGCATCATCACGCTGGCCAACACGGCCATCTCCGCCTCCAGATTGATCGGCTGCTGGCGCTGCAGCACCTCATCCAGGGACTGCTTGGTTTTGGCCGGTGATCGTTTTCGTCTTGCTGTTTGTTTGTCGTTCATGGGCACTCCCTTTTCCAAGTGTCTCGCATCCTCGCGGCCCGCTTTAGCGGGAACCCGCCATTGTGTCGCCGCGATCGGTGGACGGCTAGGCGGGAGTTCTCGGTATTCATTTTTTCAATAGAATTCGGCAAAAACGAAAAAATCGTCAAGCGACGACGCCCTTTCTGGTGCTGGCAGCCAACGAGAACATGACTTTCCTCGAACCCGCAGAAATGATTTAATAATCTAGTGATTGGTTCTGTCCGCGGATACAGGTTGTGTCTCGGACTCAGCCGATCGAGCGTCTGCTTGCAGGAAACAACACGAGGAGTACAGAGGGCAACGATCACGATTGCCCACGCCAATTGAATGACCGAAGCCACGATCACTTCCATCGCGCCGGAAAACATGCTGTCGCTGTTTGGCGCAAAAGATCAACACTTGCGCCGGCTTCGCGAGCGATTTCAAGTCCAAATCACCCTGCGCAACGGGCATGTCCGCATTACTGGTGACGAACAAGCGGTTGCCCAAGCCACACAAGCCGTCGAAGAGCTATCCGAAGTCGTGCGGCGGCATGGCCGTTTAACTCCCGACTTGTTCGAAGACACCTTGTCGCAGATCACGGGCGAAGCGCGACCGGTGCGGGCCGCTGAGCCGATCGATGTCTTGCAAGTCGGCCGCGAGATTCGCCCGCGGACACCGGGGCAGATTACCTATGTGGATGCGATCCGCCAACATGATGTGGTGTTCGCCATCGGCCCGGCGGGAACCGGCAAGACCTATTTGGCCGTGGCGATGGCGGTGGAGGCCTTGAAACATCAGGCGATCCGCAAAATCGTACTCGTGCGTCCAGCGGTAGAGGCTGGGGAGAGCCTCGGGTTTCTGCCCGGCGATTTGCAAGCCAAGATCAACCCGTATTTGCGACCGCTGCTCGACGCGTTGCACGAAATGATTGGCTTCGACCAGGTACAGCGTCTGGTGCAACAAGATGTGATCGAAGTTGCACCGTTGGCCTACATGCGCGGGCGGACGTTGAACCAGGCGTTCATCATCTTAGACGAAGCGCAAAACACAACCGTAGCCCAAATGAAAATGTTCTTAACGCGCATGGGTGCCGAATCGAAGATCGTCGTTTCGGGTGACCCGACGCAGACCGATTTGCCGTCGCATGCCCGGAGTGGCCTGGCCGACGCGCTCTTTCGATTGCGCCGTATCGATGGTGTCAAGATCGTCGAGTTAACACAGAGCGATATTGTCCGCCATCGTCTGGTTCAGGAGATCGTCGAAGCCTACGAGCGCAATCCCCAGATCATTGCCTCAGTTGGATCAAGCCGACCAGGATTGGCGGGCGCCGCGGGACCAGAAGTGGATGGAAATGCGGCCGATCGGGCACGGAGGGGCACCTAGTTCGCGCCGCGCCCAGCGCTGCGTTGCGAGCCGCCGCCTATGTCCACATCATCGACCAGTTCTCGAACCCGTTGGACGTTGCCCTTTCGCCGCAATCGGTGGGAGTCCATTACGGAAATCTTGACCGGGGGTGCCTTTTGGGTCCGGGCCGGAATCTGTTTGGCAGCCACGTTGATTATCTTTGTCGTCTCGGGCGCGTGGGGACCAGCCTTTCCCTATCGTGTGCGCCAGAATACCCTGCGCGATCTGAGCGCCCGGGTGGCGTTTGAGTTCGAAGATTTCGACGCGACTCAAGAAGCGCGCTTGCGGGCGCGCGCCAGCGTCCTCTGCTTCTACGAACACGACCCACGGCCGTTGCCCGAACTACGGCAAGCCTTGATCGAAGCCATCTTTCAGGTGAAGGAACGACCCGCCGAAGAAGTGGCTCCGTCCAATTGGCTGCCGTTTTATACCGGCGGGCAAGGAACCGAACTCAGCCCTCAAGCGGCGCTCGACGCGCTGCAGGCGTTTCGCCAGGCGTTAGAAACCGACCCGACGCTAGAAGTGTTGCGGGCTGTGCTGGACAAAGCGTTCATAGAGTACGACCAAACGGGATTGTTGGAAAACCTCGAACACGAGTTGGGGCAAGGGAGTTTGCGCGAGATTCAGGTCTATGTTCGCGGCAATCGCGAAACAACGCAACGCGTGGACATTTCCCGCGTGCGGATCGCCGAAATCGCCGATCGCCTGCGCCGTCAACTGCACGACGAATTGGAGCGCGAACGCCACGTATTTCGGGATCCGGAAATGGTCGCCGATCGCTTGTTTACTTGGCTCCGGCCGCGGTTGCCCACGACGTTGAAATTCGACGCGGACGCGACGCGCCGCGCCGCAATTGCTGCCGCCGAGCAGGTTCCGATCAAAACCCGTCGCTACGAAGCTGGTGACTTGTTGCAACGCAGCGTCTTGGACCCGACTCGGCGGAACACCTTGGGTGGCGGTGCTCCGTTGGATCACGCGGATATGTGGTTGTTGATCGCCGAGCATCAAGCCTTGTTGGCTCAAACGAGTTGGGCGAAACGGCTGACGCGCAGTCTGGTGTTTTGCGCCTTCATCATGGCAGCCTTGGTGTCACTTTGCGCCTATCTTTGGCAGCGGCACCGCAAATTGATTGACGACTGGCGGCGTTTTGCGACGTTGATCGGCGCGTTCACCGGGTGCTATGTTCTCGCCTGGATGGTCGCCGAGTACTTGGAAGCCCGTTTGGAAATTGTGCCGTTTGTGTTGTGCGCTATGACCATTGCCATCGCCGCGCACATTGAATTGGCGGTACTGCTTTGTGCATTGACAGCCATGTGCTTTACCCTGGCCCACGGTTATCCGTTCAGCGAGTTCATTATTCTGGCCACAGGGATTTCCACGTCGGCGTTGTTTTGCCGGTCGATTCGGCGTCGTGAAAAGTCCGTTTATATTGGGATTGTCACGGGATTGACTGTCTTTCCCGTGGTCATCGGCGTCCAGCTCTTGGTGGGCTATCCCTTCCGCACCGAGTTATTGGTCGAAGCCATGTGGTTTGCCGGAGCGGCCTGCGGCGCCGGATTGTTGATGGCTCCGCTGCTCCCTTTTCTGGAAAAGGTATTCCAGTTGCCGACCGACATTCATTTGTTGGAATTGAGCGATCCCAATCATGCCCTGCTCAAACAGCTCATTCAGCGCGCGCCGGGCACGTACAATCACAGTATCAACGTAGCCTCGATTGCGGAAGCAGCAGCCGAAGCCATCGGCGCAAATGGACTGCTTTGTCGGGTGGGGGCGTATTTCCACGACATCGGCAAAATGCGCAAACCGGAGTATTTCGTCGAGAACCAAGCGGGGGGTGCCAATAAACATGATGAACTGGTACCCACGATGAGCACCTTGGTCATCATTTCGCACGTCAAGGATGGCGTCGATATGGCGCGCAGCCACCACCTGCCGCAACGCATTATCGATTTGATCGAACAACACCACGGGACGACGGTGGTGGAGTATTTTTATCGCCGCGCAGTGCATTCGGCCGGCGAAGACGACGTTTCCGACGCCGATTTTCGATATCCGGGGCCCAAACCGCAAACGCCAGAGGCCGCGGTATTGATGCTGGCCGACGCCATCGAAGGGGCTTGTCGGACGCTGCGCGAACCCGCCCCGTCGCGGATCGATGCCGTCGTGCGCGATATTACCAAGAAACGGCTGGACGACGGGCAATTTGACGAATGCCCGATTACAATACAGCAGATCTCCATGATTCAGGAAAGCCTG
>JACTND010000164.1 GCA_014584305.1 Planctomycetota bacterium | reverse complement strand
CGGCGGCATCGCTCGGGCCATCATTCGCAGCACCGACCAATGGCTTGACCGTGCTGCCACCCAAAACTTCGTGATCGTATTGTCGGATGATCCAATGCTTGCTGGCCACGCTCGGATGGGAGAGGATCCTGGTCAAGAGTTCGGCGTAGTCTAGGTTTTCTCCAAGGTTGCGGACCACCGGTCGCAGAGGCGGGGAGCGGAAAACGGCGGGGCGAACCACGCGCGGTCGGCCACCGTGCAAGAACCCCATTTCCAATTCCCCAACGATTTGGCCGTCATACAACAAAGTCAATTTGCCGCTGGAAACAAATTGTCCCACCTGTGTCGCTTCGACAGATTCCGCGCGGCACAAAGCGTCCAACTCCGGCCACTTGTCGGGGGGGACGGCCAAGATCATTCGCTCTTGGGCTTCGGAAATCCAGATTTCGGTGTAACTCAAACCGCGGTATTTCAAAGGTGCGCGTTCCAGCCAGACCTGGGCACCCAGCGACTCGCCCATCTCACCGACAGCGCTCGAAAACCCCCCTGCCCCGCAATCGGTCACCGAGTTATAGAGTCCTCGATCGCGGGCTTGCAACAAGACATCCATGAACATTTTCTCGGTAATCGCGTTGCCGATTTGCACAGCGCCTCCGCTGACGCGTTCGCTTTCGTCGGACAATTCGGCGGAGCTAAAGGTGGCACCGTGGATGCCGTCGCGGCCAGTGCGACCGCCGATAACCACAATCCAATCGCCCGGTTGGGGTTGCTTCATCACGCGGTCCCGCGGGATCAAACCGACGCTGCCGCAAAACACGAGCGGATTTCCGACGTAGCGCGGGTCGAAAACTACGGCCCCGTTGACCGTTGGAATTCCCATTCGATTCCCGTAGTCGCGGACCCCGGCCACGACGCCTTTCATGATACGACGTGGATGCAATACACCCGGCGGCAACTGGTCCAATCGAACATCGGGCGGGGCAAAACAGAAGACATCCGTGCTGCAAAACGGTTTAGCTCCTAGCCCGGTTCCCAGCGTATCGCGTATGACGCCTCCCAGCCCAGTGTTCGCGCCTCCATACGGTTCCAATGCCGACGGCCGGTTGTGCGTTTCGACTTTGAACGTGACATGATAATGCTCGTCGAACTGTACAATGCCGGCATTGTCTTTGAACACGCTGACGCACCAGTCGTCGTCGCCCCATTGCCTGCGAATCGTCTGCGTTGCGGCAAAGATCGTTTCGCGCAACATGTTGTCGAACGTTCGCGGCGCTTGGCCATCGTCGTATTCGATCGGTCCGGCCAAGGTTTTGTGACTGCAATGTTCGCTCCACGTTTGGGCGATCGTTTCCAATTCAATGTCGGTGGGTTCGCGGCCCAATCCGGCGAAATGCGTTTGGATGGTGGCCATTTCCGCGAGCGATAAACTCAACTGCCGATCGCGGCTAATTGCGGCCAATTGATCGGGCGAAGCACCCAATAGCGGAACCGTCACCAGTTCGAACTGATAGGGTTTCCCGACACCTAGATGATCGACGAACAGTTGCCCCCGATGCATGTTTTCTATCGCGTCGTTGCAAAGCACTTTTTGCTTGATGATTTCCAATGAGTCCGCGGTTACGTCGCTGATCGAATAGCGCCGACCGGTGCGGACCGCTTGAATGGAATAACCGAGTTGTTCTAACAACCGGTGCGCACTTTCCGCCTCTGGGTCAGTCACTCCTGGCTTGGGTAGCACATAAATCAGATGGTCGTCGCCGGAAGCGTGAGGCACCGCTACGGAATCGCCGCAGAGGCGATATTCCACGGCATGCACGATCGGCTCGGCGAGAACCTGTTGGGCGATGTATTTCACATCGGCTTCGCACAATGAGCCCTCGAGCAAGAATACCTTGGCCGCGCGAATGGTCGGGGTAATTCCGAGATTCAAATCGAGGACCGCATCAATCGCCGCCAAGGCCAATCGATCCGGGTAGCCAGCCGCTGCCGTCAACTCGATTTGCCAGACCTTGGCCCGCTCGTCGCTCAGGGGTTCGGCAGTATGTTCCGCGTCCATTTCGATTATGTTAGTCATTGGAAATTGACGGCGTGGCCGCCCGGATAGAAGTCGTTGTTGGTTCCCGTCACGATTTTGGCTTGTTCGCCGCACCGCGCCAAGGAAGCATCGCCGCGCGAACTAAGTTCATGGACTGTTCACCGTGCGCGAGCGCGACTAAACTTGACTTTGCAGCCGGCACCGGCTTGGCAACTGCCCAAGTTGCTGGCCTGCATTCGATTGCCTCGACAATGGTGTTGATGGTGGATGGCGGCTGATTGCATTTAATTCGAGGCCAGACCGAAGTCCATTGATCGGTTGAGTCGGATGGTAAAATTGAAAAACTACCCCCAGCACAGGAACCTGAATGAAAGCCCTAGCGTGACGGATGTGGCATGAAACAAGTTGCCTGTTTGGTGGCGGAGTGACCTGGCAATGGCTTATCGAGTGATAACAGTACAACAGCATATACTGCAGGAGCAGAAGCGATTTCCTGGCGCGACTGGGGAATTCTCGTTTTTGCTGTCGGGGATCACACTAGCCACCAAGCGGATTCAGGCACAAGTTCGCCGCGCGGGTTTGTCCGACATTTTGGGAGAAACGTCTGCGGAAAACGTGCAGGGCGAAATCCAACAAAAGTTGGACGTTTACGCCAACGATGTGTTGTCGGCGAGCCTGGGATCACGGGAAAGTATTGGCGTTTTGGCGTCTGAGGAAAACGAAGAGCCGATGGTCTTGTCGCACCAATCGGGCGCGGCCAAGTACGCCGTCGTGTTCGATCCTTTGGATGGCTCGTCGAACATCGACGTCAACGTGAGCGTGGGCACGACTTTTTCCATTTTTCGCCGTCCGGATGGCGTTCCCAACGACGATCCCAATCGATGGATTTTGCAGCCTGGGCGGAATCAAATTGCCGCCGGATACGTTGTTTACGGGTCATCGACCGTGTTGGTTTATACTTGCGGTAACGGTGTCCATGGGTTCACGCTCGATCCCTCGATCGGGGCGTACATTCTAAGCCACCCAAACATCTCGATGCCAAAACAAGGGAGTTATTACTCCGTGAACGAAGCTTACCGGGACGACTTTCCAGCTCGCTACAACGACTTTATCGAGCGGATGCGGTCCGGCAAACTGGGAAAGCGGTATGCGACCAGGTACATCGGCTCCATGGTCGCCGATTTCCATCGCACCTTGCTCAAAGGGGGCGTATTCATGTATCCGCCGACGAAGACGCATCCCTCGGGCAAGTTGCGCTTACTCTACGAAGCCAATCCGATTGCCTTGATTGCCGAGCAAGCTGGCGGGGCTGCGAGTTGGGGTAAGGGCCGTGTGCTCGACATTCAGCCGGAAGGCATTCACCAACGAACCCCCTTGATTGTCGGCAGTCCCACCGAAATGGGCGAGTTTGAAGCGACAGCTTCCGAAAGTTAAATTGGATAATCCGCGGCAACTTTGCCAATAAAGCAGATTTTTCCAAAAGAATTGACCCTGCCGAATCCGATGACTTTAAGGACCAGGAATTCGCGATTCCCTGCGCGGGTCGCAATTTGTTGACTTCATGGCCGAGAACAAGGGCGAAAACGGTGAATACATTCCTCCACCAGACGGCGCGATTAACGGCGGTTTGCTGCATTTTCTGGGGAACTGCCGCAAGCAGTCAGACCATGCCACAGCAAACGCAGCGGCTGGGAGCTTTCCGACAACCGACGCCGCAATCGCCAGCCGCCGTTAGTCAGCTCCCCAACCACACGCAGTCCCCACCGATGTCCCAACCGGCAATGACCAATACATCCCATCGGCAGACGGGAACCACAATGGTCCAACGACAACCCACGCAGTTGCGCAGCCGACCGGTGCGCTATGACGACGTTGTCCCCGAAGAGATTGAATTAGGTTCTCCCATGCGACGCAGCGCACCTGGCGGACCGTATTACGAATACGAGGAAGGCCTTGGGAGTTTCGGACGCAGTTACCTTTCTTCAAGCGGTGGCGGGTGCGACGATGGTTGCGCGCCGGCTTGTGAACTTGGTTGCCGTACCGGCGGCTGCCCGCCTGAACTGATCGGCGATTGCTGGCTGGGAGGCCTGGGCAAACTTCTCCGCCGCGCGGAATACTCCGGTGGCGTGCACGGATTCAAGTCTGTTGGATTCAACACACAGCAATCTACGGTCCCGACCAACACCCATGAGGATACGAGCTTCGGGTTCAATTATGGCATCAACGTCGGAGTGCCATTGTGTCGAATCACGTGCGGTCTGGTCTCCGGGCAATTCGGCGTTCGCTCCGTTCATTCGAATTTCGACGGGACGCCATTTTCCGGTGATGATCGCAATCAAGTTTTTGTAACCGCAGGTTTATATCGGCGCGTGGACTACGGTTTGCAAGTGGGTGTGGTGGCCGACTATATGAGTGAGTCTTGGTACACGAATGTCAATCTTTGGCAGATTCGCGGTGACGTGAGTTGGGTGTATCCTTCGGGCAATGCGTTCGGATATCGGTTCACGGAGGGAATCCAGGATGATCAAACCAATGGCATACTGAACGGAGTTCCGTTTGTGGGATTGGTTACGGATACTATTGACAGTCACCGATTCTACTGGCGAAACGCCGGGCCGTGGGGTGGTTTCGCGGATTTGTACAGCGGGTTCACGGACGAGAAACACGTGATCTTTGGTGTCGATGCCGACTTCCCCGTTTCCGAGTGTCTGGGATTACAAGCCGGCTTTATTTACTTATTGCCGCGCGATTCGTATCAACCGGGGACGCCGCTCAATGGCTTAAGCGAAGCTTGGAACATCAGCTTGGGAATCGTGTGGCGACCCCAAGGCCGGTGTTGGTACCGCAACTATGACCAGCCGATTCTGCCGGTAGCGGACAATGGCTCAATGCTCTTGCGACGGCAGTTTTAAATAGCATACATCGATTATCACCCGCGTGCGGGTCGGTTCTCGGCGCAAGCAACGGACTGCTCAGCCTCCGTTGCTTGCGTTTTTTTGTTCGTCGCGCGACCTGGTCTGCAATTCACCATCGCTGAAACTGCGGCTGCCACAAAGCTGGATCAGAATCCCCGATGCCTGAACGAGTACATCGCGGATCGATCGATTGGACGCGGAAGGATTCCACACGATCGCGAGAAATAGGCGCCAGAGTTATGCGGCGGCTCTTGGCAATAGCATCGTCGTGAGTGAAAATCAGGACCCAAATGGGAAACTTGCTGGGGACGGAATGGAGCACAAGGTGACACAACTTCGAACAACCTATGACGCGATTATCATCGGAGGTGGGCACAATGGGTTGGTCACGGCGGCCTACTTGGCACAGGCCGGCAAGCGTGTATTGGTCCTGGAGCGTCGTCCTCTATTGGGCGGTTGCAGTGTAACCGAACCGCTCTGGCCGGGCTATCGAGTCTCCACGGCGTCGTACGTGGTCAGCCTCCTGTTGCCGGAGATCATTCGCGACTTGAAATTGAAAGAGAACGGCCTCACGATCCTACCCCGCAATCCTTCGTCATTTACGCCCACGGCAGATGGACGGTATTTGTTGCTCGGTCCCGATCGAGCGGAAAACCAACGGCAAATCGGCAAGT
>JACTND010000188.1 GCA_014584305.1 Planctomycetota bacterium | reverse complement strand
ACATACCGACGGCGGGCGGCATCTCTCCACCATGTCCCCCGTGGCCGCCAGCGGAGCGGACTGCCGAGTCGCCGTGCGCTGCGCCTCCCTGCGCCGACACAGCACCGGCCGCTCCAGCGGGATCGTCGTGTTTGTCGTCGGCGTACAGCACCAAGGGCTGGGAGAGAACGGCAGCATGTCCGTGATCGCCCCCCTCTTTCCACAACATGTAATAGTGGCCGCCGACCACTCCCCCAAAATAGCCGCCCATCATGACGACCAGTCCCAAGAAGAACTTCGCGAGCAAGGTTTTCTTGGTGCCCCACGTCACGGCGGCGGCTACGGCAAAGCCCGCTGTTAAGATTGCGGGGATCATGCTCAAGCGAATCACCCAATCGGAAACGCCGAGGGCTTTCGCCAACGGCCCTTGGGGTTCCGGATGCTCCAGTGTGTGATGAAACATACTGCGAACTAAAATCCCCTGATCCCATTTGTGGCTGTATTCGATCGCTTTAACCCCCAGAAAGATCGCACCACACACCATCGTGATCAGGATCAGGATCGCCGCACCCCGGTTGTTGGCCAATTGCGCACAGCGCACCGCCCAGGCCATGGTCAGACTACTGAACAACAACACTACCGTATTGATACCACCCAACACCTTGTCCAAGTGGGTATGCGCGATCTCGAACAACTCCGGATGATGGGAACGCCAGAGCACATACGCCACGAAGAGCCCGCTGAAAAACAGAACTTCCGTAACGAGAAACACCCAAATGCCTAACTTGCCGGAATCAAACTGTTGTTCGGCGTCGTCGAAATGATGGGCGATGAACGGCGCATGATGTCCATGCCCGTCGTGCCCGTGCTCGTGATCGACGTGTGCGCCCGCTTCAGCAGTTGCCATATTCGGCCCTCACCATCTTTTTCCTTGCGCTTAGTTGTTCAATACTCGCTACTTAGTGGGCCACCGGAACACGTTCTGGAACTGTCCCCGGATCGGCAAACTCACGATGGACATACGAGTCTAGTTGTTCGTCGTACACCCAATCTTCATACCCATAAGGATCATCAACAACCGGTTTGTGCTCAAAATTATGGAACGAGGGGGGCGAACTCGATTGCCATTCCAGCGAGGCCGCGCCATACGGATTGCCTGTCACCTTGCGGCCATAGAAAATGGCATACACCAATACCGCATAAGCCAATACCACACCTAACCCCAAGACAAATGCTCCAATCGTGGACCACTGATGAAACGGGATAAACTCGGGGTCGTAGGTGGCGTACCGGCGGGGCATCCCCCGCGAACCCATCACGAACTGCGGAAAAAATGTCAGATTGAAACCGGCAAAGACCAATAGGCAACTGATGCGCCCCAAAAAGTCGTTATACATCCGACCGAACATTTTGGGCCACCAATGAAATAGGCCGCCAAACAGCGCCGTCAACGTTCCACCGACCATCACGAAATGGAAGTGCGCCACAACGAAGTAGGTGTCGTGCAAATGTATATCCGTGTTCAATGTCGCCAGGAACAAACCGGTCAACCCACCGATTCCGAACAAGAAGATAAACGACAACGCAAAACACATCGGTGTGTTGAGCGCAATGGAACCTTTGTACAAGGTGGAAAGCCAATTAAAAACCTTCACCGCCGAAGGAATGGCCACCGTGAATGTAATCGCGCTGAAGATCACATTCATCACGGTCGATTGACCGCTGGTAAACATGTGGTGCCCCCACACCAAGAATCCTAACAAGGCAATCGCCACGCTGGAGAACGCAATAAACGAATAACCGAAAATGCGCTTCTGCGCGTGGACCGCAATCAGTTCGCTGATAACCCCCATCCCCGGCAAGATCATGATGTACACCGCCGGGTGCGAGTAAAACCAGAAAAAGTGCTGGAACAAAACCGGATCACCGCCGTACACGGGATCAAAGATCCCGACACCCAATGTCCGCTCGGCAATTAACAGCAACAGCGTTATTCCCAACACCGGAGTAGCCAAAATCTGAATGATGGCCGTGGCATACAAGGACCACAAGAAGAGGGGCATTTTGAACCAGCCCATCCCCCGCGCGCGCATCGTATTCACCGTCACCAAAAAATTCACTCCGGTGAAAATCGAGCTGAATCCCAAAATAAAAGCGCCGAACGTGGCGTACACCACACCGCTGCTGGTCTCGATGCTGTATGGCGTGTAAAACGTCCAACCCGTATCCAAGCCGCCATTCAGCAAAGCGATCAACAAAAACCCCGTACCGAACACCCACAAGTAAAAGCTCAGCAGATTCAAGCGGGGAAAAGCTACGTCCTTAGCCCCCAACATCATCGGCAAGACAAAATTGCCCAGGGCCGCAGGAATGCTGGGAATAATGAACGCGAAAACCATGATCGCGCCATGCAGCGTAAACATCTGGTTGTAGGCGGCGTTCGACAGGCCGGTTAACGAACCGTCGTTGACCCATAAGTGGGTGCGGACAACCAAGGCAAACACACCGGCCAACAGCATGGCCGCCGACACACCGACCAAATACATGATGCCGATGCGCTTGTGGTCCAAGGTCAATGCCCATGACAAAAACCCGCGTGAATGCGTCAAATAATTCTGCTTGTCCGCGTGACCAAACAGTTCGTTTCTAATCTCTGCTGTCGCCATGGCTGTTGCCTCAATTATTCAATCACCGGATCGCCGCCAGCGCTGTCGCTGGTCGTCTCACCAGAATTCTGATCTTGATTGGCACTGTTGTTGGTATCATCGGTTGCGCCGCCGGCTGGCTCGGGCCCGTTCGCCGGCGCAACTACACCTTCGCTGTCCACTCCCTCGCCGTGCTCCTTCATCCAATCCTTCAACTCGACATCGTACTTGGCGGGGTCCTTCAGGTACTTCAGATAGGCAATCAAGAAGCGAATATCGTCGTTGCTCAGACGCCCTTCAAAGGATTGCATCTTCGAAGGGGACTCGAATCCTTCGACGATCCACACATCGGGTTGCAGAATCGACTCGCGGACATAGTTCTCGTCCACCGTGATCGTTCGGCGCTGACCCGCCGCGTTATACACGCTTTCTTCCTTTCCCCAAATGTCATTCAAGGCTGGACCTATATTGCGCTTGCCGTCGATGTTGTGGCATCCGGAACAGTGGATCCGGACTAGCCGTTCACCGGACTGCCACGGCCTGTTCTTCTCATCCCACGGATCCCATTTGGTTTCCGCATGCCGCTCGGCCTCGGAAAGATGCACATGGGCCCAGGTCACCATGTCCGAATGGTTGTCGCCGCAATATTCCGTGCAGCTCAATCGAAACACGCCGCGTTTGGTCGGCTCGATATACAAATACGTATAACGACCTGGCACCACATCCATTTTCTGCCGGAAGGCGGAAATGAATAAACTGTGCAGAATGTCCTCGGATTCCATGATCAACTTGACCGGCTTGTCAATGACCAAATGCAATTCGCTGGTAGTATCACCATTGGGATAAATGAACTGCCAGTTCCATTTCTTGGCAATCACGTGGATTTCTTCGGCATCATCGCGCGGAATGCGCATTTCAAAATACCCTTTGGCCCCTTCGTAAAAGAACCAGACCAGCAAAATGCTGGGGACGATCGACCAGAACAACTCCAACGGCGTGTTGTGCGAGGGACTCGGTTGCGACGTTACACCGGGGCGGCGCCGGTACTTGATGCACAAATAGACCATCGCCGCCACGATGATCAAGAAAAACACGGTCGATACCCAAAAAATTACGTAGAACACGCGGTCCACTGTCGGCGCAAATGACGAAGCCGTCTCGGCAAACCAATAGGGCGCATCGGCCGCGTGTTGCTCCGACGAGGGATACATCGTCGTGCGTTGAGCCAACAAAAGCATTTCGGACGACAAACTCATGCGTGACTACCTTTCCAATCGCGCGGTTCCGGCCAACCTTCCGCCGTGGACTCCTGCCGTCGGCGGCCGCGCCAGAACCAATAGGGGAGCAATCCCAACATCAGACAAACGACCGTAATGATCCCGCCGACGCGCACCAAACCCATGGCCAGCGGCGCGTACTTGCCCGTCGCTTCGTTATAGACATAACACCCAGTGGAGTAGGCCAGCCAATTGATGGGAGATCCGATTTTCCCTTCCGCAGCTTCGACCAACGCTCCCTTGATCGTACTCGACGGGTAATTCAATCCGTAAATGTAACGGACGATTTTCCCCTGCGGAGACAATACCACAAATACCGGCGGATGCGAGTATAGTTTTTGCTCCGGGATATAACGGTACTTGACCCCACACAGGTCGGCCAACGCCTGCACCGTCTCTTGACTCCCCTTGAGGAAAAACCAGCCCGCACCGCTATCGCCACGATGGTACAGTCGTACATACTTCGCCTTGGCTTCTCGCAAGCGGACAAACTGCTCGTGGGGATCGATCGACACAGAAACTACCAAAAAGTCCGATCCGACATTGAGCTCCACGTCGCGCAGCGCCAAGGTCATATTCTCCAATTGCACACTGCACAACTTGGGGCAGTCGGTGTAATTGAACGATAACAACACGGGGCGACGCCCGTCGAGCAACGAGCGAAACCGCACTACACTGTTTTCGTCATCGTACAGCACCCACGCGCCGTCTAGTTGCGTTCCCTCGCGGGGCGTGACTTCCACCCCTTGGGCCACGGGCGGCAACCCGCGCTGCACTTGTCCCACCGCCGCCGATAGCAACGAAAGCCAAGTCGCAATAACGCAGATGATCGAAAATCTGTTAGCCATTTTGACGTTCGAATCCCAGTGGACGGCCGCATCGTACCGACCGCACAACTTTCATTCTATTCATTCCACCGATGTTGGAAACAAGCAATCTCACTGCGACATTCTGACAATCAAGGGGTTTTATGCGGCGCGTCCGCAGGGGATGGATGATGCTCCCGCTCGGTTGATCGACCACGCCCATACTCTTGAACCACTTTGGCCATCGCCTCGGAAATCGTCATACGGCCTTCACCATCGGCGATTTCGATGTTCGACTTTTGCGCCTCGATCGCCTGGTTGATGGCTTCGTACGTGCTGGATTGCAAGCGATCACCGAACATGCTGTGTTCCCAGCGATACGCTAGCCCTTGGGCCACCGCGACGATTATCACCGTAATGATCGCGCTACAAATGCCCACCATCAAAATAGTTGTGTTGTCCACATCGTCGTAGAACGGTCGATGGGAAGCAGCACCAGTCGCCGTGTCGGAATGATGTGAATCTGCCGTTGTCATCGGTACTATCCAATCGTTGCGTACATTATGGGTTGTGATAATTCAAGGCTTCGCCCAGGCGCGGATCTTTGAGCGGCACCAACGGACGATTGCGGGCGATCATGGCGAAGAACGTCACGAAGATGCCCACCAAGCCGATGGCCAAAGGAACATCGATCAAAAGCGAAAACGCAAACTCGTGCCCGCCTCGATTCAACTCCGGCATCACCAACCAGAAATGATCGACCCAGTGCATAACCAACAAATAAATGGATGCAAACAACAAATACGTCTTGCTGCGGCGCACCGTCCGAGCCATCATGCCCAAGAACGGAATCAAGAGTCGGCCAAACACCAAAATCAAGGAAACCGTCGCCCAACCCTCTTTGTTAATGCGGTAATTGAACCAGAAGGTCTCTTCGGGAATGTTCGCGTACCAGATCAACATGAACTGGCTGAACGCAATATAGCCCCAGAAAAAAATGAAACCAAAGGTCAACTTGGCAAGGTCGTGGTAGTGCTCGACCGTGATTTCGTCTGTGACACGACCGCTGCGCTGCAAAAGCAAGGCAATGAGCATGATGGTGCATAAGCCCCCCATAAACGAGCCGGCAAAAAAATAGACGGGGAACATCGTACTGAACCACCACGGCTGCAGCGACATTTCCAAATCGAAGGCCGCAATTGCGATGGTGACCGCAAACAGAATCGTCATCCATGTGCTGTGCCGTTGCATCTTCCGCGACAACGAGCCATCGCCCGTTTCATCTTGACGGAGGGAGTTTCTCAAGAAGAACCGGGCCATCAATCCCCAGCACACAAAACAAAAAATGACCCGCGCCGCAAAGAACCATTTATTCAGATAGGCGTCCTTCAATTCCTGAATGCGGTCATCGTGCGCCCAGCCTTGCTCATTCCACCAATACACGGCCGAAGAGTTCATCAGCAGCGGCAAGAGGATCGGCAAAAACACGAGCAGCAACGGAAAAGTGCACATGGCCAGAATTTCGGCAATCCGCCGGACAGATACGCTCCACCCGGCGCGGCATAAATGCTGACTCAAGACAAAAAACAGCCCGCCCAGCGAAATACTCAACAAGAAGCAAAACGTCGTCAGATACGACATCGAAAACCGTCGAAAACCGCCAACACCGACGCCCACCATCAAGGCGATTCCCAAACCGATCGCGCAGACGATCAGGCCCATCGGCACGATCGCCACATAGCTGCGATTCAATGTGAACACCGGCGACGTTACTTGTGCGGGGCGACTGTGGTGCATGGCTCAACTATTCGATCGAAAAACTATTTTCCAAACAATGGCTAATCTACTTCTCACTCCACCGCGGAGGGCTGCCCATCGGTCGCGGAGGGACCGGTGGCCGGCGCATCGACCACCGGCTGAATGCCCGTCAATTGCAACGCCCGAACATAGGCGACAATCGCCCAACGATCGGCAACCGGGATCTGTCGGCCATACGGCCCCATCGTATTACGACCGTTGGTAATCGTGTCAAAAATCCGTCCAATTGGTTGAACTTTAACCGTCGGATCGTGCAACGATTTGGCCGCCGTCCATTTTGCCTTGAGTTGTGCATTCAAGGCCAATGCGCGTTGATTCACCAGACCATTGCCGTTCCCGTCGAAACCGTGACAAGCCGTGCAGTAAATCTCGAACCGCTGCTGGCCGCGTTTCAACAAAGCCTCGTCCACCGTGATTTGAGACGGAAACTCCTGGACCCAATCTTTCTCAGCCGGCACCACCGTCCCGTCCGCTGGGGACGCATCTTGTGCTGTCCCCGGCGCATCATGTCCAGGATCTTGCCAGTCGGAATCCAGCACTGGCATAGGCCTCGTCCCACTAGCCAAGACCAACTCCGCATGCCCTCGCGGCAGAAACAGTCCGGTCGGGTGAGATTCACGATATCCTCGAAAATACTCGGTATCCAATTCCAATTGCCCCCGAGCCACTGTCCCTGGTATGGGCGGCCGCGCAGCGCGCCGATCGCCGTACATATAGCTGGGATTCTTGTCGTCACCCAAATTAGGGCCTATCGCTTGCGCTTTGTATTTGTGTTGCACGTCCATATCCGGAACGACGTGTAACCGGGGATATCGACTCGTCGTCCCCATCGCGCGATAAATCAGCGCAGGCGGTACCAACAACAACAGTGCCAGGACTATCCCTGCCAACTTCAGATTCCGTGGCAACTCGCGATCCGCCAAGTCTTCGATGATTTGCTCTATCGCCGTGGCGCCCCATTCCTCCAATTGTTGCTGGGTGCGATTCAAGTCGAACTTCTCGTCCGCCTGTTCAATCACTAGAAAAAACCGATCGTTGGTCGCGCGGCGAAATCGCGAGATGCGATGGAGTGGATTCGCCAACCGCGGCAACCGATTCAACGCCCACATTCCCAAAAACGCGGTGAACGCACTGGTCAACACAATAATTTCAAAAGTCACCGGAATGTTCGCGGGCAAACTCCAGTTCGGCTTACCGCTGATGAAAAACCGATAGCCGGGAAATATCGCCGTATTATCGACCGCGTTCGTGTAATACTGAAGCCACAAACCAAAAACGCAGGCGCCCAAAGCCAACGCCAACACCAAGAACGGCAACCGCGTGCGGCGAATCCCAATCGCCGGATCGATCCCATGGATCGGAAACGGCGAATGCGCGTCCAGCTTGACATAGCCCGCACGACGCGCTTGTTCGCACGCCGCCACCAACGACTCGGGATCGTCAAATTGCGCCATCAAGCCGACCAGGCGATTCCTCGGATGATTGTGCACCGCACCAGGTTTTGCTGAATGAGCCATAATAAACCGATTTCCAACGTCTCGATGGTATCGCTGTTAGTGCTGTTCCGATCGCGGCAGCACATTTTTCACTTCGGAAATTGCAATCAATGGCAAGAACCGACAGAACAGCAGGAACATCGTAAAGAACAACCCAAAACTGCCGATCAACATCATGATGTCCACTTCCGTGGGCCAATAAAAACCCCAACTGGAAGGAACAAAGTCGCGGCTGAGCGAGGTCACAGTGATGACGAACCGCTCGAACCACATCCCGACATTGACGAACAAGCTGACGATCACCATAAACCACGGCGTCGTCCGGCACCACTTGATCCAGAACAACTGCGGGATGACCACATTGCAGGTCACCATGATCCAATAGGACCACCAATAATTTCCAAACGCGCGATTTTGAAAAGCGAAACTTTCCGCCTGCACGCCGCCGTACCAGGCAATGAAAAATTCGATGGCATACGCCATCCCCACCATCAACCCGGTGGCCATGATGATCTTGTTCATGTTCTCGAGATGACGAATCGTAATGATATTCTGCAATCCGTACAGCGTCCGCGCCGGCACCAACAACGTGACGACCATCGCAAACCCGCTAAAAATCGCACCGGCCACGAAGTAGGGAGGAAAGATCGTGGTATGCCAACCCGGCAACTGCGAGACGGCGAAGTCAAAACTCACGATCGTGTGAACGCTCAAGACCAGCGGCGTCGATAAGGCGGCCAAAATCGTATAGGCCGCTTCATAACGGTGCCAACTGCGCACCGACCCGGTCCAGCCCAAGGATAAAATACCGTACACGATTTTCTTGACCCGCGTCTTGGCCCGATCCCGCAAGGTCGCTAAGTCCGGGACCATGCCCATGTACCAGAACAAGAGCGAAACCGTGAAATAGGTTCCAACCGCGAAGACGTCCCACAGCAACGGACTGCGAAAATTGGGCCACATCGCCAGATGCTCCGTTGGGATCGGGAACAACCAATAGAAAACCCAAATCCGGCCGATATGCACGCCAGGAAACATCCCCGCGCAAATCACCGCGAAGATCGTCATCGCCTCAGCGGCGCGATTGATACTCGTCCGCCAGTTTTGCCGAAAGAGGAATAAAATCGCCGAAATCAGCGTCCCCGCGTGGCCGATACCGACCCAAAACACGAAGTTGACGATATCAAACGCCCAAAACACCGGATTGCAGTTGCCCCAAACACCGACGCCTTTCATGAACAAATGAAAGATGCAGCCGCCCAAAATCAGCAACCAGATCACCGCCAAAACAAAAACGATCCACCACGTCCGCGGCTGACGGGATTCCCAGATGCCCGCTACGGAATCGGTCACGCCGGCATAGTCCAGCCCGCCCAACACCAAGGGCGCGCGTTTCCCTGGATCCTCGTGTGTGTTATCCCAATGTGTATCCAACGTGGTTGCCATCGTCCTCTCGTCTCACTTATCCGTGCTTCGGTTTGCGGTCGTCGTGGTCCACTAAGGCGGGATGCGGATTCCGCACGCGGGCCAAATACTTGGTGCGGGGAACAATATTCAACTCCTCGAGCATGTAGTAGGCGCGCGGATTGTGGTGCGCCGCATGCACGCGGCTTTCCGGATGATTCAAATCACCGAACTCGATCGCTTGCGTGGGGCAAGCCTGTTGGCAAGCCACCCGTATCTCATTGGCGCCCAACTCGCGATGCTCGACCTTGGCTTTGATCTTGCCGTTCTGAATCCGCTGCACACAGAAGGTGCACTTTTCCATCACACCCCGCGAGCGAATCGTGACTTCGGGATTCATCATCATGTGCTGAATCGCGCGGTCGCCCGGCGACAACTTGTCCGCACCCGGATACTTCAAGAACGTCACGGCATCCGTGTAATTGAAATAGTTGAACCGGCGAACCTTGAACGGGCAGTTGTTGCCGCAATACCGCGTGCCGATACAGCGGTTGTAAACCATGTCGTTCAAACCCTCGCTGGAATGCGTCGTGGCCGCCACCGGACAGACCGTTTCGCAGGGAGCATTTTCGCAATGGTGACACGTAACTGGCTGGTGGATGATCTGCTTGTCATCGGATTCAGCCGCCTCGCGGTTGTACAGGTTGTCGCCAAAGTAACGATCGATGCGCAACCAGTGCATTTCGCGGCCGCGGCGCACGTCGGCCTTGCCAACAATCGGGATATTGTTTTCCGACTGGCAGGCCACCACGCAGGCATTACACCCCGTACATTTATTGAGGTCGATGGACATGCCCCACATATTGCGCCGCTGGTGATCATGTTTGGTATATTCCATCCGCACTCCCGGCGTGAGATCGACAATCTCGTGGTGCTGATGAAAACCCGCTGGCCACTGCGCGGCATGTTTGTCGTCGGCACTTTCCTTGGGGGACACCAACGACACCAGCGATACACCGGCGGCTGACACTTGCGGACTGATGATCGGCAACGCACCGTGTGGTAATTGTCCGACAGAGCCTTGGTCGTGATGTTCGTCATGCGCGGGGCCGTGGTGTTCGATCGGATGCTCACGCAGAAACTCCTGGTAGCTGTCGAAAGTTCCTTCGCGGAGCAGCGCGCTGCGATTCCCGCGCGCGTCCATGAACATCCGGGACTGAATCTCGCCGCGTCCCATGGAATCGATCTGCCAGTTCTCTTGAACCACAGACAGTGGGTAATACGTCCGACTATTGACAAAAACCTTGCCGGTGTTGGTCGAAAACCAAGATTTGGTGGTGCGCAGCATGGCGATGCTATGCCCGACCGATGAAACGCCTTGGGCCGCGTCGCCTCCGACGCGTCCGGCTGCCGTCCGCCCATAGCCGATCGCCACGGCGATCGAGCCCCGCGCTTGGCCCGGTTGAATATGCACCGGGAGACGAAGGTCATGGCCATCAACCTGGAACGAATACAACATGTCTTGCCGCAATCCCAAGGCCCGCGCCGTCTCCGGATTGACCAACGCGGCATTATCCCAGGTCATCTTCGTAATAAAGTCCGGCAACTCCTGTAGCCAACCGCTGTTGGCAAATCGTCCGTCATACACCGAATGGCTCGGCGTGAAGACGAACTCCAAGCCCTCGCCCTCTTTCCAAGGCGTAAGCCATGATTCATCGGCCTCGCCGATTGGCGCGTCTTGAACGGCAACATCCACCGGTTCCGCAGCGGACTGGCTGACGAAACCGTCGTGAATCCAGGTGACCCAGGCGCGATCGAAATCGGCAACGGGCCATTTGGATTGCGCAGTGGCCTTGACCAACGATTCGCCGGACACGTCCTGCTCGCCCAACAAGCTCGCCAGCACCTCGATCTCGCTCTTGCCACCAAACAGCGGCAGAATCAATGGCTGAGCCAAACAATGGCTTCCATCGTACGCCAGCGCATCACCCCAAACTTCCAAGGGATGCGCGGCGTTTACCACCCAATCGCAAACCGCGCTCGTTTCGTTCCGATACAGGGTAACATGCACCTTGTTGGGAACCTTGGCCAATGACCCGGCAAAGGAGACATCTGCCGGCGCATCGTACGCGGGATTTCCACCCAAAATCACAACGGTTTCAAACCGTCCGGCGCTCATTCCGCTGGCCAACTCAGCAATCCCCGCCAACATCCCGCCGCGACCTTCATCCGGGTCAGGCGTAAACGTGACCACCGTCCCCAAATTGCCGAGCTTGGCATTCAGGCGATGCGCGGCGGCATGGACCTGAGGGGGTTGTCGCTCGCCCACAATGATGACACCGGCGCCTGCATGATCGACGAGATCTTGCGCCATCGCGTCCAGCAGTTTCCGCCGATAGGACGATCCGCGATCGACGCTTTCCCCGGGCTTTCGTTCGGCAACCCGCGCCGCCAAGGCGCGCAAGAAACTTTCGATCTTGCCACTGGGGAGCGACATGCGATGATCCGCGCAAGCGCCTGTAATCGACACGTTGCTTTCCACGCAATACAGCCGGCTCATTGCACCGTGATCAGCGTCGCGACCTTCGGCAAAGCGACGGTTGTTGCGAATCGCCGCCGGATCGAAATGCAACGGATCGGCATCCAAACAAATGATGACCTTCGCTTTGTCGAAATGGTACTGCGGGCGAACTACGCGACCCATTGCCGCCCGCATCCCTTCCCGCGCGTTGTCGTCGGAGATCGATGTGAACGTGTACCACTTGGCTCCCCGCGCCGCCAACTGATCCCGCAATGACAACAACGTGGGAGACGATGTCGGCTCCGCTAAAATGGCGACACGAGACAAATCTGCCTGATGGAACACCGGCCGCAAGGCAGCAGCAAAGGCGCTCCAACTGGAGGCGGTCCAGTCGCCTCCCGCCGACCGCCGCTGCACCTCGCGCAACCGATCGGGGTCGTACAACTCCAGTATGCGCGCTTGTGTGAAAGCGTCTGAAGCGCCGCGGTTGTCATCATGCAGCCCATTGCCGTCCAACTTGGTTGGCCGACCGTCATAGCAGGTTGCCACAATCGGTCGGGCAACGCCGGCAAATTCAATCATCGTCGCGTATTCTTCGGGGACCCCCGGAATTCGGTTATGCGGCCGAAAAGCGAACGGGGCCAACGTTTCCTGTGGGTACCGGCAGCCCGTCGCGGCACCCAGCGCCAACGACGCTCCCATCAGTTGCAACCAGCGCCGGCGGGAGACGCCATCCCCCTGATCCAAGCCCTCCGTGGCGGCGCCAAAATCCCGGTCGATCGCTTCGCGCGCTGCGGGCGATTCCGCCAGCGCTTCCAGATCGCGGTAACTCAACAACGACTCCGTGGGGCGCGCGCCCCCCAGTTCTGGCGATTGAAATTGGTTCATCGGTGACACGTCGAACAGCTTACGTTGGTTTTAATCTTCAGCTCCTCTTTCCAATGCTTGCCGTATTCCAGCGGATCGCCAGGAGGAACAAAGTCAAGTTTCGTAATTAACGCCGGGTCGCGCAAATGACGCTCGGGCTCGCGATGGCAATCAAGACACCATTTCATCGACATCGGCTCGACTTGTGTCACGACCTCCATCGTATCGACGCGCCCGTGGCAACTGACACAACTGACGCCCCGATTGATGTGCGCAGCGTGATTGAAATAGACAAAGTCCGGAACGTTGTGCACGCGAATCCATTCCACGGGATTGCCGGACTCCAAACTCTCGCGAACGGGTGTCAACAAACGACTCTCACCTTGGATCACTCCCAAAGAAACGCCTTCCACGACCCGGTCGCCCCCATGACAGTTGCCACACGTCGAGGTGGCCGGTATCGCCGCATGACCGGCGCGCTCCACCGTGTTGTGACAGTACCGGCAATCGAGCTTCAACTGGCCGGCGTGCAATCGATGGCTAAAAGGGACGGGCTGTTTGGGTTGATAGCCCACATTGACAATCGAAGGGTGAATCGCGGCAAACAAACAGGTTGCCAAATAGCCCGCTACCGCTAAACCGCCAAAGATCAGGATGACGGTAAAACGATTGACCCAGTTGGGAAAATGAAATTCTTGCATGATCAACGAATTCGCCGACGGTTTGCGCAGTACCGGACCATAGCACCCCTCCGATGGAATCGGTCTCGAATGACGGAAACCAGCGACGAATGGAGGTGCAATAACGTCGCACGTATTTTGGAGTTTAATCGGAGTCGCCGCCAGTCAACTCAGACTGGCGCAAATTGTCGCACCCAAGCCAATCAGGTCATGCAAATGACAATTTTTCCTTGCAGTTCGCCCTGCCCCCGCACGGTGAAGTCTTCTTGGATACGATGGGCCTCGGCTGCATCCCGCAGGGGGAGTTCCAGTGCGATTTGACTTTTCAGCCTGCCACTTGCTAAGCCGCTGTTGATCGATTCCGCGGCGCTGGAAATCTGGTCTAAAGTCGCCTTAAATACCACAAACCCGTACACAGCAAGCTGTTTGACGTAAAACGGTCCGACCGGAAACTCCGGTCTAGCTTCCCGACCTGCCATCAGAATCATCCGCGCGTTTTCGGCCATTAATTGGACTGCCAGATCGAAGTCCGGTTGACGCGTCGCATCCCAAAACAGGTCAACGCCTCGCGGGATTTGCCTTTTGACCGCATCAGTCCATCCGCTTTCGCGGTAATTGACAGCCAGATCCGCTCCCAGCGCGCGGCAACGATCGACTTTTTGGGGAGTTCCGGCGGAGGCAACAACGTTCGCCCCCTGCGCCTTGGCCATTTGGATGACCATCGAGCCGACGCCACCGGAACCGCCTCTAACGAATACCGTTTCACCTGCCGCAAGATTTCCTTTGGCAACAAGGCCCAGCCAAGCTGTCGCGCCAACTAGTCCGCACGCTGCCGAATCGCGCAGAGTCACTCCCTCGGGAACGGGAAAGACCATTTTCTCGTCCGCCGCAGTATATTCAGCCAATGTGCCTTGGCGACCCATCAAACCTTGATTCGTACTCCACACCCGATCGCCGGGTCGAAACCTCTGGACTTCGCTTCCAACCGCAGTCACTTGTCCAGCCACGTCGCAACCGGGAATAAATGGGAAAGGCAATGGCATCGCAACCATCCCACCGCGCAAATAACAATCAATGGGATTGACTGCCGCGTAATGGGCGCGGATCAGGACCTGATGCGGCTTGAGTTCCGGGTCGGGAAGTTCGCCGACTCGCAAGGATTCGGGAGGGCCAACGCGTTCGACAAAGGCGGCTATCACCGTGACAACCCCAGTCGTACACCAGCAGGTCTCGGAGTCGCTATTGTCTCACAAGCCCCGATGGCGACCACATTACTTCTTGGCCGGGGCCTTGGCCGCGGGTGCCTTAGCGGCGGCAGTTGGAGCAGCCGAAGCCGCTGAGGCGGCCGCTGCATCACCTTCTTCTTTCTTCTCTTTCTTCTTCTTCTTCAATGAGATTTTCTCGACGCGGACTTTTGGCATGCCTAATACGGGATCACCTGGCTGAAATCGTTCGTTTTCTTTCAATTTGGCGACGCGTTCGGCACGTTTCAACACATTGCGCTGTTTTGTGGAACCCGCTTTGATTTTCAAACTTTTGTCGATAGTCATGGACATACTCGCAACAATCAGAACCGGATGAGCAGGCCGGCCAAGAAATCGGCTCATTGAGCTGGCCATTGGAGCAGGCCACGTGGAATTCGGCAAGGGCCCGTTCGCGCGACAAATGGGCCTGGGCTGCGTGGAAGTCCGCCTTATTCCGAACGCGGGGGGAGTCTTTATAATGGCGTGTTGCGTATTCGAGGCAATCGATATCCCCGCACGTTTGGCTAGGAAAAGGGACCCATGCGCTGGCAGTTGACGGTAACTAATGGTCCGAACAAGGGCGAAATGTTTTTTGTTGAACCCGGGCAGACCTTGGTGATCGGCCGTGGCGACCAGGCCGACGTCAAATTGAAGGACCCCGCCGTTTCGCGCGTCCATTTGGAAATTGCCCATCTTGGAGATGCCCTAATGATGGCCGACCGAGGAAGTTCTTCAGGCACCTTTGTCAACGGGCATCAAATGTCTCAAGGTGCCCTTGCCTCGGGTTCGCGATTGCGGATTGGCGACAGCGAGTTAACCGTCGAGGAAATTAACTACAACAAAACCAGGCCGCCGATCGATGCCGAACAGGTTTCTCTGTCTCCGGCAGAGCTGCTGGGAACGTCCATCAGCCATTACCACTTGGATTCGATCATCGGTGTAGGGCAATCGGGGGTAGTGTTTTTGGCCCGCGATGACCATGGCGGCGAACCTGTTGCTTTGAAAGTTCTTAACCCGCAAATCGCTTCGGATGATGAGCAGCGCCAGCGGTTTGTCCGGGCGATGAAAACCATGCTGCCGATCCGCCACAATCGGATTATTCGATTGCACAATGCCGGCAAGAGCGGCCCATACTGCTGGATTGCCATGGAATATGTCGAAGGGGACAGCCTGACCAAAGTCATCGAAACGCTCGGTATCGAGCGGATGCTCGATTGGAAACAGGTCTGGCGCGTGGCCGTCGATGTGGGCCTGGCCTTGCAGCATGGGGCTGAACACTCGATTGTGCACCGAAACGTGACGCCCGCCAACATCATTCGACGGCGCAGTGATGGCGTATGCTTGCTGGGAGATTTTATGTTGGCCAAGGCGCTCGAAGGCTCACAACATCAGACATTGACCCGCCCGGGTGAGATTCTAGGCGAGCCACATTACCTGGCACCAGAACGAACGCTACATAACGGCGTGGTCGATTCGCGGTCCGATATTTATGGCTTGGGCGCGACTTGTTACGCACTGTTGACCGGTCGTCCGCCGATTTCCGGTGACAACTTGGGGGAGATTTTGGTCAACATCCGCAACACCGTTCCCGATCCACCCAAGAAATATCACCTCGGTATCAATGAATTATTCCAAGACATCGTCATGCGAATGCTGGCCAAGAAACCGGAAGATCGCTACCAAACACCCCAGGAAATGCTCGATGACCTGATCCGCATCGGTCGTTGGAATAACCTGGAGGTCCATGCTTAATTGGCGGTGCCGCAGTTGAGTCGGCATGGACACATTTCCATCCGAGCGGACGCCCAAAGAACCTTCCCCCCTCCCTCCTAATATCGGCCCAGCGTCCCCCTTGCCGATAACGCGCCTTGCTCACCCGTCCGACGTGGGCACCTAGCGCCTCAGTTCGCCAATCCTCACGCTGGTTTCGAACGCGCCGCGGAATCGGTCTGCTGCGAAATCCGATCGCGCAATTGGGCGGCGAGTTCGTAATCCTCAGCGGCAATCGCGGCCTCGAGTTGATCGACCAGCGTTTGGACCGGTTCGAAGCGCTTTTGCAATTGACTGCGGAATTCGCGCAGTTGAATAACCAGTTCATCGCTGTCGTACTGATCCTCGGCGGAATAATCGATAAACAATTGGCGAATCTCTTCGAGTCCGTCGTCCACAATCCGCAAAGCCGTAGCAGCACCGGCATCGCGCTCATGTTCCAAAACTGCCAAGGCCGCGGCTTGGGTCCGTTGGTACAAGACAAAAGGTCGGTACTGTTCATGCGCCACCGACCAGTCGCGATCGTGGGAATACCGCTTGCAAAAATCCATCAACTGCAGGGTGTGCTCGGCATCGCGCACCGCGGGTTCGAATTCTTGCAATTGCAACCAACAAATCCGCCGATGGTAGTATTGTGCAAATTCCCGGTCGATTTCCGCACAATGCTCGGGGAGCAAATGAAACTGGTCGGGCGCTTTGGCCGCCAAGCGACTGACATATTCGAAATACGTCTTGGCGCCGTGCGGCCGTTTGCCGTCTGGACGATGGACGACCTCCATTTGCAATACGCCCATATCCAGCCGTAACTGGATCACTTGCCGTTCGTCAATCCAAAGCTTGCGGACGTTGATCGTCGAGGGATCAAACGGCCATTGTTTCAGAATATGATCGATGTTCTGCGGATATTCCATAACTCCCGCTCCAGGGCAAGCAGTGCCGTTGCCGGGGCCCTAGAATTCTAGGTCGGTGCTGCGTTGAGAATCAAGGCGAATTGGCAAGTGCCTGCGGCGCCACTTTCGTCAGAACACCGCGCACGTGCGCTTTGTGCCAGTTATAACGACTCGTCACCTCGACGGCGGCGCTCGGATTTCTTGTGCGATTGTCTCCGCTTGGACTCCAACCTCCGTTGCCGCGCGCCGCGCGTGGGTCGCGTCGGCTTGCGCCGTTGAGGTGGTTCCGCCGCGCGGATTAATACATCGCGGAGCTTTTCCAAACAATCACTGACGTTACGCGACTGGTCGCGGAACCGGTGGCTGACAATGGTCAGTACGCCGTCCTTGCCCAAGCGCCTACCGACAAGCGCGATCAGCCGCGCACGCACGTCCTCAGGCAGGGAAGCTGAGCGCTGCACCTGCCATTTCAGAATCGCTTTGCTGTTGACTTTGTTGACGTTTTGGCCGCCGGGGCCGGGCGATCGCGCAAAGCTGAACGCGAACTCAGAAATGGGTATCGAGAGAGCGTCATTAATGTAGAGCATTTGCTTAAGCCATCGCCTGCCAGCAACGCCGGCCGTTGGCTTCTGGCACATCCGGTCGAGACCGCCGCGCACGGTGTATCATGCGCGATATCCAGTCCCGCTGTCCACTGCTGTGACAAATCCTAAGCGCGCCAAATAATCTAGGGCCTGCTGAATCGACGCGCAATAATCCATCCCGCGCAGCTCCTCGCCGAACAGTTCCAATTCGAGCGGTCCCGCGTATTGAAGTCTACGCAGCGTGCCCAGCCAACGTTCAATCGGGTAATCGCCGCGCCCCAAGGGAAGCCGTCGACAACGCTGACGGCAATTTCGCGCCCGGTCAGCCAATTGCACGAGGGCCACACGATCCATCAGCATCGGCAAATGTTCCAACAACTTCTCATCATCGCCGATATGAAACAGATCTAAAGATAATCCGAGCCAGGCGGCCGGATAGGGCGCAATTACCTCCAACACCTCTTCCCAACCATCCAGCATACTGCGGTCCTGACCGTCGTAGTAAAACGTCGGCTCGATAACCAAGCGCACGTGCAAATCTTCGGCGTATGGCACCAACTCGCTCAAGGCCTGTTGCAGCACGCGCCGCGCATTGCTGACAGTATGGCCGTTCTGTGCGCCGGGGTTCAGCAGGACACACCGCGCTTGCAATGAAGCTGCGGCCCGCAAACCCTCTTGTGCATCTTCGATCGCGCGCCGCAACGGGAAGATGCCTCCCTCCGTGAATCCGCCGATCCAACTCACGCTGGAAACCGACAATTTCATTTCATACAACAACTCGGCTGCATCGTCCAACTCCATCTCGTCCAACTTGGGGCGCAAGAGGCCGATACTCGTGAAGCCCATCGCCGCATACCGAACGACGTCTTGGTAAAACGTCCATCGCAACGAAGATGCCTGATTGACTGACAAATCATTCATCATGTTTTTGAGTTTACGATCGTAGTTTGAATCGCCTGTCAGCAAATGGGACAGTATGCGAGTTTTCCTGCCAAATGTAAATGGAAACCCCGTTGGCAAAATCCGCTAGCAGATCCGAGCGCTTTCGGCGGTGGTTGTTTGGACCGACCTGCAGCCGCCAATCGCCCGCGCGCGGACGCGACAGAAAAAGTTTGCGATGTGAGGTCGAATGTGGTATCATCTCGTCGACTGCCGTTGGCAATCGGAACGCGGCCGACATCGACAGGCAAACATGCGGAACGCCAGGAGAAAGGCTGGCGACGGACGATCTGACTTGGTTCCGAAGAGTTTGTCGCGAACCAATGGTTGATGGTTGCGTACCATGAGCGGCGACCAACGCAGTGCGGTCGGCGACCGCCCACACCCGCACGGATTAAAAGGAGTGCATATGAGTGGTTCCTTGGGACTTCGGGTGGACTATGCTGATGATGATTTGCAACGTCGAGTGGCTAACTTCTTACACAGCCAGCATTTTCCAGCGTTCAAGCAGTTACGCGTGGATGTTCACGACGGGGCCGTCACCATTTACGGTACCGTTGATTCGTTCTATGAGAAACAAGTGGCGTTGAACAGTTGCCAACGTGTCGCTGGTGTCTTGGCCTTGATCGATCAGATAGCGGTTGCCGGGCCCTCTGGCGTTGTTACCGCGGCAATCGACGATGGCGTCCGCGAATTGCGTTTGTTGCCGTTGGAGAGCGCCGAGTTCGGGTTGCCGGGCGGTTAAGAAACGGGCCGCCGTTGCCGAGAACGATTTTCGATTCAACGATGCGGATTTAGCGCCGCCGAATTTCGGGGTTGGCGTTGGCCATTCGATCGGCCAGGCCAGCGAACCGCTCCGCCTGCTCGCCAAGTTTATCTTGAATCACGGTCAATCGCTGGGCAAAGGTACGATTGAGTTCGTCGATCGCGGCTAACATTTGACGCTCGGACTCGGCTTGTCGTTGTTGCATGCGGTCGCGCTGTAATCCGTCTTGAGATTCGAGAACGGCGCGCGAAAAGTGGTCGGCTAAATCTGACTGGATGCGCATTTCCGCGCGCTCGCCATTCACTTCAAATTCTACCTGAGTTTGGTAGTTTCCGATCTCGCCCAGGCGACGATTGAGCGCAATGGCCATCGCTGATCCGCCTAAATCCTCGTGAATCTGATCGACATGCAACGCGACGTCGCTGTAAGTCATGGTTGCCCGTCCGGTAAGTCGCTGGTCGTCCAGTGAAATCTGCAATTCGACTTGCATGCGGCGCGGCGCGGCTGCAATCGATAAAACAGCGCCGTCCCCTAACGTCGTCGCCGGCATAGCGAGACTAGGACAACGGATGGAAATCGTGTCGGCGATCTTTCCGCCCCGGCGGTCGATGGCGCCTCCCACAATAAAATGCTCTTCGCCTTGAGCCCGAAACTGAAACTCGATGGGCAAGTCATGTCGCGCGGGGTCGCTCGACAGCCCTTCAATTTTCCCGGCATACTGGATTCGTTGACCTGACCACAACAGGCTTCCATCCACCTCCAAGGAATCAATCACAACGCTGGGCAAGCGCTGCTGGTCTCGAAAATGGATCTCGCGACCCTGGCCGGGCCAGGAGGCCGCTGGATGCGGGATTTCTGGTATTCCAACCAACGCTTGATTGCACAGTATCATTACTTCGTTCAGCAACCCACACATTTCATCCGCATGAAGCAACTCGGCGTACAATTCGATGGGCGTTGGTGGTAATGGTGTGTTCGTCGTATCGGGCGCTGGCCTGAAAGCCTGGCTTACCTGCTGCGCGACGTTGGGCAATGCTCCTTTGGCGGCTTCGATTTCATTGGCCAAGCCTTTTGAAAGCTGTCTGGCTTCGGCCAGCTTTTCGTGAAGGGACGTCCAATAGTCGGCTTGTCGCAACGGATTGGGATGGGGCGAATCTAGCTGGGATTGAATAGCACTGCCCATTGCGACTAAGTCCGCGACACGCCGTTCCAATTCGTCAAAACGCTGTTGCCACTCGCGTTGGAGTTGGTCCGCGTGCTGCGCGGGTGGTGTGGTTGGGCCCGCGTCCACTACACGCGCATCGTGTGGCCACGTATCGAGCCAACGTTGCCCCGCCCGTCGTGCGTTGACTGTCCAAAGGCCCTTCATGTTCCATGGCAGGCGTCCCGCCTCTTCAGGGTTTAGGCCCGTACCAAGTGATTCCTTGCTGGCCCGTGGTGTCCCCAACTGCACGCCGACAAACTGACCGTTCTGTAATCGGAGCTGGCGATAGAATAACGACGGTCCATGAACTTGAAATTCACCGCGTTCAATTTGAAATAAATTGCGCGCGGGGTTCGACGGGTCAACCGCAGTTAGGCGCTCGACCACCAGCGATCCTTGCCAGGGACGCCAGGTGATGGACTGCGCATCGGCGGGCGCCCCTAAGGTTCGTGACAATCCACCTACCAGAGTTGATTTGATCACCGCATTGGCATTCATTGCCAAAATCAATAGCGCTAGTCCAAGTATGACCGTCCGCAAGGCGATCCGTCGTGCCGTGAATGTTGGCGGTGCTGGCGATTCCATCGTCTATCGAGCTAGTGACCCCGGTGATGAATATTCGGCATCCGATAACGCGGAATCCACAAACTGGGCTGACAAACGCGCATAGATGGGACCGTACGCCAAACGGCAAGTTACGTACAATGGCAAAGCGCTGATAACGCTGATCGCGATCCCCCCACAAACTACTGACTGATTGAATCGCGTCCAGCTGACGAGGGGCCAATCCATCAGCACGCGATACACTGGCTGCAAGGCATCAATGGTCAAAATGGCTGTTCCCACTTTGTCCAATGGAATGACCAACAAACTGGACAAGAGCGAGCCGACAATAAACGATCCTAAACAAGCCAGCAAATTGGCAGGGCATAAAATGGCGATGACACCCAATAGGTAAACCAGCAACGACTCTTCGGGAATCATTCCCATGGCCCAGCCAAACAGGCAGCCCACAGCCACCCAATGCGGAGTATCCGGTCCTGCCACGTACCGCATCCACGTCCGCCACTTGCGCGACGCGGCCTGCGCTCGCCGGACAGCGGTCTTTTGCGGCTCTCCCATTCGAATTCGCTCACCTATCTTGCCTGGATCAACCTACACACCAATCGAGCCTTTTAGAGATTTTCAACCCTTGCGTCCATAGGAACATTCCCTTCATCAAAAGGACAGGCATTTTTGTCAAAAGGCCAAAAGGACAGGCATTGTTGTATCGACACCCTACAATACGCTCTGCTACAAACCGCCGTGCGATTTCGCACACTCAACCGATAAAAGTGCCTGTCCTTTTTGGCTTGTCCTTTTTGGTTATTGGGGGGATAGGCGAATGGAACGGAGATCGAGTAAAGCGGGCCGCGTCAGGGGGGGCTGGCAACGGGCAACCACGTTTTGCCTGCCAGCGTCAAACAACAAGGTGCCGAGGGACACGCTTCGGAATTCACCCCACCCGCCGGTTGAAACGACTTCGAACTTCAGGGTTTGGGTACCCGCCTCCAACACGAAAACGTTGCCAGCAGCATGCGGGGCACAGGAGTACTCCAGGAACACCTCATACCGTCTGCGATGGGGAACAACGCAAGCCCAAACCACGAAATCATTCTCACCATGCCAGCATCCGATGGCGCGGGGTCCAGCCTCGTATTCAATATCCTGTCCATAAATCGCAGCGTCACTGGCGGTCAATTCGATCACTCCTTCCGCGTTGGCAGTTCCCAAGGAAGGCTGATTGCCGACAAATGACTTGGGGGCTTGATGTAAGTCGCGCAGATAGATCAAGAGATCGTCTATATCCTGCGGACTCCAATCCTTTTCCAGGCCATCTGGCATGAACGACTTTTCCGTTGATCGAAACGCTTCTAAATACGCGCGGTTCAAAACATGCCGTTCGTTATTCTGTCCCACCAGTGTAAAGCCATTGTAGGACTCATCCACTAACATTCCCGACAACGTTCGCCCATCGATCGTCACGGCAATGTATTGAATATATCGTGGATCAACTGTGGCGCTGGGATCGAGGATCGACTTCAACAAAGTCGCCGGGGAACGATCTGCGAGTGCGGCCAAGTCAGGCCCCAGGTTGTGTCCCTGACCTTCAGCGGCATGGCAGCTCGCGCACGACTGCCGGAAAACGGCGCGCCCGCGTTCGCGGTCTCCACGGCCGGAGAGTTTGCCGGTCAATTGCTGGATTACCTCACCACGATTTCCGTTGTCGGGATTTCGGACGACTTGCGACAACGCTTGCCGAACTTCCGCGTCCTCATAGTTCATGATTTGTTGCCGTCTCGGAGCATCTAACACACCCCAAGAAAAGAATCCACGCTCGATCGCCTGCAACACAAATAAGGTCCCTTGTGCGGTTGTCAACAATCGCGACAACAGTGATTCGCGCACTTGTGGAGTAAGGTAATTCCACCGGTCGAGCACTTTCGTCAATCCCGCCGCGCCGCGCGCACGATCGAGCGCTTCCATTGCCGCCAGTTGCAGTTCACCTGAGAAATGCGGTTCCATTAGTGACAACAATTGCTGTTCGTCTTGGGTTTGCTCTGCGACACGGAATCCCAACAATCGAACGGCCTGAACGCGGGTGCCAATAGGAAAGCTATCGTTGTCAACTGCCCGATGGATTATTTCGAAGGCATCATCCAAGACCGCCGCTGCAAATGTCCGTTGGCGGGTGGCTTGGGGAATGCCCTGGTTCTCAAAGACTGCCGCGATTTGCGACATTCGCTCAATGGAAAAATGCGGCGTTTGGTCGTCGTTGATCCGCAAGTATTCACCTAGTTGCTGCGCCGCAAAATTGCTATCCCATTGGGCCGACAATCCGATCCAGTTTGCGACCAACTCGTCAGGGAGACGCGATTCTTTCCGATCCACAGCCTCCGACACCAGTCGCCATACCTCTCGACTCCGCTCGGCGGTGAACGAAGAAAACACGGCGGCCACAACATAGGGATCGGCAGGATAATTGACCAATATGGTCGCCAATGCCTGATCTGACTGAGGCCCCTTCCAGGAACCGATCGACCAAGCCAATTGTTGCACGAGTGGCAAGTCACCGCTGACTTCTTGCGGAACCATGCGGCACAGCAAATCATTCAGGTCGGGAACATCTTCGGCTATTCGCACCGCATGACGGCGCACACCCGGATGCTCGTCGCGGAGCGCGCTGCAAATGTCGTCGTGTGTCAATTGACCCAATTGACTCAGGGTGACCATCGCTTGCATTCGCGCCGCCGGATAGACTGACCCTTGAACGACTTCACGTAGTTTGTCGCCAGCAGTTGAGTCGGCACGCCAAAGAATCAGTTGCATCGCCAGATCCCGCTGGACTCCATTCGGCGAGTCGATCATTTCCGCCAAACCAGGACCATCCATGGGCACTAGTGCTCTGAAAGGCCGGGGAGTTTGCATCGATGGGAAGACTCGAAAGATGCGACCGGCTTTGTCTCCCGCGCGCACATCCAAAGTGGCCAACACTTCGGAAGGGATCCATTGTGGATGTTCGATTACCCAGCGGCACATATCGACTACCCACAACGCGCCATCGGGACCCGTTAGCGCCTCCACCGGGCGAAACCAGGGACTCTCCGAGACGAGAAACTCCCCCCTTTGTTGCGCTGGCAATCGGCGACCCGCAAAGGTCGCACCACGCGATTCCAAACGCATGTGGTGGACGAGATTCCCCACGGGTTCACAGCAAAAAATGTCGCCGCTCCATTCTGGTCCAAACAAGTCATCGCGATAAATGCTTAGCCCGCACGCCGCGGTCACTCGATTTCCCGGTCCGGACCGCGGCAACAAGGTCGCTTGGCTGCTCCCGAAGATCAATTGCGGGTCGGCTTCGAGCGAAACGGGAAGGGCACTCGGCGGCGGCAACCAAAAGGGATTGCGCGCCACGTAGCTTTCGACCAGCGGATAATGCCTGGCCAACATACTGTTGTCGCATCCGAACCAGTCCCCCCAGTCGTTACGCGAACGCCCATGTTGTGTTTGTCCCGTTACCGCCTCAATGACACCTTCGTCGGGACGAATGCGAAAATCGCGACCTTGGATCGAAACAGCTGGCCCTCCGCGATGACCCGTGATCTCGCCGCCAAACAGTCCACAAGAACCGTAAACCCACCCATCCAATCCGTACCGCAGGCTGTTGACCCGCGCTTGATGGTTATGTGTGGCGAAACCGGTGAACCACTGCTCCACTCGGTCCGCTCGGCCATCGCCTGACGTATCGCTAGCGAACAATATGTCGGGGGCGGCACAAATCAATACGCCGTCCCGCCAAGGCAACACGCCCGTAGGAAACGGAATTCCCTCCAAGAATGTCGCGCCCGTCTCGTAGTATCCATCGCGATCGGCATCGCGCAGGACTCGAATCGAACCTCCCGCCTGATAATCGCCAGCGGTTCCCGTGGGGTAGTCCGACATCTGACAAACCCACAACTCGCCATTCGTACCAAAGGCCACAGCGACCGGATCTGCAATCTGTGGCTCGCTTGCCGCCAACTCGATACGAAATCCTGGGGCGGTGTGTAGCGAAGCCATGATCGACTCCGGACTTGGTGGACTTGTTGGATCGTTCCATTGCCGGGAACCCTCGTCGTGCGTCAATGGCAAAAACTCCGGTGCCAACTGGCGTTCGATCTCAGAAACGATGGCCTGCTCAATGCCCGGCGCGAACTTTTGAGGCAGATCATAATACACCATCGCTCCTTCGCCTTCGTAACCTCCCTCCTGTAGAACGCGCTCCGAAGGTATGTAACACGCCGCATCGTTGGCATACGCGCACACGCATAACCGTTCCGAGCCAAATGAGCGCTTTAATCGCAACGCGTAGTCAACGACTACTTCACCAGGCAGAAACACATAGGCCAGTTGGTCCCCAAACTTCCAAACGTGAATCGGATAGGCAAGGTCCTCCTGTAAAGGAATTCCAACCGCCAACCGGTCCAGTTGGATCTGCGCGTGGTAACCGACGGCGCCCCCTTGCTGGGCGCGCTGCTGCCATTCGTCGCGCGTTCGCGGCGGCGCCAGCGGAAGTCGAATCGTCTGCCGCGATGTGTGGAGCTTGCCGGTCAACACGACAGATGGCTGATCCAACATCCGCCTGACTTCCTCAACAATCTGCAAACCCTGCTGCTGAGCTGCATCCCAACGATCCCCCGTCACGCCGGAACTTGGGTTCTGGTCGGCACCGCAGCCGATGGAAACGAGTCCCACCGCACCAGGCCACTCCTTTTCGATCCACTCCGCAGCCGCTCCGGCCCAATCGCCACTTATTTTGTTGTCCGACATTGTCACGCAATGACATGCGTACGTTGTATGTACCGCCAACAATTGGCCTTGTGCGTCGCGCACGATCAAGTTCAGCAAATCGTGATCGACTGGGCCGTCAGATTGACGGCGATTGCGGGCAAAATCTACGTGACCAACACTGGTTGATAAATGCGCCGGTTGCATGGACTCAATGGCCCGCCGGGCCACTCTTTCCAATTGCAAAACCAACTCGCCTGTATAACGTTCAATGCGTTCCCGATGATCCAGAGGAATCGGTTCACCGAACAAAGTCGGCAAGACTCCAGCCAGCATCGGTGCAGTATGCGTGTGCGTGGATGCCAGACAGAGATTATTCTCGGCAATTCCTAAATCGCTCAAACGCTCGGCGACTTGTTGGGTCAATCGGCCCGGAACTCCGCAAGTATCTACTGTGATCAAAACGGCCAGGGAACCTTGCAAGTCGCTAATGGCCAAGGCGCGTGCGTAAATCCGCTGCGTGACTCCTTCCGATTCCGCGCGGCGATACCCAAATCCCGATAGCCGAATTGGATAATCAGGAGTAATATCGATCCGACTGACGCCAACGCGAAAAGGGGGATCGTCGGCGATTGCGACCGTAGCCATCAGCATCCACAGGGCGCCGAGTAGTTGGGCAACCGCCAGTAATCGTTTGATTAACATGATACACCTCTGGCACGTGACTGAATATTGACGCCGTTGACATTCTGGCACACGATAAGTCTCGATGGAATCAGACCGACCTCAGCTTGAGTTTCCACCACTGACGATTCTCTATTGCGATGAATACTTGGTCGCTGTCGACAAGCCGGCTGGCCTGTTGGTGCATCGTTCCGACGCGACACCAGGAGACGAACCTGTCTTGTTGCGATTGCTGCGCGATCAGATTGGACGTTTTCTTTTTCCAGTGCATCGCTTGGACAGACCTACCTCGGGTGTAATTGTGTATGCACTCGACTCGAAGACAGCGGCGGGTATGAACAAGTTGTTTTCGCGTCGCCAGGTTCTCAAAACGTATCGGGCCATTGTGCGCGGCTGGATGGGCGATGACGGCGTCATTGACTTGCCGCTGCGCGAACGGTTCAACGAAGAATGGGAAACCTACGAGCAAGCCAGCCGTTCGCTTCAACCGGCGCGTACCCGTTTTCGTACCCTTGCGCGTTTTGAGGTTCCTTGGCCTACGGGTCAGTTTGAAACGAGCCGTTACTCGATGATCGAGGCCCGCCCCGAAACAGGGCGTTGGCATCAAATCCGCCGTCATCTTAATCGCGTCGCCCATCCGATTATCGGGGATCACCGCCATGGCGATCATCGCCACAATCGCAAATTCGCGCATGAATGGAACATCCAGCGGATGCTCTTGGTCGCTGAACGCCTGGAGTTTGCCCACCCCCACACTCAAGTTGCGCTCACGATCACCGCCCCTCTCGGCCCCGACTTCCACCACGCCCTCCAACTCCTCCAAAAAGGACAGGCATAATCATTCAAAAAGGACAGGCATAATCATTGATTTGCCAAATCCGCCTTTCACAATCCACACAAATTGCAACCCCATCAACGGTCAACTTGATTCTGAGCTCTCTGCCCGATCATGAAGCTTGTATTGTTCCGAAAGCGAAACGAAATCTCGCGAAGAATTCAGCACAACCTTCGAGGAATCCAACAGAAGGCACGATGCCATCCACCTGGCAATGAAAGGAATCATTAGGATACCTAATGAACCACCGAATCAACTTGGAGCACTCTTAGAACGAGCAAGAGGGACAATATTGTCCAGATGGTGACGACCCTTTTGTTGAGCCAGTTCTTGCAGGCGGTCGCGGGTCGAGGAATGGAAACTCCCACATAGCTTCTTTGCGCCCATCAACTTCTTCAACCGATAACCC
>JACTND010000240.1 GCA_014584305.1 Planctomycetota bacterium | reverse complement strand
AAACAAAAAGGACAGGCATTATTGTAAATTGCCTAAACTTCCCGCATTTACTGATCTCGCCAAACAATCTAATTTAACAGCATGATTATGCCTGTCCTAAAGCTGGCTTTGCTCGCAACTTCAGTTATGCGGGAAACCCGCGCCGAGCGCGGGAGACGTGCGCATCCCACGACGTAAGCTTCTAATGCGATGAATTGAAGAAAGAAAAGCCGTTTGAGTCGGTTAGCGAGGAGATTTAGGTTAAGGTGGGGATTGTCGTCAATGCGATGTAGAGGCTGAATTCACTCACGCGAACAATACTTTATTGCAGCGGTTATCGCTGTGGCGATCTCAATTTCAAGATACTTGTCGGCACAACAGGGTATCGAAAAGTTGCTCGCTGAAATCCAAATCCCCAAAAGTTACTGGATCGACTGGGCGATTCGTGAAGTCACCGTCGTGGAAAAGCGTGCGTTAGGCGTTACCCCCATTCTTCCAAATCTCGGTATGACACCTATCGAATTGAGCGACGCGCAGTTTTTTGGACCAGAGCTTGAACCGCTTGTCAGGCTCAATCAACAACTCGAAGGCAATGCCGTATTAGCGAGCCATATTTGTCGCATTGTTGGTCCAGAAAACCTTGCGATTCGGAAACGTGAACTTCGTCCCAGTCGGTTGTTCGGGGCAGTGGTACCGACTCGCGAGGATCTTAATATAGACACATTGCAACGCGAAGCGATGGTAGCCTTCCTGCGGCTACGTGAACCTCAGACGGCGCGATGCCGTTCGTTGGCGCGGGAACTAAGGCAAGCAGTACGAGCAACAGAGATCGAGTATTTTCGGTCGCTGAAGCATTTGAATCGCGACCAAATGCGGGAATACTTGCAGGAATTGGACGGATCGCAGCGAGAACAGGTCGAGCAAGTCATCGGCCAACCGGTGGAATGAAATGGTTTTGAACCACTGGTTCTGGCGGTTCTCGATAGTAACAGGAGTATGGAAACTGGTAGCGTGCTCGTGGTTCCCGGTGCCGACGGCAAGTCGATTCATTCAGCCTTCTATACCCGAACTTTTTGTCACGGCTGGAACTTCGCGATGGGCAGTTAAGTCGGTTAGAAGCCACGACAGACAAACATTAACGCTTGAAGTTGGGTGCCCCCGAGAGGATGAAGGTTCGACAAGAAGAAATCCAACAGGATTGCCGTACCAAAGTAATCGAGTTATTGACTGAAGAGCAGGTGAATCGCCTGAACTCGTTGTTTGGGCAAAAACCGGATCAGTACGTCCTAGCGTGAATCCGGCCGTTGGCGGCCCGCCCAAACGCGGCCAACTGGGTGGATGACCCCATTTGACCTTGACGAAAATCGCGAAAAACCGAATGATAGCGGGCAATTGTATCAGGCGATTGCTGCGCGCTGCCGAAGTTGCTTGATACGCCGCGCCGTGGGCATCGTTGGATTTGCTGAAGGAAACCGATCGACATGAACCGTCCGCGTTTGCAATTGTGTCTGGTTCTCCACAACCACCAGCCGATCGGGAACTTTGACGACGTTTTCGAGAACGCTTACCAAGACAGTTATCGGCCGTTTCTGGACGTTTTCGAGCCGTTCTCTGAGTTGCGCCTCAGTTTGCACATCAGCGGATGTCTGTTGGATTGGCTGGAACGGCAACATCCGGACTATGTTGAACGCGTTGCTGCGCTGGCTCAACAAGGCCGCCTCGAGATACTGGGGGGCGCCCATTACGAGCCGATCCTGACGATGCTGCCGCAGCGCGATCGGTTGGGCCAAATCCGCAGCTTTACCCAGCGGCTGGAACAACGGTTTGGCGTCCCGGTCAACGGGATGTGGATTCCCGAACGGGTCTGGGAGCCCGGATTGACCTCGGATCTGTCCGATGCCGACATCCATTACACGGTTCTGGACGACTTCCATTTTCGTTGTGCGGGACTCACGGCTGACCAATTGCACGGTTACTATCTGACGGAAGATCAAGGTCGCGTGCTGCGAGTCTTTCCGGGCAGCGAACGTTTGCGGTATTTGATCCCGTTCCAATCGCCGCAGGAAACCATTGATTATTGTCGCGAGGTGGCGGCGAAGTTTCCGGGGAGCGTATTGGTATTCGGCGACGACGGAGAGAAGTTCGGCACGTGGCCGGATACGAAAAAGCATGTTTATGAACAAGGCTGGCTGCGGGACTTTTTCACGGCGTTAGTCGCCAATCGGGAATGGCTCCGCACAGCGACATTGGCCGAGACGCTGGAAAGCACGCCCGCCTTGGGCAAAATCTACCTGCCCAACGCCAGTTATCGGGAGATGACGGAATGGGCGCTGCCGGTATCGCAACAGCTGCTGTACGAATCGCTGTTGCATGAGTTTGAAAATCATCCGCGCTGGTCGGAGCTGCGGACGTTTATTGCCGGTGGGTTGTGGCGCAATTTCAAGGTCAAGTATTACGAAGGGGACGAGCTGTACTGGCGCATGATGTACGTCAGCGAATCGCTCAACCAGGCCGAGCAGCGCGGCGCGCCGCCCGCACTGGTGGAGGAGGCGCGCACCGCGCTGTACCGCAGCCAATGCAATTGCGCCTATTGGCATGGCGCCTTCGGCGGATTGTACTTGCCCCATCTGCGCAACGCCGTTTATCGGCAACTGATTCAAGCCGAACAGCTCATCGATCGCCAAGCGCGCGGGGCGGGCGCGTGGGTTGATTCGCAACACGCCGATTACAATTTCGACAACCGTCCGGAGATTCGCTTGGCCAACGATCGCTTGACCGCCTGGGTAACGCCAGAACAAGGCGGTTGGCTGGTCGGGCTGGATTGGCGCGACGGGGGATTGAATTTGCTGGCCACCATGCAGCGCCGCGCCGAGGCTTACCACCGTAAAGTGCTGGGTGGTCCCCAGAGTCACGAACACACCGCCACGGCCAGCATCCACGATCAGGTGCGATTGAAGCGCGACGATCTGGCGCAGTTTTTAATCTACGACACGCGCCCACGCAAATCGCTGGTCGATCATTTCTGGGACGAAACGGATGGAATTCACGAAGTGTTTCAGGGCCTGGCCATCGAGCGGGGCGATTTCGCCGACGGGCTATACCGGGCGAAGTTGCGCGGCAAGGATCAGCGATTACAGGTGATGATGGTTCGCGACGGAAACGCTTGGGGCTTGCCCCTCCGCGTGACCAAAGGCGTGACGCTGGAAGCCGGGAGCGACGAACTACAGATTGATTACTTGATAGATGGAATACCACCGGGACAACAGTACCGATTTGGCGTCGAGTTTAATCTTGCCGGCTTGCCCGGCGGTCACGACGATCGGTACTTTGCGGCGGCCGACGGTGCATGCTTGGGAACCTTGGACCAGTGGCTCGACCTGTCGGATTTGAAAGAGTTGAGTTTGGTCGATCAATGGCAATCGTTGCGCGTTTCGCTGCACGTCGACCAGGATACCAACTTATGGGCGTTTCCCATTCAAACGGTGTCTCAATCCGAGGCGGGTATTGAGCTAGTGCATCAATCGGTGATGGTGCAACCGCATTGGATGATTGCTGGCGACGCGGATGGGCGTTGGGCAGTTCGGATGCGGTTGCGTGTGGAACGCGCTACCGTCGCGGTTCCCTTTCGGATGCCGATGACGGCTTCGGTAGCGCCTTTGGCTACGGAATGACGCCGTGACCGCCGGTGGCGCCGAATCGTGGACTGCGCGTCTCATCGGCATCGATCTTCGCTCGTTGGCGGCGCTGAGGATCGTATTGGCCGCCATCCAAATCGGCATGCTGGGACAACGGTTCCTTGAGTTGCCAAACTTTTTCACGGACAGCGGCGTACTTCCCAACGAAATATTGCGCGCGCAGATTTATGGCGATGCGTCCTGGTGGAGTGTCTATTTTATCGACGGTTCCTACGCCTGGACAGTAACCGTTTGGTCGCTTCATATGGCGGCGGCAGTGGCCATGCTGGTTGGATGGCGGACGAAGTGGGCCATCGCTTGGTGTTTAATCGGCGCATGGTCGTTGCATGTTCGCAATCCGTTTATTTTGACGGCGGGGGACGTGTTGTGGCGGGCGCTGCTGGCTTGGTTGCTCTTGTTGCCGTGCCGCGGCCGCTGGAGCTTGGATGCGCGCCGCGCGCCGAGGTTGTCCGCAGGCCCGAACGTGTCGTGCTCTTGGGCGTCAATGGGGATCATTGCCCAACTAACGTGTCTTTATTTTTTTGCTGGCGTGGCCAAGTGGAATACTTTTTGGTGGGAAGGGCGCGCCACCGAAATGGCCTTGCAGTTGGAAATGCACGTAACGCCCCTAGGCGAACGACTTCTCCAATGGCCAAACCTGTTGGCTGCCGCTACCTGGTGCACCTTGGTCCTGGAACTGGTCGCACCGCTATTGTTGTGGAGCCCCTGGAGGACCGGTGCGTTGCGCAGCATAGCGGCGGTGCTGTTTGGGGCGCTCCATGTTTCGGTCTGGTTGACCATGTCGGTGGGGTGGTTCTCGGCCATCGCTCTGTGCGCGTGGATCGTTCTCGTGCCGTCGGTTTGGTGGGACAGGCTGGCGCGACGCCGTGCCGTTGCTGAAAAAACCGATGGGCAGGCGCCTCCGTCGGCAGCGCAGGTTGAGACGGGCAGCCGCTGGGCTGACAAGTATGCTGCGGCGTTGTTGATGCTGGTATTGGCGGTCAACTTCGTGAGCGTGATTCCTGCCGCCCGCGGCACAACGTTGGAGCGATTATTGATTCGTGTCGCAAACGTGTTGATGGTGACTCAAGAATTCAAAATGTTCGGGATGCCACCGCTGGTTAACCCGACGTTTCAGTATTCGGGGACGACGGTTACGGGTGGTGTTGTCGATCCGTATTTGGCAACCGGAGGTGCCAACCCTTCGGATTTCATTCGTCCGTATGACTACATGCAATCGCACGCTTGGCGGCGCTACCATTGGCATCTGACGTTTCAGCCTGGGGCATCTTTGACAGAACAGCAGCTCAGCGTGATTCACAGTTTGCGGAAACGTCTATTGGCCGTGGTTGTCGAGCGCTATCAAGCCCAGCATGCGGGCGACACAGCATTGGTATCGGCCGAGTTGAAATGCCGCCTGGTCGAAATCCGCGCACCGCGCGATTTGACTCTGGCTGGCCAATCCGAAACCTGGAGTCGCTGGCCCTGAACTATGAGCCGTTGAAATAGCGCGTCGAGCGCCGATTCACGGTGGAATCAGAACCCAAAACGTTTGTGAGGGAATCGTCTTCCTCGTCGACGCGTCGGGTGGCCAACAAGTCGGCAGTCAGTTAGCGATCGGTTGGTTTGGCTTTGCCGGTCGTTGGCTGTCCGGGAATACTCGCCGCCTGCTTGTCTTCGTATTTGGCCTCGGGAATGTCGGTCTCTGGCTCCGACCACAATCCGAATGGCGCCGCATAAACGTTCGGTGTTTCTCCGCCGACTTCGTCGTCTGGTTGTTTCGGCAATGTGCGGAAGACCGCATGTTGCGTAATCAAATCGATCACCTTTTGTTCGATGATCATATTTCGCAGGGCGTCGATCTGCGAACTCCGTTCCAGGCGACTGCGGACCCGCCGTTCACTTTCGCCAGTCGAGCGAGCGATCCGCGCGATTTCGGCATCATAGTCCGCAGGCGAATCCTCGATCTTTTCGACTTCGGCGATTCGCTCCAGGATAAAATGTTCTTTGAGTGCGGTTTCCGTTCGACGCGCCGCGTTGCGCCGCAACACATTCTCGCGTCGCGCGATTTCGTCTGCCGAAAAGCCGCTGGACTGCAACTCGATCAACGCGCGTTCCAGTTCGCGCCGCGACTGGCGTTTCACCAAGGACGGGGGCAATTCCCAGTCGGCAGATTCCGTCAACAAAGAACTGATCTTCTCGCGGACGACGCGACGGCGATCGTATTCCTTCCGCCGCGATATGGAACCGTGCAAGGCCTTCGCCATGACTTCCGCTGATTCGAAGCCCATCTGGTCGGCCAATTCGTCTTCGCTGATGGGTTGAGGGCGTTTAACATCCAAAATCTCAAAATGGACAGTGACGCTTTTTTCAGATTCGTTGCCCGCGTCATCGGTCACGTTTACGTGCGCGGCGGCTTGTCGACGGTCGCCGGCTTTCGCGCCCGTCATCAATGTATCAAACCCAGCAATTTCCGCATCGTGGAAGGTAACGGACGGGCGCACGACAAACTCG
>JACTND010000118.1 GCA_014584305.1 Planctomycetota bacterium | reverse complement strand
CTGAATCTTACCTCAATCCCGAACACCTGAAAACAGGGTCTGACTCCGAACTCCAACCGATAATCATCGTCGGTATGGAATAGCAATTGCCGCCCATTGCCGCGAGCCATCACGTGATAAATGGCTCCCTCGAACTGGATTCTCAAAGGTCGTGCCACGCCTGAATCTTACCTCAATCCCGAACACCTGAAAACAGGGTCTGACCCCGAACTCCAACCCCCTAGTTTCTTAGGGGTTTTTCCATTCCACTGGTAGTCGATGTCGTGCGGTACTCGTGACTCTGCAGGAATCTCGTGACCCTGCTACGCGTTGACCCGGAATCGGGTGTCTGAATAGTGAATAGGATGTGCGATTGTGAATCGAAGATCATTTATTAGAATCGCGGCTGCTGCGGGCGCCGCAACGGTTCCCTTCCTCTCATCGGGAGAAGACGCCGGCGACGGTCCGATAGCATTCAGCGAAACAGCCACGCGACGGCTCCCCTTGGGCCCCAATACGAAACTCAATCAGGAAATCGATATGGACCTCGGCGCTTTTTCCATCAGTCTGACGGTTAAGAATCTTGAAGCCTCCCGGAGTTTCTATGAGAAACTTGGCTTCAAAACGTTTCATGGCGATGCAGCTCAAAACTGGCTGATTCTCAAGAACGGCTCGCATGTCATCGGCTTGTTCCAAGGCATGTTCGACAAGAACATCCTCACGTTCAACCCCGGCTGGGACCAGAACGCGCAGAAACTCGACTCGTTTTCCGATATCCGCGAGCTGCAGCGGAAACTGAAAGCGCAAGGGGTCGAACTCATGAGCGAAGCTGATGAAACGACCACCGGTCCCGCCAGTTTGATGCTGGTCGATCCGGATGGAAACCCGATCTTGATCGACCAGCATGTCTGAGCCGGAGTGTGCGTGATGGCGTTTCCTAACTCAGCCATCGTCAATCACAACCGTAGGGCTTGGCAGCGGATGGCGGACTCTGGGCACCGCCTGGCCAAACCGGTCAGCGAATGCGAATTGGCGGCCCCGTTGGCGGCTGTTGATAGCGTCGGCTGGCTCGGGCCGAGTATCGCGGGCTGGCGCGTACTGTGCTTGGCGGCTGGGGGTGGACGGCACGGGCCGTTATACGCTGCGGCCGGCGGGATCGTGACCGTCGTGGATTTCTCAGCCGCGATGCTGGAACGCGATCGGCAAGCGGCGCGACAGTATGGTTGGAACCTGCGCCTGATCGAAACATCCATGGACGATTTGTCGGCATTGCAAAATGCTGAGTTCGATTTGGTCATTCATCCAGTCAGCTCCTGTTACCTACCGGACCTGCGACCGATGTACCGCGAGATCGCTCGTGTCACCAAGCCGGGAGGCATCTACGTGAGCCAACACAAGCAACCCGCCAGTTTGCAATCATCGCTGGCCCCGCAACGCGGGCATTACGTCTGGCTCCATCGAGGAGACGGCCAACCTCTCCCTCCGGCCGGAAACGATCAGTTGATTCGCGAACCGGAAACTGTCGAGTTCGCCCATCCGTTGGGCGTCCTCCTGGGTGAAATGTGCTGCAGCGGATTTGTGATCGAGGACGTGATGGAACCGCAACATGCCGATCCCGTAGCCAGTGAAGGCTCATTCGGTCACCGCGCCTGTTTTATACCGCCCTATCTGCGTGTGAAAGCGCGCCGTCGCGAAGAAACGTGTGCGCCCCAAGGTGCGGCGTCGGGACGTCTGGTGCTGGACGAATAACGTTCACGCGTTGTGTTGTGCCAAGCGGCCATAAAGTTGCGGTCGGCGGTCGTTGACGCGGTGAATCTCATGTTTGCCGGGAATGTTGACGAGATGCTTTTTGCGCGGCCACTCCGGGTCGATCTCGGCCGTGATGACCGCCGGTTGATTGTGATCGGCAAAGGCCAGGGTGGCGCCGCGCGGATCGCAGATTTTGCTTTTGCCGATGAATGAAAACCCGCGCTCTTCGCCCACCCGGTTGACACTCATGACATAGACGTGGTTCTCCAAGGCGCGCGCGTTCGGAATGACATCCGCCGTCAAACCGGACGTGCTCGGCCAGTTTGTCGGAAACACGATCAGATCGGCGCCGTCCAACATCATGACCCGGCTGGCTTCGGGAAAGGAGCAGTCGTAACAAATGTTCATGCCCAATTTGATTCTGGGCAACTCGATCACCGACAATTTGGTCCCCGGTGAAGTGAATCGATCGGCGCCGATGTATGGCAAATGAATTTTGCGGTACAGGCCCAATTGACCACTAGGCCCTAGGCAGACAACAGAATTGAACAGCCTGCCATCGTCCTTTTCCAAAAAGCCGACGACCGTAAACAGATTGAGTTGACGGCAGGCTTTTTGGATGGCGGCCAGTTCGGCAGAAGAAACCTCCAGCGCGGACACCAGCGCTTCTTCGCGATCTTCAAAGCAGTATCCGGTCAAGGCGCATTCGGGGAACACCGTCAATTCGGCCCCCGCGCTGCGGGTCGCTTTCATCTGCTCGAGTATCGCCTCTAGGTTGGCGGGCAGGTCGGCAAACTTGACGTCCATTTGGACGCCGGCAATGTGCATCATAATCGACGCTCCTCAGCTCACGAATTCTCCATCCGATCCAGGTTACCTGACTTGCGAATGGCCCACATCAATCGCAGACCCATCAAGATTGAGACGATACACCCGGTCAACCCCAACAGCGACAAATCGTGGATCCCCCACCGACCTTCCCCCACGAACCACAACGGGGGTACTTTGTAGCTCAGCATCAACGACGAACCCAAAAACAACGCGCTGGTCACTAAACCCATCACCAAGCGATTGACCGATGGGCCCAGCCGGCGATGATCGAGGTGGATGTCGAACCGCCCCGTCTGGATTTGATCGATGATATTGCTCAGTTTGCTCGGCAGCCGTTGGACGATCTGTTCGGCTTGGATATAGAACCGCCGCATGCGTTTCAGTTGCCGCGCCGGGCTCATCCGTTTCAGCATCATGGTCCTCTGAAACGGCCGCATGATCTCCATCAAGTTGAAAGTCGGCGAGAGCAATTGGCCAGTCCCCTCCAAAGTGATCAGCACTTTGATTAACAAGGAGACATCGCTGGGGAGTGTAATCTGGAACCGGCGGACGATCGCCATGAAATCGGTCAAGGCCGCACTCATATTGATCTCGCCTGCCGTTTGGTAGGAATACTGCGCGACATAATCCGCAACCTCATGAGTCAAGGCCGCCTCATCGTAAGCGATCGGGCATTGCCCCACGCGCTCGATCAACGCAACCAACAGGGTCACATCCTGATTGACAATTGCCGCCAACATCGCTTCGATATCGTCGCGCAGAGGTTCGCTGATCCGCCCCACCATGCCGAAATCCAGCAATCCGATCCGGTTTCCGTCCAAAAGCAGCAAATTGCCGGGATGTGGGTCGGCGTGGTAATAGCCTTCATCGAAGATCATGTTCAAATACAACCGCGTTCCGGCGCGGGCCACTTGATCGCGCTCCTCCGCTGAGATCGTTTCGTCTTTAAGGTCCGAGAATTTCTTCCCGACAAGGCGGGTCATGGTTAATACACGCCGCGAACTGTGCGAAGCGATCGGTTCCGGAACAGCCAACTTCCGATTGCGGCGAAAGATGCGGCGAAACTGAACAAGATGTTGAAACTCACGCTGGAAATCTAATTCGCGCCGCATGATCCGGGCCAATTCCTGCACGACCGAGACAGGTTGATAGCGCCGAAATTCTTCCAACCGTTGGGCCAAATGGGCCAGTCCCAAGGCGATCTCTAGGTCCGTTTCGATCTTTTTCTCGATGCCTTGATGCTGCACTTTGACCATTACCTCGCGCCCGTCGTGCATCCGCGCACGATGCACCTGACCGATTGAAGCTGACGCCATGGGCTCCGGATCGAATTCGGCGTAGTGCTCGAACCACGGTTTTTCCAGTTCGACCTCGATTGTTCGTTCGACGGATTCAAAAGAATCCGCGGGCGTCCGCGTTTGCAAGAGAGTTAATTCTTCGGCCAACTCTTTGCCGACCAAATCGGCGCGGGTACTGAGCAGTTGTCCCAATTTAATGAAGGCCGGTCCCAATTCGGCGAGCGCCAGCCGAATCCGGGCCGGCTGAGACAGGCGCGCCAAGATTTCACCATCCGCGGCCCGGAACCGCCGTTTAATGAACTCGATCTTCGTGTGGCTCAGCCAGTCCGCCAATCCATACTTGCTGAGTATCGACACGATCTCTGTCCAGCGCCGCAGGTGACGGTACAGTTGCGGAATGGTACTGATCGTCCGTTTCATAACACGTCAAATCGAGTAGAATGCCTGCCGATAACCAGAGATTGTTTTTCGAGTTCACGTAATAGTTTAGCGTATCGGGTCTCGCGTCACATGCCCACGGAACAAGTCCAGCAAGCGCGTCCGAACATCGTGTTTCTCACCGGAGCGGGCATTTCTCAGGAAAGCGGTTTACTGACCTTTCGCGGCGCTGGAACACGTTGGAATGGGCATGATGTAACGCATCTGGCGAATATCGACACGTTCCAAAACGACCCGGCTTTGGTTCACGAATTCTACAATTTTCGCCGCCGCATTTTGCAATCGCCCGAGGTCCGTCCGAACCCAGCCCATCACGCGCTGGCAGCGATTGAAAACGTACTGCCAGCCGGCGCGGTGACGATCGTGACTCAAAACGTGGATAACTTGCATGAGCGAGCGGGGAGCCATCGGGTGATTCACATGCACGGTGAACTACTCAAGGCTCGGTGTTTGGATTCGGGCGAGATCTTTGATTGGCGCGACGATTTAGGACTTGACACGCCGCATCCGCGCGATCCGCAGCGCCGCGGTCGTTTGCGACCCCATATCGTTTGGTTTGGTGAGGTCCCGCTCGACTTGGATTTGATTTATCGGGAAGTCGCACGCTGTTCGCTGTTTGTTGCGATCGGTACGTCAGGAGTTGTCTGGCCCGCCGCCGGCCTGGTCCAAGCCACACGCCCGGATTGCCGTCGCGTCGAACTCAATTTAGAGGACACTCCGGTGGCAGCGTCGTTTGACGAATGTCGCCGCGGCAAGGCCAGCGAGATTGTGCCGCAGTTCGTGCGCGAGTTGTGGGGACCGACCGACGCGCAACTGCGCTATGAGGGCCGCGCAGACCTCGGCAACACCCTACCCGGCGACGGCTTCCGGTTTCGCGGCCGTGGGCTCATCCAGACCACCGGGCGGGCCAACTATCGCTTCGTGCGCGACCGCTTGCGCAAGGCAGGCTTTCGCTGCCCTGACTTCGAGCAGGAACCCGAGCTGCTCGAAGAGCCGCAGTGGGCCGCGCTGTCGGCCTGCGACTACTGGGAAATGCGCAAGTGCAACGAGTCGGCGGACGCTGGAAATTTCGAGATGGTGACGCGGCTGGTGAACGGCGGACTGAACAGACTAGACGACCGCCTGAATCGGTGGGAGCGAGCGAAGCGGGTTCTCGGCGCAAGGAGCGAGGCGAATGAAGCGGCCTGAACTGATCCCGGACTGGCGCCGCGCGTGGCGCTACCTGAGCGTGCAGATCGCAGCGGCCGGCGTGATCTTCGGCTCACTGCCGGCCGACACGCAGGCGGCGATGCTGGATGCGGTCGGCATCGCGCCGTCGCGGCTACCGGCGATCCTCGGCCTGTTGGTGC
>JACTND010000184.1 GCA_014584305.1 Planctomycetota bacterium | reverse complement strand
TGCAGCGGAAACACGGCAAATTTGGACAATCTTCAGCTTTCTAAACAACCGATAGATTGGCGGGTTGTTCAATAATTCGGAAAAGAGTTTAAAAACTCTGCAGATTTCAGTATTTCGCTTGTATCACAAATGGAAAAAGTCGAACTAAGTGCCTGTCCCAAAACCCCCTCATCTCCAGCCCTTCTCCCCCACAGGGGAGAAGGGAGCAAGGTTTTGGGATAGGCTCTAAGTCTCCTTGGATCGTTTTCGGACTGTGGCCGTTGCGGCGATGTTTGGTCGAGCTTGATGAGCCATCGTCCTTTAGAAGCGGTGTTGCTGAATACAGTTCTTTTCGTCCCAAATGGACATCCATTTCGGTCTCGAGCATCGCTTCCAGAGCCGATTTCATCATCGTCCGCATTAATATCCATTGAGCTCTTCCATCGTGGTCACTTGACCCGCGATTTCTGTTGTTAGGGCTTCCGTTTTCTCTCGCAGTTTCACATCCATGCCTTAATCTCTTGAAAGTAACAAACTGTCAATTAGCTATCACATTTTCTGCTACTGACACAATATTTCTTTCAAGTCCAATCATATGAAATCGTGATCGTTTTTACTTGGCGCGCCAAAAAGTTCGACACTGGCAGGTGTCTCTTCTTGAATGCTGTACGGAATCTCCGCGGTGCGCGTCCGTTGTGCGATCAGCTCGGCCAAAAATCCCAAGCACAACAATTGCGCTCCCAACAACATGACCGCCACGGAATACAGCACGATCGGTCGTTGGTGCAACGGCACCCAGTTTGGATCCGATGAGAAAAAGGCCATCCGCGCCATCCAATAGAGGACCATACTGGCCATGCCGAACAATCCTAACAGGAACGATGCCAAACCAATCGTACCCAGTAAATGTTGCGGCCGATGATTAAAACTCGTCAGAAACGCTACCGTCAATAAATCGAGCATGCCCGTGGGCAACCGCGACCACCCGTATTTGGAACGCCCAAATTGTCTGGGACGATGCCGCACGGGTACCTCACCGATGCGGAAACCGCGTGCCGCTGCCAACACCGGAATGAAGCGATGGCGATCACCGTACAAGCTGATTTCGTCAAATACTTCCCGTCGGGCCAACTTCAGGCCGCAATTGTGATCGTGCAAAGGGACGCCGGTCAACCAATTGACACCCCAATTGAACAGGCGGGATGAAAGACGCTTGGTCCACGGGTCTTGGCGATCTTTTTTCCACCCGTTTACCAAATCGATTCCATTCCCAATTTGGAGCAACATCGCGGGAATCTCAGCAGGATCATCCTGCAAATCCGCATCGATTGTGGCGATCAACTCATATCGAGCGCTGGCCACACCAGCACGAATGGCAGCCGCTTTGCCAAAATTCCTGCGGAAACGAAGTCCGTGGACCCGTTTGTCCGTGGAGGCCAGTCCCTGAATCACTAGCCACGATTCGTCCGTGGAGCCGTCGTCAACAAATATAACCTGGAGGTCCAACTGCCGGTCGGCAGCCATCTCTGACAATTGACGAAACAGTTCCGGCAGCGACTCCGCCTCATTCAATACTGGAACGACCACGGACAATTGTTTCATGAATCGGAATCCGACAAAGTGGTCGATGGTTTCCACCGCTTCCAAAATACCATTATAGCAGTCAACACGAGCTCTCCCGTGATCGAGATCAATCGCACGAAGATGGCAATGGTCAGTGCGTGGGGAAGCGTAAACCGAGTCGCCAACAACGGGATGAAGACTAATTCGCGGGCGCCCAATCCACCGGGCAACATCGATAAAAACCCGACGATCGTCGCCGTCGTTACCGCCGCCAGCGCCAACGCTATATCGAGCCTAGTTAAATCGCCAGGTGCGACGGCGGACATCACCAGCCACATTCCGCCGGCTTGTAACAGCCAGGCCACACTAAAACCTACGTGCATCACGAAAAAGTAAGACCAGGAAAAAGATGGGGCCGTCGGGGATAGCCAACCGCCGGGCAATCTCCCAGCCGCACGACTCGTCAACCACGACAAGATCGGCGGTGAGCCGACGAAACCGGCCAACAGCACACAAGCCGCGGTCAATGCCACGAGCAGGGATTCTTGAGGAAAAAAAACCAATAAGGCCACGCAAGCCCATTCGGCGCCGACGAGCAACCAAAACAACGTCTCGACAAAACAGCTCGCCACACCGATGGCCATTCCAGCGGCACGCAACTGCAAGACGGCAACGCGCACCACTAATACCATGGCTTTGCCGGGCACATATTTGCCGAGTTGGCTGGCGGAATAGGCGCGTAGCGCCAGGTTCCATCCCGCGGTGATTCCCATTTGCGAAAGTGTGACGCGCCACATCACACCACCCAGCAGTACTGCGGTGGCGCTAACAGGAATTGCCAGCCCCAGTTTCCACCAATGGAAGTCGCGCCATGCTAGCGGCTGCTGGGCGAGTTGTTTGGCTGCCTGGAAGATGGCCCAGACGAGCCCAATGGCAACCAACACCATGACAAGCAACTGGGCCCACGCCAAAAACTTGCGGAATGACAGTTGTTTCGTCGGCTGGTTCATTGGCAATCCGAATAGCTGCGGTTGGCACTGCGCAGCCGCAAGATCGCTATTTACCCAAATTGGGAATTCTAGCTAGGATATGCCTTTCGCTGAAAACGGGCAATGGATGTCACCTGTTGGCTGCTGCGGCGCCCGCCTGTTGTTCCGCGAATCGCGTTCCGTTTCCTAGCATGATGCAGGGAGTAAACCAATGAGGAAGGTTTGTGTGGCATTGGCCGTGTTGATAGCAATCGGCCAGTCTGTCAGCGCCCGACAAGTGAGCACTAATTATGAGCCATTGACGATCTATGTTACTCCCACCGACGTGCAATTGATGATTCAGGAACCCCATGGCTTGTTGATGCGCATTCCGCCGCAACAACTCGGCCGCATCAACAACATCATTGTGGTGCTGGAATCATCGGGCAGGTCGGGCTCAACCTTCGAACGTTACCGACCGAACGACCCCATTTATCAAAATCAACCGCTCCCAGTGCTGGCAGCGGAGTTCGACGAAGATTCTTTGAAACAATTGCGCGAAGCGCCGTTGGGAATGTTGTTTGCTGTCCCGGCGGATGCAGTTAGCAAAATTACCCATATCAATTTGCGCATTTCTCGAGCGGCAGCCAACGCCTCGCTGAATGCGGGAGCGACTGGGCAGCAACCTGCTCTGAATACACCTTCCAGTTCGTTCGGTACCAGTTCCGATTTTGGGCTGCCACCACGACAAACGGGGCTTCCGCCGGCCTCGGCCAATCGAACAGACACATTCAACGGATGGAACATGGACGGCCGTACCGGCGGTTCGGAGTTCCAAGCGTCCAATACAGACCTTTCCCGACCGCACAGCTCTTCGTTTCAATCGGGAAACAATTCTAATTGGGGAGGCACTAGTTCCACTGGCGGCATGTTGGCTGGCAACGCTGCGGCCAGTGGCTCCTACGGCGCTCCGAGTTTACGAGACAGGCCGGCATCTGGCTGGAATGATCCAAGTATTTCCGGTGATCGAAACGCATTTGGAGCGAATCTCGCGCCGCTTGACAATCGGTCAAGCGCGCCATCAATGAACGACGGATCTACGGCAACTGGAGATTCTCGTAATGGCTATCAACAACCGCTCTACGCGAACGACTATCGCGATCCTTACTCACGGAGTGGGGTGCCTGCATTTCAGCAGCCTCCGAGTTATCCCGAGGCCGCGCCCAGCCGTCGCGAAATTGAAGACCGTATGGCAATGAATGAAATGCGCATGTATTTAGACAATATGGAGCGCCGCGTCGCACAGTTGACCTCCGACCTGCAGTACGAGCAATCCCGCCGCCGCTTCGATCGCCAATCTGACGCGAATGTGGTTCCGGCGGGTTCTGCGCCGTTGCCAGTCATTCAAGAGGCGTCGGCCAAATCCACGCCCACGACGACAGGGACTGCCGCGGACAGTTCGTTGCCGCGGATCAACGGATTTCTGTGGTTCATGTTGTTATGTTCGATCGGTATTAACCTGTACTTGGCCTGGATTTCCCGCGGTTTCTATATGCGTTATGCCGAGTTGGCGGACGAGTTGCGAGAGACGTTCACAGCGGCGAATTCTTAGGACGTTTCTCAAGAAAATCGACCTTTACGAAACCCGCTTTTCCGGGCAGAATACCGAGCCGTTTTAGAAACAAGTCAACTTTGATTCAGCAAGGAGTGCTGAAGTGCTAACTATGCAAAGGATTGCAATCGGTTGTTTTGTCACGTTGGCCGTGAGCACTTTCGCGGCCTCGGCCAATTCGCAGATGACCTACGTGGCCATCATCGATCTCAGCGTTGTCTTCGATAGCCATCCGCAGTTTTCGAATCAGCTGCAAGCACTCAAACAAGAGGCGGAAGGCTACCAAGCCAACGCGATGCGACAAATGCAGCAATTGTCTCGCGACATGGAGTCGGTGGCACTGATCTATAAACCGGGAACCGTCGAGTTCGCCGAGAAGGAGAAGGATTTGTCGGTGCAACGCGCCAAACTGGAGGCCGATGCGCGCAGCAAGATGCGGGAGTTGATGATTCGCGAATCGCAGTTGCACTACAACGTATTGCGCGAAGTCAATCAACTAGTTGCCGAGTTTTGCCGCGAGCAGGAAATTCGCATGGTGCTGCGATTCACTCGTCCGGTCAATGTTTCTCCCATGGACCCAGAATCGGTCATGCAGTGGGTCAACGGTGCCGTTGTGTACCATCGGCCCGAGCGCGACATCACCGATATTATCGTGCAAAGGATGCAAGGTCGGACGGCCATGAATCCCAGCAATGGAACCGTTCGTCAGTAGATAGTCGAATCCACCAGCATCATTTCGGGCAAAGGGGATCCAATTGAACGGAACTCGGCTGCAACAAACGATCGGCCAACGCGTCAAGCTGCAGGGCGTCGGCTATTGGAGCGGCCAAGATGTGACGTTGGAGTTCAGTCCAGCGCCAGTTGGCTTCGGGATTGTCTTTGCGCGTCGCGATCTGCCTGGAATTCCCAGCATTCCCGCCCGGGTAATGTACCGCACCGAGGTGCCGCGTCGCAGCAATCTGTCGCGCGGAATGGCGGCTGTCGATATGGTGGAACATGTCCTAGCGGCCTGCGCCGGACTTGGCATCGACAACTGTCAGATCATTTCCAATCATGCGGAAATGCCGGGATTCGACGGTTCGAGCCAACCGTATGTTGACGCGTTGCTCGCGGCTGGCATTGTCCAGCAACACGCAATCCGCGCGCGATTAACCGTCACGCATCCGGTCCGCGTCGAGGATGGAGGTGCTTGGATCGAAGCCAATGTCTCAGTGACCGGAGTACCTCGATTTCGTTATGAATTGCATTACCAAGACGTACCGTCCATTGGGTCGCAAGTCTTCGAAGTGGACGTGACGACAAGCAACTTTGTTAGAGAAATTGCAGCGGCGCGAACGTTTCTGACTATGGACGAAGCGGCCACGCTGCAACGACGCGGTTGCGGCGCCCGCGTGAATTATTCCGATCTGCTTGTATTCGACCAACGTGGACTAATCCAGAATTCGCTCCGTTTCGATAACGAATGCGCGCGACACAAGTTGTTGGATATGGTCGGCGATTTTGCGTTAGCGGGTTGCGATATCGTCGCCCAGATCATTGCGCACCGCAGTGGCCATCGGCTGAACGCCGAACTGGTCGACGAC
>JACTND010000315.1 GCA_014584305.1 Planctomycetota bacterium | reverse complement strand
AGCGTCCGAGAATCGCGCTCCCCAAGCCCAGCCCGGCCATGAAGATCGCCAATACTGCAGCGGCCGATGCGGTCGTAGCGCCAAACACCAACCGCAATTCGCGCATCCAAGCGACCTGCATGATCAATGCGGCGCAGCCGGACATCAAAACCAGGATCGCCAATATACTGACTTCCGGCAGCGGCTTGATATTGTTGGAAACCCGCTGTTGAGATAGGGAGTTTGCCGGTTGATGCGGCGCCGGACGCCGGAATTCAGGTTTCGGTTTCGTTCGTGACAAGTTGCCGTCGCCCTCCTGTACCTGGTGTTTTTCGCGAACGGTAATTGTAAAGATGAACGCGAAAGTCAACAACGCGAGCGAACCTGAGCAATAACCGTAATTCCGCTGGTTCCCCGCGGGTAGCCCGACGGTCCTACTGACCGCTAGAACAGAATTGTTTGTCACAAAACGCGCTGATTGCTGGTAAGTGAAATACAAAACGATACAATGGCCGAGGTCGTTTCCCAAACTCTCAGATTAGGTGTTTCCATGATGACTCGCGTAACGCGTATGAACCGAACTGTTGATCGGCCGCTGTGGCTGACTGTGGGTGTATTATTCCTGGCAGCCTACGCTCTCCCGGCGACGTCGCTTGGCCGTCAAGACAACTCGGCCGCACCGCCAACAGTGACAGATGACAAGCCGCTTGATCAACAACCCGCCCCGGTCCGCGCCTACAAACGCCTGTTGCAATCGACTGTGTACCTGCAATTCTTGAAACAGGAATCCGAAGGTTTGATGCGTTACCGTGGAACTGGCTGGATCATTGACCGCGAGCGGCGATTGGTAATCACAAATCAACACGTTGTCGCTGATCAACCGGAAGTAATGGCTTGGTGTCCAGCCTACAAGGACGGCAACGTTGTGGGCCACTTGGATTACTACCTGCAACAGACTCCTGGGATTCGCGCTGTGGTGATCGATCGCGACTCGCGCCGCGACCTGGCGTTGGTGCAACTTGATCGCCTGCCCGACGAAATGTCCGCGTTGCCGTTGGCGACGAAGAGTCCGACTCCCGGTGAAAAAGTATTCTCCCTAGGAGCGTGGCCATTTGGCAGCGAAGGAATGTGGATCTTCACTGCCGGCGAAGTCCGCAGCGTTTATGATCGAACTCACGCCAATGGCTATGTCTGCCGCATCGTCGAAACGCAGTTGCCGACCAACCAAGGGAACAGCGGCGGGCCGGTAATCAATGATAAAGGTGAGTTGATCGCCGTCGTCGAGGGACACTCGACAGAAGCCCGGCTGGTGAGTTTGTTCATTGCGGTGGAGGAAGTCGTCGAGTACATGAACGAATTAAAAGACCTCGTCGATCCAAAAACGGCGGAAGCCTTTTACCAACGTGGGGACCGCCGCTTCTTTGAAGGCATGTATCGTCAAGCCGCTGCCGACTACGCCGCCTGCTTGCGATTGGACGGCGACCGTATCGACGCTCTGACCAGTCGCGGTTGGTGCCAACACCGCCTGGGCGATTACCAATCGGCGTTATCCGATTTCGACGACGCACTGAAAAAGGACTCCGAGAATGCCGAAGCCTACGGCGGGCGGGGGCGGTGTTTAGCGGGCATGGGGCGTCATGCCGAGGCCCGCGATGCATTCACGAATGCGATTCGCCGTGACCCCGGCCGGGAGATCCATTACTACTTCCGCGGCCAAATGAATTACGAGCTCGACGACTACAAGGCGGCTTTGGCCGATCTGAACGAAGCCGTCAATTTGAAACCCGACGATGTGGAGAATCGTATCTTGCGGGCCAAAATCCATCGCCTGCTGGGCAATAATCAGGCGGCGCTGGACGATGGCCGCGCGGCGGTGGAACTCGACGACACGGATTATCGCGGGTACCAACAATGTGCTACGGCGCTACGCAATTTGGGCGACTTAGAACGGGCCATCATTGTGTACGCCGGTGCCATCGAATTGTCCCCCAACCACTGGGAGTTGTATCTGGGACGCGGCAATTGCTACCACGAAACCGATCAAACCGAAGCGGCGGTTAACGATTTCGTGAAATCGATCGAACTCAATGAAGAAAATCCCTACAGCTATTGGGGTCTGGGTTTGATTATGCGGGATGCACAAAAATGGGAACAGGCCATTGTATTCTTTTCGCGGTGCATTGAACTCGATCCCAACGATCCCGACTATTACGAGCAACGGGCCATGTGTTACGATTCCACGGGCAACACGGCCGCTGCCGAAAAAGACCGCGAGACGTTCCGGCGGCTGAAACGCTAGGGAACGCACCTGGCAATCACACGTGCCGTAAGGCAGGGACGATGGCGGCGCGGGCGGCTTGCCAAGCGGGAATGACCCCCGCCAGGATTCCGACCGCGATGGACGTCACCAAGCCCAACCCGGCAATTGTCATGGACGGGCGGATGACTATAGCGACGCCTTCCGTTCCCACTGACAGATTGCTGATGTGCAGCGCGAACCAAGCCGCGACGGTTCCCAGTACCCCCCCCAGCAAACAGACCGCCGCGCTCTCGGTCACAATGATTCGCATCAATCGGAGTGGGCGCATCCCCAACGTTTGCAGCACCGCATGTTCGCGAATACGATCCTGAACGGACATCACCGTGGTGGTGGCTACCAAGGATAAAACCAACAGCACGCACGCCACTCCCAACCAATGCGCATATCCAATCAAGTCCACGAGATCGGCGATCGTCCCCGCTTGAAAGGCTCCTTTGCGGCGCGTGGTCGTCGCCACCGGACCGGATCGCAAATGGGCATCGATCTCCCGCGCGACTCCGTCCGGATCGGCTGTCGGTGCCAAATGGACTTCCAATTGCGTTACAACCCCAGCTCCGCTCCGCCCTTGCCGCAATTGAAGAAACGGTAGCTGACAATAAATCAAGTCTTCTTCCGCTGGAAACTCCGATGCGAATGTGCCGGCGACATAAACGGAGATTTCACCGACGGTCAATTGGTCCCCAACCTGGAGCTTGCGCCGCGCGGCCAGTTGCCGTCCGACCAGCGCCGCGTCACTGCGCTCGACACAACGATAACATCCAATGACGCGCGGCAATTGTTGGTCCAGACTTGGGCCGGCAAGACGCCGCGGACTCCGGGCATGTCGGCGATGCGCCGCACGTAGTCTTGCGGCAGGCGGCTGCTCGTGGGACAAAATCGATTTTCCTGAAACACAATCAGAGTCCGTTGGGCGTCGTCGTTGGACAGCATCCGATCGAGCCCTTGCTGTACGGAGGCAACAAAGCAAAACACAAAGATCGCCACCGCGGATCCGCTAACGGTCAACAACGTTCGCGCGCGGTGCCGCCAAAAAGTCTTGAATATGTACGGGACAAAGCGAAACATATGTTAACTCCTATGTCGAGCGGCGAGCATCGCCGATTCTCGATCCGCAATGCGGCCATGGTCCAACCGCAATTGGCGCGACGCGATGGCGGCGACGTCGGCATCGTGCGTGACTAAGATCATGGTGATTTCCAGCTCGCGGTTCAATCGGCGCAACAAGGTTTGGATCTGCTGACTGGTGTCGGCATCTAAGCTGCCGGTCGGTTCGTCGGCGACCACTACTTGCGGATGCGCCACAATGGCCCGCGCGATGCCGACCCGCTGTTCTTGGCCGCCGGACAATTGGCGCGGATAATGATGCGCGCGATCTGACAATCCAACCGCTTCCAAGGCCAATGCCACGCGGCGCCGCCGCTCCTGGGCAGTCAGAGGCAGTAACAACACAGGCAGCTCGACATTCTCATAGGCGGTTAACACGGGGACCAAATTGTGGGTCTGGAAGATGTAGCCCAGATTCGCCGCGCGCCAATCGGCCAACTGACCGCGCGACAGCGAGGTGACCTCGACGCCACCCACCCGAATCGATCCGGCGTCGGGACGATCGATGCCGGCAATCAAATTCAACAGCGTGCTTTTGCCAGTGCCGCTCGGCCCCATCAGCGACACCAACTCGCCGGCTTCGATGTCGAGGTCCAGTTCCAGCACGGGCGTGATGACCTCGTCCCCTTTCTTGTAGCGTTTGGTCAAGTTGCGAATTTCTACGAGTGCCATATCGATTCCACTTGTGTGTTACGGTCTCTGAGTCATTCGTGGGTAATGCGGAGGCGAGCACCGGGCGTCAACCGGTCACGTCCCGTCGCAATGATCTTGTCGGTGGGGCTTAAACCGGCGACGACTTCGACCCAATCGGGGGAAGCCACGTTTCCAAGTTTGATGGAGCGGTATTCCGCCCGCTGTCCCGCGCCGACCATCCAGACATGGGCGCCGTCACCGCTCCCTTCGACCAGGCGCCGCGGGGCCAGGATGCGCAGCGCCTCCTCGATCTGCTCCCCTTCGACGCCGGGGACTTCCGGCGCCAAGAATGTTGCCGTCACCAGCATTTCCGGACGAATAACAGCGGGGGGTTGCTCAATGGAAATTTTGACCTCGACCGTGTTCTTCTGGATGTTCGCGGATGATGTGGACTGGAGCACACGCCCGGACAGTGGTTCACGAATCGATGCGGTTTCCAACAGGACTTGCTGTCCGGGGATCACGAGGGGGAAATCCTCAAGCCGCACGTCGGCGCGGACTTGCAGCTGTTGGGGATCATAGAGGGTGGCAATCGTGCTGGAACTGTGACCACCGGATGGATCCAGCCCGACGAGACTGGTTCCGGGTTGGGCCAATCGTTGCAAGATTTTGCCGCTGATCGGCGCGCGGATCGTCATCCGTTCGACCACCAATTGGGCATGCTCCACGGCGACCTCCGCTTCGGTCAACCGCGCGCGGGCCGCCGCTTCCTTGGCTTCGGCCTCGGCTACGGCACGCTGCTCGTCGATGCGCAACGTCAACTTTGAGGTCAGCGCCTCGACGCGCGCGCGCCAGGCGAGACGTTCCGCCTCCACCAGCGCGCCGCGCTGCCGCAGCTCATTCAGATTGGCTTGTGCCATGTCGCGTTCGCTGCGCGCTTGTCGAATCAGCAATCCCGCCACGGAATCTTGCGCGGCTTCGCGGGTCGCCAGTACGTCGCTGGCCAATGTGAGTTGTGACTCGGCCGCTTCGATCAAGAACGGCAATTTGGCTAACTCGGTCTCGCTCTTGGCCAAGGCGGCTTGTGCTTCGGCCAGTTCGGCCTCCAGATGAACGGGATGGGCCAGTCGTTGCTGGGCGGCCGCTACCTCCGCCGTGGCGCTGTGTACCTCCGCACGTCGAATCTCCAAGGCGGCTGCGGCTCGACGTAAAGCCAACTGCGCATCCGTGTCGATCAGTCGCGCGATCGGTTCGCCTCGTCTGACTTCCTGCCCTTCGACGACCAGCACCTCGGCCACGATCCCCTCGGCCAACGATGTGGCGTGGACGGGCGAGGGACGAGGTTCCACCCAGCCGGCAGCTTGAAACAGCGGTGTCCCCGCGCGTTGAATCGGCCCGCGCGAGGTCATCACCGCAACAACGCCGACCTCCTGCGCCGGCAACCACTCCTCCCGCGCCGCATAAACCAACAGCGCGACGAATCCCAACACAATGCCCGCCGGAATTCCACACCGCGTCCACCAGCGGGTGCGCCGTTGCGGACCAGCCACCGGGCGCTCGCGGGCCAGTTGTTTCAAATCGATCGTTTGCGTCTCGTTCATCGCTTGATAAAGAGCTGTTTGGCCAACAGAGTCAAATTGCCAACGTTGTCCCGTTCGGCGACGCCCTGAACGACAACCAGGTTGAGTTCTTTAAGATGGAACAGTCGCCGCGCGTCGGTCGTCAGCAACTTTCCGTCACCATCGACGAACTTGACCGTCGCGATGTTAGTTTTCACATCATCTTGGTGGCAACAGTAATCCCAGGGAGTCGGGCAACCTTCGACCTCGGAACAATAGGGAACGCTCGTGTCAACGATGGTGAAGACCGCGGCGCTGTCCACGAATGGAGCTTTCGACCCGCCGATGTAGCCAAAGATGGTGAGTGCTTGGCCACTCCGTGACTCTTGGCGGGCCTGTCCAACCGGCAGAGCGCCCTCTGGTTCGCTGGTTGCCAAATATTGGCCGGCGGCAGCATCTGCTCCTGTGCCATTGGGGCCAGCGGGCTGGCAACCGCCCTGCACGAGCATTGCCAATCCCCACACCAGGCTCACATTCAATCTGCTCCACCATCCATTTCGGCGGGGGAGGGCAGGGGAGTCGGCCCGGGATGATTCGACTACGGTAATGAATCGTGTTGTTTTCATTTGCTTCTGATCCTTCTAAAAATCTCAAACACTCAAACCGCTTTCAATCCTTCGACCACTGGCTGTTTCAAGATCTTCAGCGCCGGCGGGAGCGCACCGATCGCCCCCAACAACAGACCGACACCACAGCCCAGCAACAGGGCGCCGCCATCGATCCGCAGTGCAAACGCACCCATCGTAAATCGAACAGCGGAGCCATGTATCAAACCTAACGCCAAGGCTGCCGCCAGCAGGGAACTAGCCGATGATAGCAAGACACCTTCTTGGAGAATGCTGATCGCGATCGCTAGCCGTCGGTAACCGATGGCTTGCAAGGTGGCCAGTTCCCGCACGCGCCCGGCAACGGCGCCGTACATTAAATTCAATCCCGCAAAAACGCCCGCGCCTCCGACCAATCCGGCCACAATCCAGGCCAACCAGCGCATGGGTCCATAGTGCTGTTGAATCAGCGCGTAATAGGCTGTTTCGGGTACGGCGCGCAATTCGAGATCGACTCGCTGTTTACAGAAAATCTCCACATCTGTCGCCGACGAACCTGGCTTAAGCAACAAGGCCACGACGCTCAGATCTTGTCGCTTGAGGGCATTCTGCAGGTCGGCTAGGGGACACCAGATTTCCGATTCCATCGCTCCGCCGCCAGCCGAGAACCGCCCGCTGATCCGCCATGTTTGCCGCTCGATCTCAATAGTTTGACCAATTGCCAGCCGTTCGGGAGAACATCCTAGCTTGGCGGCGGCAAGTTGGCCGACCAGGATCTCGCCAGCCTGCGGCCAGCGCCCCTCGACGATCTGCACTTGTCGCCGGACCAAGGGCGCTGTCGTTGTCACGCCTCGGACTAGTCCCAACCCGCCCTCGTCGTCAGTCCCTGTTCGGACTCGAGTTCCCAAATACAACTCGGGCGACACATGCGCCGTGCCGTGATCGTTGCGCACAACAGCCAGGCTTGCACTCAACAGCCCCGGAGTCTGCGCGCCGATGGCCGAACTTTCGATGTTCGATTCAGCGCCTAGGGCATACACCAAAACAACCTCGGGATCACCGCTCGTCGTTAACGATTGCTCCAGCCCGCGCACCAATCCGGCGATTACCAAGACCAGCAGCACGACCACAGCCAATGCGCCCATGGTCAGTGCCGTGCGCGAAGGACGCCGCCACAAATTGCGGACGCCATACTCCCACGGCAAAAATCGCCACGCGAACATTCTTGTACGATCTCGTTTAGAACCCAAAGAGACAACTACGCACGAAAGCTTTTCGACGCGGCGAAAGTCGAACGCTGCCTTTTCGTTCAGCGGAAATTCACCGGTCGTGACAACGCCTAACGTATTGCACTTCCCCGGTCGCAGACATCCGCCGGACCTCGATAAGTGGAGTGTTCTTTAGATCAGCCAAGACTGGTAGGCAATGCGCGCACCGCGGCCCACACGCCAATGGTCAAACGCGACGCAGGCCGTCGAAATCGAAACGGCATCAGACAACGTTTGTGGAGTTGCCACCGAACCTTTGTCGGCGAGCGCCCACATGGAGTATTGCGTCAATACATGGTGTCGATCGGCGCGAAAATCACTCAACACGGCACCAATGCAGATGCACGTGCCACACGCGCAGGGCTCCGCGTTCAGCGGCAATCGGTGTGTATGGCCCGCGTACACGTTGTGGCCTGGCAACAGATCAGTGGTGGACGAAATTCGATTTTCGGTGTGCGGCGCGCAACATCGCGAGGCTGGGGCCTGCGGTTGGGTTTCGCACGTGGCGCAGGACGTCGCCATTACCGTTCCGCAACGAAACGGGCAAATGACGATCAGCCCCGACATCAGCCACACGAAGAATACTTGTACCATGCCTCTATTGTTCATGGTTTTTTGCAACCGGTCAAGGCAAATCTCCAGTGGCCCGTTTTGAAGTTTCGCTATTTGTTGGAAATCGTGCTCGTGCTCCATGAAATAGTACTCGTGCTCGTGCTCGTACTCGACGTATAGGTTTCGAGTACGAGTACGAGCAGGAGCACGAAGTACCCCTGTCAAGGTCCTAGTCGTTCCCTTCGAAATGAAGCTTGCAACTTCTGAAGCCGTGCGCAATTTCTGCCATTTCGAAGTCATCCGTTTCGCGGTCGAACTAAGGGATACCGCCAGATATTGCAACAGGACTGCCTGTTGCAGCTTGTCCAAACGTGCTAGTATCTACGAATTCGTTGTGGCGGTTTGTCATAAATCAATCGAAATAGGTGCGCGCGTGGTACGCATAGTTGTGGCGGGGGTTGTCGGTGGGTTATTATTGTTCGCTGGCGGCGCGATCAGCCACATGTTTTTAAACCTCGAAAGCCGTTCGTTTCAACCGGTCAAGGACGAGGACGCAGCGCGGACTTTTATCGATGCTCAGGCGCGAGAACCGGGCCTCTATGGATTCCCCATGATGAACCCGCGCTTTTCCGAGATGACGACGGACGAACAGACGGCAGAATGGAATCGCGTTAACGAACTTTATAAGCAAGGCCCTTCCGCATACCTGATCGTGGCCCCACGCGGCGAGGACATGAT
>JACTND010000296.1 GCA_014584305.1 Planctomycetota bacterium | reverse complement strand
TTTCATCCGCCGCTCGCCTTAACACTTAACGATGCGCGTGCATTGGCCGATACAGTGGCCCCAGATTGCGACAGATCGCTAGGGCTCCGGTGGCGCATGTCGTGCTTCCGGCGTCGTTCCGGGGGCTGCGTGAGGGTTCAACTCGTCGTACATTATATTATGCCTGTCCTTTTTGTTCGGTCGTTCAAGTACTCCACGCGCGTGCCTAATCGATCCAGCACGTCTTTAGCACCTTCACTGATTCGAGCTTTGTTATTCCGAAAGAGTTGCCCCGTGTATTCCACCAGCTACACATAACTGCCCAGCCAGAACCCGTCCAGCATCCCTTCTCGAGTACTCGACTGCCGCGAACTTGGAAGTTTACTGTGGCGAGACATCCATGAGGCTCGGATCAACGATTCGTTTAGCCATGGGATCACTCTGTGCTTAAATACAGCTTTACAGCTTTATTTTGCAATTGGCATCCATTTAGCGCGGGCGTTTGCGTCGGTAGAACTGGAGCGCTAGAAGACCTGCGGCGAGCAAGCCAATGAAGTTTCCTTCGGGCACCGCCGAAATGACGGTAAAGTAACCGCCCGAATAGAGATTGCTCGTATCCCATTGCAGTCCGGCTGAAAGCGAAGGCAATTCCAGCGTGTGGAACGTGCCGCTAATTGAACCGGGACTTACGCCAAACAGTTCGAAACTCTGCCCAGCCGAAGGCGAGAATCCATTGAGCAATGACACCTGTAAAGTGCCGTCGAGGTACAAATCGCCCGAGACTAAAATGCGATCAAACTCGAGCCCTGGCAAAAGGCCGCCGATTTCCATATCAAGAATGGCCGAGGAGCTTAATAACAAATTGGTATCAAAAGACAATTCGCCTGCGGAACTGCCTGGAGCAAGCTTTCCCGACACAGTAACGTCGCCTCCGCCGATCGTGCCATGTCCTGTCAGCACGCTGTTGACGCCGAATGTTGCACCGAGAAGCGTATCAATTCGACTGTTAGGAGCCAAATCGATCGTGGCAATACCGGTGTCTTGCCCGACGATCAGCGAATTGATGTTTAGCGAACCGGAACCCTTCACGACTTTCAGATTGCTTGTTGGATTCACCACAACGTCGTGCGGATTGCTGGGCTTAATCGAAAGCGTCCAATCGCCCCCGAAATCGAAGCTGCCATCGACGGCCGACCGATAGTTGCACACGGGCGTAAACAATCCAATGAAGTGGTGGCCGTTTGCCCGCGTTGCGTAGTAAGCAACTTGGCCGTAGTCATTGAGGCCAGTCCGCTGGGCGCCATTGATAAAGCCGCCAAAGGCAAAGGATACATTCGTAACTTGGCTTCCGCCGATGATGTCTCCTTTGCGAACAACTGTGATCATCTCAGTTCCATCGGCAAGAAAGATCCCACGATTGTCGCTATTGCCGCCGCTTGTCCCAACCATTTCCCCCCGAAAAGCAGCAATTCCCCCGTTGTTGAACGCAAGATGATCGAGTCCGGTAAACGTTCCGTTGCCGCCTGGCGCAGATTGCCCTGTGATCGCGAGTGTTTGCAGATGACCGTCAGAATATCGGAAGATGCCATAGGCGTTTCCAGCTAAGTCGCTGGAAAATGCCACTTGACCGCTGTCGTTGATAAGCGGTGACACAGCGTTCATTGTGATGGCGGTACCGGTACCGGGTGCATTTTCACCACGGCGAGCTATTTCTATTATGCCGCTCCCCGTGCCGACAAAGATGCCTTTATTGGATGTAAACGGCGCGTTATTGAGTCCCGCCTGAAAGACGATTTGACCGGCATTGTTCATCTGCGGAGAAACCAAGCTGCTGAATGTGCTGACCCCATCTGGTGCGAGCTGGCCTACGCGAGCAATTTCGGTCAATACCCCGCCGTCGCTTCGAAAGATGCGTTGATTCGCTTGGCCAGAAAAATCGCCACGAAAGGCAACTTGTCCTGCATTATTGAGCGACATTTGGGTAATGCCGACGAAGGTGCCACCATTTGGCGCGAGTTGTCCTTTTCGGACGATTTGTACAAGTCCATTATTCGAACTTAAGAATATTGCTTCGTTATCACCGCTTCCTCCGCTCGTGTTATTCAAGGTCGAGTAAAAGGCGACCTGACCGACGTCGTTGATGAGCGTGTCAGTTGAGAAGACGTTGTAATTGCCATTCCCATTGGGCACCGATTGCCCTTTTCGAACGATTGGGGTAGCCCCGCCTGCAGATGCAGAGAAAATTCCTCCGTCATCGAATGCCTGGCCAGGCGTTTGAGTGAGACCTGCGACAAATGATACTTGCCCAACATGGTTTAGCGCAGGATTGTTAAATGTGGAATTGAAGTACCCGTTGCCGCCTGGCTCAGGCTGACCATTTCTGACGATCTGAACAACGCCATTGGCTGAGCCGAGAAAGACGCCCCAGTTGGCGAGGCCAGCGTTGGACAATGATGCGTTGAATGAAACCTGTCCCTGATTGTTGAGCTTGGGTCCCGACGGCAGGGACAAAAAAGTTCCATTGCCATCAGGAGCTAGATCTCCTATTTTGACAATGACTTGGTTATATCCGACAACCGGCTGCCCAATCGCAGGCTTGGTGTTTGCGAGCAAAGCCGCGCCGAGTGCGATCGCATGAAGGCAGACCAATTGAAATGTAGTTTGTCGCGCGGTTACGGTTTTATAAGTCTTCATGATAAGGTCCTTTCCATTACCGGCGATTCATCACACGTGAGGATGGCTTATGTCTGCCAAGCAACAACGCGACAATGCAGGTCAAGAGTAGCGTCGCAGAAGACGGCTCGGGAATCGCCGCTGTAAAGCGGATTCCGATGCCCGAGGTACCGATTTGTTCAATTGAGAATTGACCTCCCATCAGAGGATTGTTATTGACAAACAACAAATCATCGATGGTGAAGTTGACGGACGAAAAAGATACGCCTGTGAAATTTGCGGCGGTCAAGAACTCCCACAGATAATCCTGGGAAGGGTCAAAATTGGATACTTTGCCCAACGAATTCGTCGCGTCCAATCCCAACATACGCACGGTTAACGACGACGGGAGGACAATCGACCCGTGAGGCGAAAGCAAGCGGTCCCAGTTCAGCCCCAGCGTTCCTTCCGCGTCATTAATTTCGAACTCAAAGATGAGTCCCTCGCCAAGAGTAAATGCATCGCCGGGCGTTGATCCTACGGTAAGAGTCCCGGGACTCTGGCCGGGCCGTAGAAATGTTCCTGGTTGCATCGTTACCGAACGCAAGATGGAACCGCTCCCCGACAAGCCCGCTCCTGAAGAAACGACAAACTCCCTATGCGACGGCCCCAAAAAACCGTTGACTACAAATTCACCCCCTTCGATACGAATGGCGCCGTTGTAAGTACTACTAAATTCATCAGTATTGAGTATCCACTTCCCCTCTCCAGACTTCGCCAATGTTCCACTATTGTGACTGCCGGTAAACGCGCCGTTTTGGACCCAGTCAAATCCGTTTGTGTCGACTCGTGCGAAGCCCGGAATATTTATCTGGCGGTTCGTGATCCAATGGCCGTCGAGGACAATTCCAGTATTGGCATTGCCTGAAATGTGAACCGAGCTTCCATCGCCTAGTTGTGAGTCGTTGCTGAAGACCAGGGCTCCTCCTCTAATGATGGTCTGGCCAGTGTAGTTGTTGGCGTTATTGGTCAAGATGACACGGCCTGTCGAATCGATGTGCAATCCCCCAGCCCCGCTGATTTGTCCATCCAGTTGGAGCGATCCGGTGGAGAACTGGGAACGTATAGAAGCAAGGCCTGAGTTAATGGTGATTGATTGACTTAGGGAGGCCGGCGTGCTCCCGTTATAAAGAAAGCCTGCATGCCCCTTCTCATCGATTAGTTGCACGTTCGCACCGCCAAGGTGAAAACTGGTCGAGTTACCGAAAACTGATGGGTTGCTAAAACGAACTAGGCATGAGTTCAGCGTCGTCGGCCCAGAGTAATCATTTGTTACGTTGCTCAAAGTGCAATTGCTAGAGGCGCCCCAGCCGGCGAGAGTTAAACCTCCGCTGCCGCTGATGCGTCCAGAGATAACCGAGGAGGCAGCCAAATGAACAATAGCCTCTTGATTGCCAAAATCGAGCGGGGCGCTGATCGTGACCGGGCCGGTGGCGAGAATCGTGCCGCTTGTCAGCCGAAGTGCCCCACCCAACGAATTGGACAATGTTCCTGTCGTCATCACGAGCGCGTTACGAGTGGTTAAATTTGCATTGGCGAGGTTGATGCCGCTCGTGAGGCGGACGTTTTCGTTCGTCGCCGTTCCACCGACCATTGATGTCGCGTATTCGGTCGCGGTACTCAAGGGGCGGATACGTCCGTTTTCGACAGTTACCAACGAGTTGGGCGTTCCCGTGGATTCGTTCCTTCCCACGGCGTAGGGGAGAATGCTGATCGTCGTCGAGCCTGCGGCGCCGCCCCCGCCCACTAAGTCGGCATTGGGCGGCGTGGCAAATTGGACGTTTCCAACGTTCGCACCAGGCGAGTTGCCGAGAGCTGTTCCGCGAAAGTACACAGCGGCTCGTTTCTCGCGAACCAAGGCGGAAAAACTCGCCTGGGCCGCCCGTGTCGCGGTCGGTGTGATCGTGACTGCGTTTCCCCCGGATTCGAGTATTAATTGGTTCATGGTTTCGTTGTAGTTCGTGGTGGCTCCGCTCGACAATCTGAATTCGGCGCCTGCCAAGGAGAGACTCGCGATATCGTTGACTCGGCCCATCGCGCCGCCTGTGAATGCAACGCCGTCATTTAAATGAAATATCCCGCTGCGTACAATGACCGCCGACGAGTGTTGAATGGAGCCATTTGCTCCTTCAACGTTAAGTAAGCCGTTATTCAAAGCAAGCGAGACGTTTTGACCGAGAACCGGGGAATTGTCGATCACCGTTTGACCGGTATATGTATTTGCGTTGGTAAGTACCACCGACCGGTGGCCCGCCGTTAAACCGCTGATGCGCAATCCGCCGTTACCGCTGATGACGCCGCCTAACAGCATTGGACGGTCGAACATCATGATTTGGAGGTCGGTATTGAGGACAATGTTTTGGGGAATGGTGTTTCCCGCGGTACTTGCAATCCAGCCGCCGTTAACGATCAACTTATTGGTCGGTGCGCCCAGCCCAAGGTTGGTGCCAATGACCAGATGACCGCCATCGAGAATAACATCGTTGGTAAACGAGTGCAGGCTATTCAAATGAACGAAGGAAGCGTTGACCAGGGGATTGCTGACGATTCGCAGCGGTGCGTCACCCGTTACTCGCATGTCAAATTCCAGCGTTCCGGTACCCATGCCTCCTAGCGTGAGTGGTCCCGAAAGCTGTTGCGTTTTAACTTCACCGTTGTTTAGAGAATTGCTGGCGAAAACAACCCTTTGTGTTTCATAAAAGGGGGCTCTCCCCCCAACTCGTGGAGTACTGATGGTCGGATTGACGCCGCCCATCAATAGAGTCCGGCCCGTCCTTACCAAAATCCCAGCTCCATGTGACGGCGAGAGCGAATCGGCGAATTCAATGCGATTGACTAAGAACGGATTACCTGTAGTATGCGGATCGCCGAGATTGTTGACGGTCGAGTACCAGGTCGCGCCGTTTCCATTAAAGACAAGCCTGACAGCATGGCCTCCGGCGATTGGCGGGGTATGGGGAGACCAGTTGCCGTTGCTCCACAATGTTTCCCCGGTGAACGGGCCGTTCCAGGTGTAGGTCTGACCGCTGGCCGCCGAACACCAACACATTACTAACGCCGCCAAGAAAATGACTGAAGGTTTGAAACGATTACCCGTGACTTCAGGTTGGCATGCCATGACGGAAACACCTTTATGCTTTCTTTTTGGGATCTGTTTCAAGTAATGGCGCCGAAGGCATTACTG
>JACTND010000078.1 GCA_014584305.1 Planctomycetota bacterium | reverse complement strand
TTACAACCCGAAACGTAAGTGAGGGAATTGCTGAGTTATCCCTCACTAACGATTCGGGTTGTGAGAAATGCGGGTTAGTGCAAGACGCGTCAATCAGATCATCGCGGCAATAGAAGGCTTGTTTGCTTTTCAGATCGGGATCGCCAACGAATCCCGCTGAAGGGATCTGGACTTCAGCTTGCTGGCGGACGCGAAGACGTTCTTCCCACGCGCGGTCGTTCGCTTTTTATTGATGCTCGTCCAATGAGCGGCCTCTCGCGGTGATAGGAGGAACGCGCCACGATATGCCCGTTCGGCTTGTTGACGCTCGTCGGTAGTGGGCCAATCGGAACCGTCGTCGTAGAAACGGGCAAAATGTTCGGGTAGGTTTGTCATTCGATGGTCTCAGGATCGGACTGGGAGCCAGCCAAGTTTCGGATCATTCCTCAGCAGCCGAATGTTCTCGGCGTGACGCAGGATGTGTTTGATGACCGGCTCGCTGAGCTTGTAGTGCTCCGGCGAGTGTCGGAGCGGTGACTATCACGCCGGCTCGATGCATGGCGTCCACCTGCATCGTTGCCATCGCGGTCGTCGGTGTAGGAAAGTTCATTTCGGCGTCGGCGTGGATGTGCTTGGGCATTGCTGCTCCTCCGTGTTCGAGTGGGAATCGGCCTCTTGGCTTGTTGTTGGCGGCGTTTGCTTTTCGTGGAGGTCGAGCAGCACATTAGCCCTGGCTGCCGCGAATGCTTCTGGTACCTTTGGATCGTCCGTGTTCTCGTCGTTCGTTGGTCCCATCCTGTTTCCTCCTGTCGATGTTATTAGGTGCCACCCATCGATGTTATTAGGTGCCACCCATAGTGTGGAAACCACACGAAAAAACCCCCGCTCGTAGGCGAGCGGGGGTCGTGGATTGCAGTCAGTTCGTGGACAGCGTGTCTCGAAACTCAAGAGCTCCCGAAGTGTTTTCGTAGCCCTTGAGAACGATGTTAGCGGTCTTTGAAGTCCAAATACCACCAGCCGTCATCCCATTGCAGTTCGACTCGGCGCCAGCCCAGCGGAACTTGTGGATAGGGGTAGAACGGGCCGATGTACGGCCAGGCGGACGGCGAGTATTGTCGCGGATAGGTGACAGCCGCGTAGTTCGGGTGCGCGGCGTAGCCTGGCCAGGCGTATCCCGGCATGTGGGGCGAGCCACCAACCATGCCCGTTTCGCCGCCGGACGTTCCCATGGGCAACGGCAACGGCGCTTGCCCCGAATATACGCTCGGTTGAGCCATGGGTACCGGGTTGTAGCTGGGGTTATAACCGCCGCCATAGGTTGCGGGAATAGCCATCGGGCCTTCCTGATAGGCCGCCAATGCCGCTTGGTCCATTCCCATCTGTGGCGAGTGGGCCGGCATCACTGGCGCGCTGGCCATCGGCATTGCCGATTGGCGCACTTCGACTTCATCGACTACTTTGACCGCGCCCATCCGGCCCGCTTCTTGGGCGGTGCGCAGCACCAACATTTCCTGTTCGGGTGTCGAGACGAAGCCTTTCATCCAGACCACGCCTTCTTCGACGCTCATGTCGATATTGAAACCCTTCAACCGGCCAGCTTGCTGTTCGGCTTGCAGGCGCCCTTTGATAAACTCGGCAATCTGCCGGTCATCTCCTTGGCCAATGGCCGGGGCCAAGGCGGCAATGGCCAGCGCAAACCCTAAAAAGAAACGTCGCATCGTATCCTCCTGATTGACAACGTGACTGCAACCTTGGTCGTACTCGTGACTTCACGGCGCCACATGGATTCGTCGCGCCGTATCTGGGTGTGTCGAGTAACGCCTGTAAACGTGAGAGGCAACCAGTCCAGCCTCCATGCATCCGGACTGCGAACCTCACGGGTATCCTTGGTATTACTTTTCGGATTATCGGCTGTTGGGCTTGGTACGATTTTTCGGAATTTGTCGATCTTCGCACAATTTCCCAGTCTCGCGACCATGCGGCCCCGAGGAAACGCTAGCGAAACTAGGGGACTCTAACGACAGCACAAAGTTTGGCAGCGCAAACTCGCCGGATTGAGCTAGACAGGTCCGGCACATTTCCGTCCAATCGACGAGTCCAGGCCGCGGGGACTGAGACCCAATGCCCGAACGTTGGCAGTCATAGCGTACTCTGCGATTCGTCGCTGGTCCGACTTTTCGATGAAACGAGTGCTTGCAAATCGACAGGCTCCATTTACTCAAGATTGTCTGGCGGAAGAATTCGGGGAGTAACGTAGCCACGCATGGAAGCGCATCGATACCGTTGGGACGTACCGCTGATCGCAACGATCTGCGGCCTGATGTTCTTTATGTACTTGGGGACCCCTCTGCTTTGGGATCGCGATGAGCCGCGCAACGCCGGCTGTGCGCGCGAGATGTGGCAGACCGGCGATGGCATTGTACCGACGTTTAACGGAGAACTGCGGTCGCAAAAGCCCGTCTTGCTCTATTGGTTGATCATGTCCGCTTACACTGTGTTTGGTGTCAGCGAGTTTTCCGCACGTTTTTGGTCGGCCCTGTTGAGCACTGGGACGGTATTGTTGACGTATTGGGCTGGCCGACGATTGTTTGACCGAAGCGTGGGATTTTGGGGGGCCATCGCATTGGGCTCCAGCGTCATGTTCACCGTCGGCGCTCGCGCCGCTACTCCCGACGCTTGTTTCATTTTCTTCACGTCATCGGCATTGCTCTTGTTTGCTCATACGGTGGTCCGAGCCAAAACCGACGAGGAAGCAACTCGATTGACCTTCAATTATCCTGCAGCCAGCGGATTCTACTTGCTTTTGGGTCTAGCGGTGTTGGCTAAAGGTCCTGCGGGAGTAGTCATTCCAATGGCGGTGGTCGGTTTGTGGAGCTTGGTCGTCACTATGCCGCGCACAGATAGCTCGTGCAATTCCGAAGGTCAACTTCATCGATTGTTTTATTGGTTGATCGGGCTCCTCAACCCGCGACATGTGGCCGCGACTTGCTGGTCGCTGCGACCGATATTGGGATGTGGCTTGATTTTGATCGTTGCGGCACCGTGGTATATCGCCGTGGGGCTGAGAACAGACATGCAGTTTCTCCACGAATTCTTCCTGCGCGAGAATTGGGAACGGGCCACGACAACCTTTGAGAACCATAGCGGCGGGTGGTGGTTCTATCCGTTGGCGCTGTTGGTTGGTTTTTTTCCTTGGTCGGCATTCGCTGTGCCCACCCTGGCGGAGTTGGATCGCCGATTCGCCTCGCGGCGGGATCCGATTTTGTTATTCTTCATCATGTGGATCGTCGTACAGGTCGCCATTTTTACCATGGCGAAAACCAAGCTGCCGAGCTATGTGACCCCCTGCTATCCCGCACTGGCTCTGATCACGGCTTGGGCGTTGGTTCGCTGGCAACGAGGCGAACAGCTCGCGCCGCGTCAGTTTTTTGAATGGGGGTTTGTTGCCTTGGCTGTTGTCGGCGTCGCCGTAGGAGTCGGGGTCGGCTGGGCGAGCACTTACTACCTTGGCGGCGACCCGTGGTTACCCGTTTTATGTCTGCCTTTGATCGTGGGCGGTTTCCTGGCCGCGCGGGCATGCCGTGCGCGGTCCATGCGTCGGCAATCGTTGGGATCATCGGATGCGATTGAATCCAGGCAAACCGTACGCGCATCACTCGCATTGACGACAATCGGAACGGCGTCCGTAGCTTTCACCGCGCTGACTTTCGGCTGGGGAGCCAGTCGCGTCGATCTCGTGCGCCGAGATAACGCAGTTTTGATGGCAATCCGCGCCGCTTCTGAGGACACGCGGGTTTTCTCGTATCGCAGCTTAGAGTCTAGCTGGGTCTATTACGGTGAGAAGACGATCTGCGAGTTGCGACTCGAACCGCAATCGCGCGCGACAGTACCGAATGTTGACGCCGAGAACACGCGTGTCGTCTGGCGCGCTGGTCCACAGCCCAGCCCAGAAGAATTGGTGGAACGCAGTGTGCCGGCTCTGGTAGTCACCACGGATCGGCACGTCGATGAATTGTTAATGCGTCTGGGTAATCGGTTTGAAGTCGTAGCGACCGCCGATTACTTTACCCGTAAGGAGCGGATGATACTTTTGGCGCGAAAGCCGAATCGCACGGCGGCGGGTTTTCCGGCCAGGCATGAGCGGTAGTCCGCCATCTATTCCGCTGGAGGGCCGACGCTAGTCCCGCAAAATCGGGAGCACTTCCGTTTGCAGTCCGCCGGTGACATGCACTTGGGATTGCGCGTCAACAAAAACATTGATTTCACTGCGCACGCCGAACTCCGGCAAATAAATCCCCGGTTCGATGGAAAAGCACGTGCGCGGCATGATGAGGCGTTCCTCACGCGTTTCCAAGTTGTCAATATGGGTACCGTTGCCGTGCGTCTCTTGTCCGATATTGTGCCCGGTACGATGTACAAAATAATCACCGTATCCCGCCCGGACGATGGGCAATCGCGTGGCATCATCGACTTCGCCGCCAGTCAACGGGCGGCCAGCAGCGAACGCCTCGCGGACCTTGGCGATCCCGGCGTCGCGCGCGGTCGCCACGATGTTGAAGATTTCGGAGAATTTGGCGGGCACCTCGGTTCCAACAAACCCGACCTTGGTTAAGTCACTGTACACTGCATTCGGTTGGTCTAGCTTGGCCCACATGTCGAGCAAGACGAATTCACCCTCGCGGATTTCGGCATCTTTCCCGGGCTCCGGAGCATAGTGCGGGTCGCCACTGTGCGGACCGACGCCAACGATCGGAGGATGGTAGGTTGTCATGCCATGTTCCGCGTAATATTGCATGACGCGGTCCTGCAATTGGCACTCGGTCAGACGTTTGCCCTGGCGCACGTATTCGCGGATCATTTGCCAAGCTAGCGCAAACGCCTGTTGATTGAGTCGATCCGCTTCCAGATGCAACTGCCATTGTTGGTCCGTCCAACGGGCTTCGAAATACTGGACGAGATTGCCTGATGACATGACTTCGGTGCCGAATGAACGAACCAGTTCCACGGTACCGGCATCGACGCGCGAAATATACGGGTTCCCATTGCGCGGCGAATACTCCATGGCGATGTGCCGACGACCGCCCACCAGACGTTCTACTCCGGCTTCCAACTCTTGCCAGGTCAAATACACAATTTTGTCACCCGGCAGATGATCGAGCGCGCCGGCTTCGATTCGGTGGACCAGTTTTTGTGGGGGCCCGTCGGCTGGCACAAAGTAAAACAATCGCCGCGAGCCGATTTTGTCCGGAGGAATTCCTAAAACGCGCAACGCCAAGACGTTTAATCCGCGAAAATCATAGAGCAACCAGCCATCGAATCCGAATTCGCGAATAGCCGATTGAACATCTTGCAATTGGAACACCAGTAACTCCTCTACGTCAGGAAAAATCCGTGGACCCTCGCCCCATCCCGTCCTACAATCTGGGTACAATTAAAATCGATGAACGCTGGTTTGGGAACCAGACCATTGCATTACGTTTCGTTACGCAAAACGGTCATAAAGTGGAACGAGTATGTACAATTCAGTGTGGACGATGTGGGGATTGGCGCTATTTTCCATCGGAGTCGGCTTAGCGCCCACGCAGGCCGGGCAGGTGCAACAGGCGGGCAATGTGGCGGCCATTCGCGCGGTCCGTTTGCAACCTGCTCACCAAGACGAAGATATGGTCCAAGACGAAGATCAGGTTACCGAGGAGAAGAAGGACCAAGACGAAGCCGCCGACGAGCCAATCGTGGAAACCGTGCGGATCCCGGTTGAGCTGCCTGGTCCACGGGAAGTTCGATTGCATTTGTGGGACGGTTCGGTGGTTGCCGGCGATATTGGATTGGACGCCATACATGTGGAGACTCGTTTTGGAAAACTACAAGTCCCGATTTCGAATATCGTTTACTTGCGGCCTGGATTGCAAAACGTTCCGGCCTTAAATAACCAGATCAACCAATGGGTAGAGCAGTTGGGAGACCGCGACTTTCAAGTGCGCGAAATTGCCCGGCGGCAGTTGGCAGCGATGGGTGTTTTGTTGCGGAATCACATCCGCACCTTCGATGATGGCGGCAGCGCCGAACGAAAAAAGCACTTGCAATCCTTAATCGAGGAAATCGAATCCTTGGCGGAAGACGGCGAATACGCCTCCGGGAGCGAGTCCACGCCGCTGGACCAGGAGGATACGATCACTACCGGTGAATTCACCATTGTGGGTCGGATCGTCGAAAAGGAATTCGAATTGGCAACCAAATACGGATTGCTCCGACTACGGTTAGAAGACATCAAACGCGCCGACCGAGCGTGGGGGCAAATCGGCGAGTCAGTTCGCCGCAATGTCGACATCGGAGCCACGGATTTTTTTCAGCGGACTCCCAAAGCCACTCGGATTTTCCTGAAGCCTGGCGATCGCGTGTCGATCCGTTGTTCGGGCAATGTTAATTGGTCTTCGTGGAACATGTCGTCCACGCCCGAGGGATTGGCCAACCAGGGATCTTGGAACGGGGCGCCCAGCGGCTGCGTGATGGCCCGCGTCGGCAAGTCCAGCGAATACATCAAAGTAGGTAATCGGGCAGATTTTGTCGCGAAGGTCGGCGGCGAATTGTTCTTGGGCATCGCCATGCAAGACAATTACGCCAATCAACGGGGCTACCAATGGGACGGCAGTTACCAAGCGCGAATCGTCGTTGAACCAGGCGCGCGTTGACCCCAATCAACGGATGAGACAGGGCCGATGAAGCTCACATTCGGACAACATCAGACGCAGAAACAAATCCAGACACTGGCGCCACGGATGATCCAGTCGATGGAAATCTTGCAGATGCCGCTGGCGGAGTTGTCCGAGCGGATCGAGCAGGAAATGACCGAGAATCCCGTCTTGGAAATGCGGGACAAGGACCCTCATTTGCCAGTCGAGACGCCTCCGGAAACGCGCGAATCCAAACAAGAAGACGTCGAACAAAAAGAACTGATTATCGAGGAGGGGCCGCACAATGCCGATGACTTCGAGCGGCTGGTCAACCTCGATCAGGAAGTCCCGACGTTCTTTGACGATCAAACTCGCCCCTCGTCGAATCGCGTGCAAGACAGCATCGACCGCCATACTGATTTGATGGCCAATGTGCCCGAGCACGCGGAAACGCTGCAACAACACCTGTTGCAGCAGCTCACCGAGTGGGAATTGAACCCGTCGCTGAAAAAGATGTGCGAACGGATCATCTCGACACTCAGTCCGCGCGACGGCGGCTATCTGCGCGTGGCACTAGCCGATTTGCTTCCCGCCGATGCCGATCCGGAACAATTGGATGTGGCGGAAGAAGCCTTGGCGATCGTGCAATCGCTGGATCCGCCGGGGGTTGCGGCCCGCGATTTGCGCGAGTGCCTGTTGCTGCAACTGCACCCGGAAATCCCCAATTACCATCTGGTGCACCAATTGATCCAAAATCATTTGGAGGACCTCAGTGAGAATCGGCTGCCGCATATTCAAAAGGCAACGGGGGCCACGATTGCGGAGATCCAGGATGCTTGGCATGCATTGCGGCGACTGGATCCCAAGCCGGCCAGTCGCTTTAGCGACGAGATTGTCGAAACCGTAACGCCGGATTTGTACTTGGTTCAGGACGACGAAGGTCGCTACACAGTCAAAATGGACGAGGGGCCAGCGCAGAGTTTGCGCCTCAGCAAGTACTATCTGCAGCGCTTGGCCAGTCCCGACATCACTCGCGAAGAGCGAGAGTTTATTCGCCGCAAGATCACCGCCGCTCAATGGCTACTGGAGGCTATTCAACAACGCCGCAACACATTGCTCAAAGTGTCTCAAGCCATCGTCGATCATCAGCGCCGATTTATTGACGAGGGTCCCGAAGCGCTGGAACCACTCAAGATGCAACAGATTGCCGACAAGGTGGGCGTACATGTGACGACGGTCAGCCGGGCCGTCGATGACAAATGGCTCGATACGCCGCGCGGTTTATTCCCCTTGCGACGATTCTTTGTCGGCGGAACGACAACGGATGACGGCGAGGATATCGCGTGGGACCGTATTCGCTTGGAACTGCAGAAACTGGTCGATGCGGAGGACAAGACAAACCCTCTCAGCGATGATGAGTTAGTTAAACGTTTAAAGAACGCCGGACTCAACGTGGCGCGCCGCACGATCACCAAATATCGCCAAAAAATGGGAATTCCCAGTTCCCGCCAGCGCCGCGATTGGTCGCAAATCAACGCTGCCCCTCCCTCTCCTTGAGAGTGAACGGTTTTTGGGTTTGAAAAATTGTTGATTCCTGGTGGGGCTAGCGTTAGGATGCGCCGCGGTATCGAACCATAGCCTCAGCGAGCAGGAGACAGATCATGTGGTCTAAGACTCGTCGTGATTTCTTGGCTGATGTCGGACGCGGCATGTTGGTGGCGGGCGTGGGTTCCACGTTGGCCGCTGATTTGGGGTTGTTTACCCCGCGATTGGATGACGACGTAGATCGCCTCCATTTCGGCGCGCTCGAATCGTTGGTTTGTTTCATGCAAGACACACCGGTGGAACGATTACAGGCCGCCGTTATCGAAAAATTGACGGCGGGCGTGAGTCTGGAAACGCTGGTTTCCGCCGCCGCCCTGGCGAACGCGCGATCGTTCGGCGGGCAAGACTACGACGGGTATCACACGTTCATGGCGTTAGGCCCGGCATTGTATATGGCCCGCGAAATGCCCAGTCGCGCGGCCGCACTCCCCGTTCTCAAAGTCTTGTATCGCAATACGAATCGAATCCAAACCCGTGGTGGTGGGGAACATGAAACGTTGCGCCCCGTGACGGCAACGTCGTCGCCGATTCCAGCCGACGCCGGCGCTTGGTTGCAATCGGTTACGCGCAGCGCGGACATGGAGCGAGCGGAAGGGATTTTTGCGGCTCTGGTCAATGACTCCGTCGGTGAGGCCTACAACCATCTGCAGTTCTCGGTTCAAGATGAAGTCGATGTGCATCGCATCGTCTTGGCCTGGCGGGCGTGGATGATGTTGGACGTCACAGGAATGGAACACGCACATACCTTGTTGCGGCAATCCGTCCGCTATTGTGTCCAATCAGAACAACAACGGCTCGATCGACGTCACGATCCGTCCGGAATTCGCGAGCTGTTGCCCAGGTTGTTGGATGAGTTTCGATTGTTGGGCCGATCGCTTGGCGCCGTCGATCCGGGTGAAATCTGGATTTCATCCGCTGCCGAGCACGTTGCCATGGGTTCTCCGGAAACTGCGGCGCGATTGGCTGCCGGGGCGTTGGCCGAAGGCATCTCCTCCGAAGCGGTAGGAGAGGCCATCTCCTTGGCGTCGATGAGATTGCTCTTGCACGACCGCGGATTGAACGCGCAACAAGCATCGGCGTCGAGGCCCGTGGGGAGCGTCCATGGAGCATCGATTGGCGTGCACGCCGCTGATTCCGCCAACGCTTGGCGCAACATCGCGCGGGTCAGCAACCACCGCAACACGGTCGCCAGTTTGATCGTGGGGGCCTACCACACTGCTGGGCGCGGTAATCAGGTCGGAAGTAGTGCCTTGCCTTATGAAGAAGCGGCGGGCGAAATTGCCGATTCCGATCCGCAAACGCTTCTCCGGCAATTGGACGATGCGGTTCAGGCCAACGACCAATTGCAAGCGTGTGCGATCGTTCATCATTGGGGCATTACGGGCCAGCAGCCGCAGGCGATTTTCGCACGGCTGTTGCCCTATGCCGTCAGCGAAGACGGCGCGTTGCACGCCGAGAAATTCTATCGCACCGTGCAAGAAGAGTTCGTGGCCACGCGGCCATCCCTCCGCTGGCAACACCTCGTGGGCTTGGCTCGGGTGACGGCCAGTGAGTTTGGCAACCCAGCGCCGGGACAAACCGAAGCGCGCCAATTGCTGGGGCTGGAGTGAACCCACCGTTGCGGATGATTGTTTCGCCCCTCATCGAGCAAATGGGGCCGTGTCGATTCCGTGCAAGGTGCGAATGAAAAAGTCGCGCGTCTTCCGTCGCCCGAAAGGTCCACCGTCCGAATGCCCCATTCCTGGAATCATCAAGAATTCAAAATCCTTGCCGGCTTTGATCAACGCATCCACCAAGCGGTATGTCGATTCCGGTGGCACGTTCGTGTCGAGTTCGCCGACGATCAACAATAACTTTCCTTGCAGCCGATGCGCATTGTCGATATTTGATGACTCGGCATAATGCGGACCCACGGGATACCCCATCCATTGTTCATTCCAGGAAGACTTGTCCATCCGATTGTCATGACAGCCGCAGGCGGCCATCGCGGCGCGATAGAAGTCGCCGTGAAAAATCACTGCGCCGGCCGCGTTCTGACCGCCCGCCGACGTGCCGTAGATACCGACGCGCCGCGCGTCATACCAAGGCCGTTCGGCGGCGGCCGCGGCGTGCCACAGGCGGCGATCGGGAAATCCGGCATCTTTCAGATTCTGCCAACAGACGTCGTGGAAAGCCTTCGAGCGGTTCGCTGTTCCCATGCCGTCGATCTTTACCACCACGAATCCCAAATCGGTTAGATCGGCGTAGCGCCGCGACGCGCTGAACGCCTTGGGTACGTGCGAGTCATGCGGCCCAGCGTAAATGTCTTCGATCACGGGATACTGGAATTGCGGATCAAAAGGAACCGGGCGCCAGATGACGCCCCAAATATCTGTCTCGCCATCGCGGCCTTTGGCGTTGAACACCTCCGGCATTTGCCCTCCGGTGCGCAACCATTGGCTGATGTCAGCGGACTCCAAGTGGCAGACCAATTCCCCATCCTCCGCACGACGGAGTTCGTGGACGGGCGGTGCGTCCGGTCGCGAGTAGGTGTCGATGTAGAACCGTCTGTCCGGCGAGAATTGCAGCGAGTGCGTGCCGTTTCCCTCTGTCAATGCTACCCACGAATCGCCGTCAAAACTGACGCGGAAATGATGAATGAAATAGGGGTCCTGATCGGCATAGACCCCGCTGGCGCGAAACCAAATCTGGCGACGTTCCTCATCGACGCGGTCGATTCCGCGGACAACGAATGCGCCCTGCGTAATGGGGCGACTTGTTCCGGATGCAACATCCAGCCAATACAAGTGATTCCAACCGCTTTTTTCCGATGAGTAAAGGACCGCTTCCTCGCCGACATCGTGTAGCAAAGGCCGTTCGCCATGCGCCGTCCAGATAAAGGTGTCGCTGCGTTCGTCAATCAAATGACGGGTGGCGCCCGAATGGCAATCGACCTCGATCAATCGAAAGCGCTGATGGCCGCGATCGACTTGACGATAGCGGAACCGGCGGCCATCCGCATACCACCGCAAGCGCGGCCGACCGAACTCCATCGGGTCGATGTCTGGTTTCGTTTGTTGCCACGACTCCACGGAAAAGATGTTCCATTCGTAGGTCGGATACGGATCGCCTGGCAAATGATAGGGATTGGTGCGCAATCGTGCGCGGCCGCCGCCCGGCGGTGATGATTCCAATAAATGGACGGTTTCGGGCAGTGCGGGCGTCACACGAAAAGCGACTAACGCTTGCGAATCGGGGGCCCATTGGACTAGTTCGTACGGTCTTTCGCGGGAACCATCAAAGCTGACTTGCACCCATTCGCCCCCTTCTGCCGATACAAACACATTGTCGTCGCGAACCCTGAAGGACCAGCGCCCATCGGGCGACTGGCTACTGGGACGTGCCTCACGCGGCGTCGTGGCACGCCCTGGAGGCCGGGCCGTTGGTCCGTCGTCGCGAACCTCCAATAAACCCTCTTCTTCGGCGGCGATAAACCGGCCACGCACTTGTCCGCGTTCGTCCACAATTTCCCAAACATGCCCGGCGAACGTGTGCTGGCGAGTCTCTTGGCCGGGGGCGATCGTTCCGTAGCGTTGCCTCGCGCCGTTGGCATCGCACCAGAACAAAGTCAATTCCACAGTCGTTTGATTGGAGACAGTGACGTGCGTTTCGGCACCGGTGCGTGTGCTGGCGTTGGGCACATTGCGTGTCGAAAGTCTGAGTGTCTGATCGGCCAATCCCTCCGGACGATCTGGCAATTCCTCCAATCGGTTCTCCGCATCGTTCCAACTCCAATAGCGATTGGCACAGCGGAAGACCCAGCATTGCCGTTGTTCGTCCCGCCCGATCTCGCGAAAAGGAAGCCGCTCGGCGTGCGCCGACGGTACTTCCCGTTCGCTCAAGGCCGCCGCCAAGCGTTCGTGATTGAACGCCAATCGACGTTCACCAACGGCGGTATCGACCATGACAAATTCTCGTCGATCATCCGCTAAATCGTTGCGATACCACAAGTAACGGCCATCCGCCGACCAGCGGGGAGCAATGCGCAGATTGAACGCGCCACCAGCGGGGGCGCTGCTCCGCGGGTTGATTTGCAATCCACGGGTGATTTGTTGTTCACTGGGAACATAGCGGGGAAGGTCCGCCGCTGAGTCGGAATCCGGTTGTTGGCGCCCACTGCCGATCGCGCTGGTTGGAAGCGCACCAGCAAACCAAGTTGCCCAAACGAATCCCCAGATCACGTATCTCGACACGCCGTGCATATTTCGTCCTCACGTGTTGAATCGCAGCCGCCTAGTTGGATGGCGCCAGGTCGATTCCATTGTAGGGGTTTCTTGCGTCTGTGACGCCCCCACCAACTTGAAGGGTGGGACACGCCATTTGTGGGCTTGGCACGACACGCTGCACCTGTTCGTCAGGAATGCCGTACTCGTACTCAGTGCAACAGTACCCGTACTCGAAATGAGCGTCTTGGCAGAACCATTTTACTCTAATAGCGCTCTGCGACGCGATGGACGACGCTCCCTGCGCTGGAAAGGCGAAATCGAAGCGGATCGGTGGTGTCGTTGCATACTCGGTTGATCGAGTGAGAAGAACGAATCGAGAACGAGTACCACACTGCTGAGTACGAGTTCGAGGGGACCAGGGAATCCTAGAGAGAGGCCGCTTCGATTGCAGTTTGCGCAGCCGCGTCTACGTAACCTATCGCGCGGCGGTTAACGCCAGGGTTGATCATGGCGGACTGCGCGCAATTCGGGAACGAGTTGCGCCCGACCATCGCGGATATCCAGAACATAACCTGGCGGAATGGCTGATAGACTGCCATGGGTAGCGATCCACTGATCGATCGCCTCGATCCGTTTGGCTGCCGTGACCGCGTCCGAAACCGCAGCATCGCGATACAACACGCGGGCGCCTTGCGGTGTCCACAACTCCCATGGCGACTCGCGGCTGGGAAATTGGGGATTGCGCCAATATGTGATCACACGATTCACTCCCCACGCCGGGGCGCGCGGCGCAATTTCCTCGCATACCCTCGCCCCTTCGATCACGCGCGGGTCGGGCCATAACGCCCAATCGAGGCCCCTGTGGGGCACTAGGTCCGGCATCAACAAGCGTGGCAGGGGGTGCGCGTCATCGCTGGCCACGATATCGGGAACGACGATTACGCCTTGTGCATCGATAAATCGGCGCAGCGTGTCGTCACCAATCCAAGCCACCGGCAGGCGATAGCGCACGGCAATGGTCAAGCCGCGGTGCGTCTTTGTTGCGGAGTCAACTTTGGCAACAAACGGTTCCGCCGCGACCAGTTCGACGGCGCGCCGGATCAAGTGCGCGTCCGTCAGCGAATGCTGCTCGGCGGCCAACATCTCAGTCAGGCGGCGGGCGTGGGCTTCCGCATACCACGGCAAACCGGAACTGATCTCGATCCTCGTCTCGGTTAGACGCCAGCGGCCCTGGATCCGAATCCCATCGCTGAACTGGTTCCACGACCAGAGCGCGCCACCGACAATTCCTCCGGCGGCCACAAAAAAGAAGAGCACGGGGTGTGTCAGCACTCCCCACACGGCGCCCCAGGAAAGGTACGAACGAGATGGATTCGTTTTGGCCATAGTCCTAAACATCGAATGGCCAAGCGCCAAACCGTAACGATGTCGGGCTATTCCTCAAGCACCGAATAGACGGCGCAATCAACCGTTGCGGAACAAAAAGCGTATTCCGCTCAAATGGTTGAGCTGCCCCGGTTTGCGCGTCGCAAATATCGACATCCGGCCCAATTCCGGCACGCGCGGATTTTGTTGATGGAACACCAGCCGGGCATGTTTGAACCCGAGCCACTTCAGGACGGGAGCCAACACGCGGGGACCCGTCGGTCGCCAATTCAATCCGTAGGCACCGGACATCAACTGTTCGATATCCTCGCGTCCCGGCTTCAGAAAACCGTCGGGCAGACCCCATGTCGTCTGCGTATTCAGAATCAGCAGCTCCTTGGTCAATTCGGCGGCGATTTTCAGGCCCGTGATCGGATCGGGAAGATGATAGAAAATACCTTTGAAAATGCAGATATCAAACGGTTCGTGACCCAATTCGGGCAAGCGATACAAATCGTGTACCGCAAACTCCAGCCGATCGGTGGGAAAGACCCGGCGATGGCGTTGCACGAATTGCGCCTGGCGAATCCAATGCTCGCGAATGTCGAAACCGAACGCGTAGGCGACGTCCAGTTCGCGCGCCCAAAAGCAATACCCTCCGGCATTGCACGCGCAGTCGATCAATCGCTTGCCACTGAGCCCGTCTGGATAAATCTCTAGCAATTGCCGGAGATATTCGTTGCGCAGTGAGATCGTCCCGCGCTCATCGTCGCTAGACGAATCTTCACCTTGCTCAGCCGATCCGTCGTACACCATCCCGGTCGAAACGCTATCGGTCAATTGAAGATCGTGGTGCCACGGACGCAAGGCGCGAACTTCATCCAGCAATTGAGAATCGGTAATTGCGCTCATTTCAACTCACCAGCCGACGGGCTTCCTCCATGATCGTTTCGACAGTGATACCAAAATGTCGATAGAGAACTTCCGCCGGGGCCGACGCTCCAAACGAATCCATGCCGACAAATCGTCCATGCGGTCCCAAAAACTGGTCCCACCCTTGGCGAATTCCTGCTTCCACGCCGACGCGCGCACAACGCGCGGGGAGTACCGACTCGCGATACTCGGCAGATTGCTCGCAGAACAATTCCCAACACGGCAGGCTGACCACGCGAACCATGATTCCGTCGGCTGCTAATCGCTGCGCCGCCTCCAGGCAAAGAGACACTTCGCTGCCACTGCCGATCAATACCACTTGGCAATCGCCGGGCGGTTGCCACAACACATAACCGCCCCGCGTCAATCCATCCGCCGGAGCGCACTCCGAGCGATCGAGATTGGGTACGGTTTGCCGGGTCAACACCAGCGCCGTCGGACGATGCCGCTGCGACAGCGCGACATCATAGGCCCAGCGCGTCTCCGCGCCGTCGGCAGGCCGAATTACCAACAGATTCGGGATCGCGCGGCACGCAGCCAAATGTTCCACTGGTTGATGCGTCGGTCCATCTTCCCCCAATCCGATCGAATCATGCGTCAGCAGGTAGAGCACGGGCAGCCCCATCAAGGCGCTTAAGCGCAATGCCGGGCGCAGATAATCGGTGAACACAAAAAAGGTGGCCGCGTAGGGGCGCAATCCTGCTAAAGCTAGACCATTGCAAATCGCCGCCATGGCGTGTTCACGAACTCCGAAATGAAAATTGCGCCCGGAGCGCTGGTCGCTGGAAAAACTCACTGTCCCTGGCAACTCGATGAGCGATTTATTCGATTCGGCCAAGTCCGCCGACCCCCCCACCAACCACGGAATTCGCGCCGCGGCCTGTTGCAACAATTTGCCGGACCAATTGCGGGTGGCCGTCGGTTTTCCCGCCACGTCGATCCGGTCGAGGTCTGTTTGCCAATTGGCGGGCAGTTCGCGGCGCCACATCAACTCCACTTCGGCGGCTTCGTTGGGATATTGTTGAGTATACTTCCGCCAGTCCGCGTTCCACCGCTGGTAGGCTTCCCGACCCCGGACTCTTAACGTTTCGTCGAAATACGAGCCGGCCTCGGGAGGCAACCAGAACGGGGGCTCCGTTGGCCAGCCATAGAACTCTTTCGCCCGCCGTACTTCGTCGGCGCCCAAGGGCGCGCCATGTGCGCTCGCGGTATCTTGTTTGTTCGGAGCACCGTAGCCGATCACGCTGCGAACAATAATCAACGTGGGGCGCTCGCGCTCTTCGCCACATGTTTCCAAAGCCTCATCAATCGCCGCCGTGTCATTAGCATCATCGACCGACAGGGTTCTCCAACCGAGCGCCCGAAAGCGAGCGGCCACGTCGTCGCTGAACGCCAGGTCGGTGCGGCCCTCGATCGTGATCCGGTTGTCGTCGTAAATCCAACACAAATTGCCCAACCGCAGATGTCCGGCCAACGAGGCCGCCTCGTAACCGATCCCCTCCATCAAATCGCCGTCGCTGCACAACGCATAAACGCGGAATCCAAACAAAGCCAGACCCGGACGATCGTATTTAGCCGACAACCACTGCGCGGCAATGGCCATGCCGACGCTATTCGCTACACCTTGCCCCAGGGGCCCGGTTGTTGTTTCGGCGCCAGTCACTTCGCCGTATTCGGGATGACCAGCGCAGGGGCTATGCAATTGGCGGAAGCGGCGGATATCGTCCAGCGAAACGGCTGGCTCGGCCGCACCGTCGCTGCGCCGCACACCGGCCAGATGCAGGATCGCATACAGCAGCATCGACGCATGGCCGCAGGACAATACAAAGCGATCGCGCGCCGGCCAATGCGGATGCTCGGGATCATACAGCAACGACTTGGCCCATAACTGGCAGACGACCGGTGCCAGCGCCATCGGCGTGCCGGGGTGGCCGCTTTTGGCCGCCTCGACCGCGTCCATCGCCAAGGTGCGGACTGCGTTGATCGCCAGTTGTTCGCTCGATACAGCCGTCGTACTCATGATACTCCTTTAGGGCGCGCGTTTTCCTACTCTGACCCTGGACTGCCAGACATAATTGGGAACATGGTAACACCAAATCAGCAGATTGGGAACGAACGACCCGCCCATGCGACAGCGAACTTCCGGACTCGGCTCGGGGCACTCTCGCTCGCGCGGCGTTTCTCAGGACCTACAATCGAAAACGTCAGCCGCCGAACTGTTTCCCTTGCCACGAATCGCGGCGCGTGAATTCGGCGGCGATGGTTCGGAGGACGTCTGGTTTATCCAAACACCAAGTAGGCCCCAAGAAGTACTTATCGGGAGCATCGCCGCTGACGCGCTCCACAACCATGCTCGGCGGCAAAAGTTCCAAAAAGTCAACCAGCACCGATACATAATCGTCGCGGCCTATCAATTCCACTTCGCCGTTCTGCACCTGTTTGGCCAGCGGGGTGCCGTGCACCGCATACAAATTGTGAATCTTGACGGCGTCGAACCCCAGCCGCGCGACTTCTCGCGCCGAGGCCAGCATGTCGGCGCGCGATTCGCCAGGCAACCCCAACATGATGTGCGCACATAATTCGAATCCCCGACCAACACTGCGCTGCATGGCGTCGATGGTCGCTTGATGATCGTGCCCTCGATTCATCCAAACCAACGAACGATCGTGCATCGTCTGCATGCCATACTCGACAGTCAAGTGCGTGCGTGCGGCGACGTTCGTCAACAACGCCAACATCTCGTCGGGCACGCAATCCGGCCGTGTACCAACTGCCAGTGCGATGATCTGTGGATGGTTAAGAGCCGCTTCGAACATTGGTTGTATTTTGCTGATCGCACCGTACGTGTTCGAACCCGGTTGAAAGTAGGCCATAAAACGTTCGCACGTCGGATAGCGCCATTTCAATCGGCGTATCCCTTCGTCGATTTGTTCGAGAATATTGACGCGCGGAATGCGACGACTGGGACTGAAGCTCCGATTATCGCAAAACGTGCATCCTCCCAGCGCAACCGTACCGTCCACGTTGGGACAGGTCAGGCCGGCATCGACACTGACGCGCTGCACGCGCGTCCCATAGCGTTGACGCAGGTAGAATCCGTAGCTGTAATATCGCAATCCAGCTTGCCGCCAGGCAGGGAGAGTGGCCCTGGAATTCTCTTGACTCAAGTTGGCAGCGTTTGTCGAATTCTCTCGAATTGATTGCATCGTATCATCTTAAATGGTGGCCGCAAATTGTGACACCACCCGATACAACCATCAGACAGTCCACCCGCCCAGCGTCGTTTGGCATTGCATGATGGCTAGGGTGTGATTCGGATGGCGATCCATTGGTTGCCCCGCGCGACATTCATACGCCCCCAACCTGCTCGTCTGGTTGGAGCGCATGTTTGATAGCTAAAGCCTCGATCGTCGCCTTGACACCTACGCGAAGCGTCGATGACAGGCCCGGCGAGGCCTCGTGGACGACGAATGAATGGAAATTGCTTTAGCCAACATACTTTGGCTCAGACAAGCTGATGGGGGGCCCCGATTGCCAGAGCCGATGCTGGGGTTCGATGTCCGGCAAATTCCTACCGACCGATTGACCTCACTTACGCATTTTCAAGTTACACAATCTACGAAAGGCACCGTTACGACCCTCAAACGCGTGTCTCGCGTTTGCATTCGGCCTTGGGCGGTGTTTGGAATCGTAAACGAAACCCATTCGTCGAAAACGCGCACCATTCCGGCATGTGTCGCGCAACGTCAAAACGTGCTTGTCTAGCAATGTAACTGATCACCGGATGGGAAACCGGTCGCTCCGATTATCCTAACTCGCTTCGCGCGGCGGTGCACGCAACGGAAAACTTGGCAAGACGCATGCCCAAGTCGTGCCGAAATCGGGGCCAACAGCCCCAGTTTATTGACTGGAATGGGATGGGCGAATACACTGAAGCAAGTTGGCATCGAAGCTTGAACTCAGGTCAATACACCGTTTACTAGCTGGACGCATTTCCATGTTTGGCGAACTTATACCAGTCGGCGGCGGTGACCCCATTCCCATGCTGAAAAAGCGTTTGCGCATCGGTCGGCGGGAAGGATGCGACATCGTCTTGAACTTTGCGAACGTCTCCGGTCATCATTGTTTATTGGAGATCGACGAAGGCTACTGGTTCATTCGCGACTTGAATTCCAAGAACGGTGTCAAGCTTGACGGCAAACGGATTGTCCCCGGTATTCGCCGACGCGTGGACCCGGGCGTGATTCTTTCCGTTGCCAAGCACGAGTTTGAGGTGCATTACGAGCCGGCTGAGTTGGGCGCTGTGGGAACGCCGCCCCAAGACGACATGATCGAGAATATGTTCGGTCAATCGCTATTGGATCGAGCTGGATTGACGCGGCGCAAGGCTAACGAAGAATAGTCGCCCGCGCGGCAATTCGTTGTCGCGACGTCAACCAGGCGATTATCTTGAACGACCTCACGGATCGACGACAATGAATGGGGCAGAGGTCATTTCCCACGGAGAGCCGAATGGCATTAATCCAACGACGGTAGCCGCCGTATGAATTTCGTCTGTAATCATTGCGGGCAGGCATTTTCCGTCTCTAAGGAACAGTTTGGCACGCGCGGCAAGTGCCCACATTGCCGCGCCACCTTGGTCATTCCACGTTTGGTCCAGGGAGATGGCAGCGCCGCATTCTTCACGACCACACAGCCACTGCGATGGATGGACCGGACGTTAGCGGCGCTGATTGCCACGGCAGCGCATGTGTTTATCTTGGCGGCGTTGGCGTTAGCGCCTTGGCGATCCGTGGCTGAAGGATTGTGGGGCCAAGGAGACGAAATTCAACTGGGCGTGATGGTCGAGAGTCCTCCCCTGTCCGCCTCGGATGCCCGTTGGGATTCTGAACAAGCCTTCATGAATGACCGCGCGACCTGGGATTTGTCCCTGTTGACCGAGCAACAATATGAATCGCAACGCTTGGCCGGTACCCAATCCGATGAACGTCTTCTCAACGCCGCCGGTGGCGCGTGGCAATCGTCGGCGGATGGCGCTTGGCGGCCGCAGTCAAGCCTGCCGATGGGCACGATCGACGAGTTTGGCGCGTTGATTGCACGATTGCAAGCCGAAGGGTTGGACCTGGTAATTACCTTTGACAGCACCGCCAGCATGGGGCGCGAAATCGATCAAGTCAAACGACAGATCGAGCGGATCGGCGCCGCACTGCTGCAATTGGTGCCGAAGACTCGCATTGGTCTCTGTACGTATCGGGATCATGGCGATGAGTATGTGGTCCAAGGGCTACCGTTGACGGACGACATTGGACAGCTGGTGACTTTTTTGGAATCGGTCCGCGCTGGGGGCGGTGGCGACGAACCGGAGGCCGTCGATGAAGGTTTGGCCTGGTCGATCCAACAGAATGAGTTTCGGCGGCAAGCGAGAAAAATCATCTTGCTATTTGGTGATGCACCGCCACATTCTCAGCAGCAGGTCCGTTGTTTGCAATTGGCCAGCGACTTCCGCCGTCGTGGCGGTGTGATCAGCACGGTTACTTGCCGCAAAGCCGAACCGTTGCCATCGTTCCTGGAGATTAGTCAGTTGGGAGGTGGCGAAGCTTTTTTATCCGTGGATGAACGTCAGATTGTAACGCAATTGATGGTATTGACGTTTGGCAGCCAACACCGCGACAAAGTTGTTGAAATCTTTAAATTGATCGATCGCTAAGCGGGCATAGTTACTTTCTGCAAGCCCTGCAAATTCCAACCCCTCAAATCGCGGCGATTCTCGCCGGGACGTGCGGCAGGATTGCCCGGTCGCCGTTGTTATTTCGCTGTCGGTGTTTTATACTAGAAAAGGATTTTTCTGGTAAGCGAAAATTACAGAATCCGGCAGGCCATCCCGCGATGGCCTTTTTTTCTAGGACACAATCCATGTCGAGTTATCAACTCACGCATTTGAAGCAACTCGAAGCGGAAAGTATTCATATTATCCGCGAGGTGGCCAGCGAGTTCAAAAACCCGGTGATGTTGTATTCCATCGGCAAGGACAGCGCGGTGATGTTGCATTTGGCGTTGAAAGCGTTTCATCCGGCTAAACCCCCATTTCCGTTGATGCACGTCGATACCACGTGGAAATTTCGCGCCATGTACGAATTGCGCGATAAATTCGTCAAAGAGCGGTTGGGATTGGAGTTGATTCGCTATGTCAACGAGGAAGGCTTGAAGTTGGGAATCGACCCCTTCAAATCGAGCGGCAAACACACCACTGTGATGAAGACGGAAGCTTTGAAGCAAGCGCTGACCAAGTACCAGTTTGACGCGGCGTTCGGCGGCGCGCGGCGGGATGAGGAAAAGTCGCGGGCCAAGGAACGAGTCTTTTCTTTTCGCGATGAACATCACCGCTGGGACCCCAAAAATCAACGACCCGAACTGTGGAATCTATATAACACGCGCGTCAATCCCGGTGAGTCCATTCGCGTATTCCCCCTGAGCAATTGGACCGAATTGGACGTCTGGCAATACATTCATTTGCAAGACATCCCCATCGTGCCACTGTACTTTGCCGACCGGCGGCCGGTGGTCAAGCGCAGCGGCACCTGGATCATGGTCGATGACGAGCGAATGAAATTGAGACCCGGTGAGCAGATCGAGGAAAAGGTCGTCCGCTTCCGCACCCTGGGTTGTTATCCGCTGACCGGCGCGGTGGAATCCAATGCCCGGACGCTTCCGGAAATCATTCAAGAGATGTTGTTGGCTACTACCAGCGAGCGCCAGGGCCGCCTGATCGACAATGACGACGAGGGCAGTATGGAAGAAAAGAAACGCGAAGGTTATTTTTAGGTCAAACAGCGCATGGCTCATCATTCCGAACTGATTGCCAAGGATATTCACGCCTATTTGGCCGAGCACGAGCGCAAGGAGTTATTGCGCTTCATCACCTGCGGCAGCGTGGACGATGGCAAGAGCACCTTGATCGGGCGGTTGCTGTACGATTCCAAAATGATCTACGAAGACACGCTGGCGAAAATCGAGAAAGACTCGGTGGTGCATGGGACGACTGGCGGCGGCTTCGATCCCGCGTTGTTGACGGATGGTTTGAAGGCGGAGCGGGAACAAGGGATCACCATCGACGTCGCCTATCGCTATTTTTCCACCGCCAAGCGGAAATTTATCATCGCCGATACGCCGGGCCATGTGCAGTACACGCGCAACATGGCGACCGGAGCCTCGACCGCGGACCTGGCGATCATCTTGATCGATGCGCGGCACGGGGTCTTGGAGCAAACCCGGCGCCACAGTTTCATTGTGTCGCTCCTGGGTATTCGCCACATCCTGGTGGCGATCAACAAGATGGACTTAGTGAACTACGACGAAGCGGTCTTCGATCGCATCCGCGCCGATTACCGCGACTTCGCCACGCGGTTGGATATTCCCGATTTGCACTTCATTCCGTTGGCCGCACTGCATGGCGACAACGTCGTCGATCCCAGCAGCCATATGCCGTGGTACCAGGGTCAAACGCTGATGTCCTTTTTGGAGACAGTGTATATCGGCTCCGACCGCAATTTGGAGGACTTCCGGTTTCCCGTCCAGTTCGTCATCCGACCGCACTTGAATTTTCGCGGTTTCGCCGGCACGATCGCCTCGGGCATCATCCGCACCGGTGAGGATGTGATGATCCTTCCTTCACGCAAAACGACATCCGTCAAAAGCATCACCACGTTTGACGGCGAGATCGAGGAAGCCTTTGCACCGCAATCCATCGTGATTACCTTGCGCGACGAAGTGGACGTCAGCCGCGGCGACATGATCGTCCGCCCGGGAAACTTGCCAAAAGTCCAGCACGAATTGGAAGCCATGATGGTGTGGATGCACGACCAACCGTTAGTTCCGGGCAAGCAATATCTGTTTAAGCAAACGACGCAGACAGCACCGGGTATGGTGGCCAATCTACGGTACCGCGTGGATGTCAACACGTTGCATCGAGTTCAAGCGCCGGCGCTGAAATTAAACGAGATCGGACGATGCAAGATTTCCCTCAGTCAGCCGCTCGTGTTCGATGGCTATCGCCGCAATCGCGCGACCGGCGCCTTTATCGTGATCGATCGGATTACCAACGCCACCGTGGGCGCGGGCATGATCCTCGATCGCGAGACCAGCGAGCGCCGCGCCGATTTCTGGGATGCGGCGCCCGTGAGCCCGACGCTGGTTGGGCAAACCAGTCAGGTAACGCCGGCGGAACGCGAGGCCCGCTATGGCCAACGGGCTGCGACCGTGCTGTTGACGGGCTTGCCCGGCAGCGGTAAATCGTCGATGGCCTACGCACTCGAACGGTTTTTGTTTGAATCGGGCCGGAGTGTTTCGGTTATTGACGGGCAAAATTTCCGGTTGGGACTCAGCCGCGATCTGGGGTTCGGCGACGAAGCCCGATCGGAAAACGTGCGCCGCGCGGCGGAAGTCGCCAAATTGATTAACGGCGCCGGCTTGATTTGCATTGTGGCCTTGGTTGCTCCCAGTGAAGATGCGCGCCGACGCGCGGCCGAGTTGGTCGGTGCGGATCGGTTTTTCGTCGTCCATTTGTTCCGTTCTCCGGACGCAGGAACGGCAGCGGACTCCGCTGGGGAAGTCAGTGGCGGCCCAATCCATTTTGAACCTCCGGCAGCGGCTGACCTCGCGCTGGACACGGCCACAACATCGATTGACGATTGCGTCGCCCGCATCGTGTCGATTCTGGAAGCGAGAAAAATATTGTAACCAATCACGAGACGTCGGTGATTGAATTGGTTTTCTCGATGGCGGCTAGTTTAACCGTTTGCCGCAAGCGAACGCTGACGTTCTTTATGGCCTCCTAACATACTCGGCGTATGCCAGCGGCTAACGGTTAACTGAAGAGTTACGCGTGAACGGTTGCACGTAATTTAGCTCTTCGGCGATGAAAGCCGGCATTATTGCCGCAGTTCGAAAGTGCCGAACGACATTCCGTTTTGACCGAGGCCTTCCGGTGCCAAATTTGCGTTCACCGCGATGTTAGGATCGGTGCGGCTTCCGTACCGATCACGTACAGTTCACTCGCGGTGCGGCGCGGGCTAGCGATTCAAGTTGTTGAATTCGACCTGCGCAAATAAGAAATGGACGACCAGCACGTACAATGTCCCCCACAGAATGGCGGCGGTTACGGCGCGGCTGACGTCGGTGGTGGAATATTTCGGCCGCCGACCCAAGTAATAAGCGATCGCGCCCACTCCTAGTCCACAAACGATTGTCTTCGCCGCCAGCCACCCTGCGCCGTCAAAGGCCCAGCGATCCATTTGAAACAATTGCCTGTGAAAATGAAAACTCCAAAAATCGCTTCCGCGTTCCGGATGGGACAATACAAACGACACCAAACTGGCCCACGTGGCCCCCACAAACGACACCATGTTCAACAGCGGCGCCCCAACCAGGAAACTGATCATGATTCCGGTCAACAGCAACTGGCGCGGCTGCTGGCCGATCGTGACCAACGCATCCAATTGTTGCCCATACTGTCGCCCGCCAATATCGGCTGCTACAGCGGCACCGCAGCGCGCCGCAATCAGGATCGTGGCCAATACCGGAACAAAAATTCGATACAGAGCAAAGCCTAGTCCTTGCAACAACTCTTCAATGACCAGCGGCTCGGTATAGGTCGCGTACGGAAAATACTGGAACATGAAATGGGTCGTGACGTAACCGTTGATCAAACCCGCCACGAACAAGTACAACAAAGCGGTCGGTCCCATGATCAACAGCGCATAATGCCACAAATAGCGCAGTCCCCAACGTGGGCCGGACCACACGGGAACCAGGCTGCTCAGCGCCACCAGCGCCGCGACAACTGCATCACTGGTCGCTTCCAACCAGCGGCGACTAACGGCCAGGGCGCGGTCCCCGATCGGCGCCGCTGGGGTGCGCGCCGAAGGTACAGCATCGCGCGCCACCGTTGCCAGCGACGGTATCGGGTGCACAAGCTGGGATAGCTCGGGCCAAGCGGCCGGCGGAATCTCGACCAACTGACATTGCGCCGCGTCCAACAGGAAAATTCGATCGGCGATCGGCCACAACGTCGCATAGTCATGCGTCACCACGATCGACGTCTTATCGTGGCGCCGGTGGACATCGCGCAGCAGTTCGGCGACCTGCGTCCCGGTGGCTGGGTCCAACCCGGAGGTCGGTTCATCGTACAAGATGATCGGCGGATTATACGCCAACGTGCGCGCGATCGCCAATCGTTGCCGTTGGCCGCCGGAAAGCCGCGCCGTGGGGACGTCCGCCGGCACGCGCAGTTCGACCAGCCAGTCGTCGGCCGATTTCTCGGTGCGGTTCGGGCTGCCACTTTGTGCCAGTCGAATATTGTCGCCGGGGTTAAGTTCATCGAACAGCGCGAACGATTGAAACACCACTCCCGCCGTCCCCGGCTCCAACGGCCGATCCCCCCAGAGCACTTGCCCGGAAAACGCGACATCGCGGCCCTGCCGATCTATCAATCCCGCGATCACCTTGAGCAATACGCTCTTGCCGACTCCGCTGGGCCCAATAATCATCGAGATTTCGCCTGGGCGAAACGTGACGTTGGCGTCGCGCACGAGCGTTCTGGAGCCGGCGCGAATCGTCAAGGATTCCAGGCGGATTTCAGCGTTCGGATCAACCATCGCGCTCGTTCATTTGCCGTGGAGGGTTATTTGCGAGGAGTCGCCGGGACGTGAAACGGATTGAAGCGTTCCATCCATTGGCTGCTACCGGGGCGAGCCACTAGGGTCTGCGGCTGCGCGAGACGATCGCGGTTTTCAACATCGGTCAACGCCAACAATAACCACCGTTCATCTTTGTACAACACCCGGTTGCGCAGCACGCGAGAAAACTCCGGTGTGATTTGGTTATGTGGATTGCCGAAGAGCAACTCACCGATAGCAGTGATCGACGGCTCCAATGCCTGTCCAATCCGTTCGAACGCGCGCTGCGCTTCCGGCGTGCTCCACGACCGGCGCCAAATGTCGGCCAAGCGCGGGTTCTCAATCACCGCTTCTTGCAACATGGTCAGCAACAATTGTTGGGTGTGGCTATCCTGCGCCAAGGTTTGCAATCCCTGAGCGATCACGTCGCGGACTCGCGGATGTTTCGCCGCCGCCTCAACGATCCGTTGTTGGGCTTGGAGGAGCGCCGGCGTAAACTCGACGAGAATCGGAATCGCCTCTTGTTCGGCAAAACGTTGAAACTCGCGGCGCAGCAAATCCCGCTGGGGCAACGGCGACACGTCATATAGATACCGCCATGTGAAACCAAATACGGACGCCCGTTGCCAAAGCCGCAAGCCAAACTGTTCCAGCAGTGGTTGCATCTCGCGCTGCACCAGCGGCCAGATATCCTGGCGCAACACCGGCAACACACTCGTCGCCACATAATCATCGCGATATCGATCGGCGATCTCGGCCCACTCGCGCTGGTGGCGTTGCCAGGAAAGGGCGAATTCCTCGCCGATAACTGCGGCTGAATCTCTCACCGCGGCCTCCACGATCGGTTGTAGTTCACTCCAGATCAGCGCGCGGTGTTCTGACCACGCCGCCACGATCATCTCGCCGATCCTATGACGCATTTCCGGAGGCAACATCGTCTCGATCACCCAGGCCAACGACCGCGGAGTGCTCATCAGGTACACCTGATCGTGCGCCGTCAGGTGCGGGGCTCCCGTGTACAGCATCACCACCGCGTATTCCGTTTCCACCACGTCGGTGCGCCGGCTATGGGAATGATCGACACGAACCACGCGCCCGATCGGCGCGCTCCACAGCGAGTCCGAGGACCACACATAGAGCGGGTCACCGACTTGCAACGCTTGCGCGGGGACAAGGCGCAAAACAACCTCGTCGCGCTGGCCGAACGCATACTTCCCAAGTTGCCCAATCAAATTATGCTCGACCGCGCGGCGGCCAAATCCAATCCAACAGGCCGCCAGGACCACTATCCAAAACAGTCCGCCAGACGCGACCTTGGCCACGGGGCTATTCTCCTGATCCGTTAGCGCCGGATGCCGTTACCCCTTTGTCCAACGAGGACGAATGGTCATGCACGATGAACCAGGCATCGCCAACCTCGCGCACTACCAAAGTGAAATTACCTTCCAACTCACCGGGGGGACCGGTCAAAAACCAGCGGCCAAGCACCAACGCCCACTGATCCGATATGCGATAGAACTCCAATTCGTCAAATCGGAGTGTTCCCATCGCCCCGGCCGGGTAACGCTGTCGATACCGGTCGAGCGTGGCCTGCCAGCCGCGTTGTGTCCGGCCGCCGGATGAAAATGTCAACGCTTCGGAACGCCAATAGGTCTGCATGAACTCCTCCAAGTCGCCGTTATTCCATGCGGCAACCTGGCGCTGGAGCACCGCGCGAACCTCTTTGGACATTTCGTCGTCATCCGGCAATAGCCACTCGGCGGTAGGTGGGCTGCTTGCTCCGCCGGTGATCATGGGGATTGACGATGAAGCCAATCGCCGGGATGGATTGGGATCCGGCCCCGAATTGAAAATCCAAACGCCGCTCAACGCCATGCCCAAGATTCCAACCGCAAGCGCGACCACAACCCACCGCGGGACAGTTTGGTCGAATGCATTCATGGAACCCTCCAGTATGGCCGTTACTTGGCCAGATCGTGTATCGCTCCGCTCTCTTTGCCCGCGATCTGGACGGTCACAGGCAATTGGACAACCTGGCCACCCGGCAAATCGGTAACGAATCGGATTTGCATTTCCTGTGGCCCCGCTTGTTCAGCGGCTACATACGTTACTTCGACAACGTGCACTTTTTTGCTGTCGGCTGAACAATGCACGCTGATCTGAGGACAGGCGCTTTGCGCATCGACCACTTTGAAGGGTTCTTCGCCGCGGAGAACGATCCGTTTCGAAATCGACGATCCGGGTTGCAGCGTTTCCAAGTCTAGTACATGCGGAGAAACCTCCAAGGGGCTGCTGACCTTGCCGTTAAATTGCACGGGAAAGCGCAACTCCTGTTGCCCGTCGTGTGCGATAACCAACAGCTCGCCGCGCACTATACCCGGGGCGGCGGTCTCCTTGATTCGCGCGCGCATCGCATATTCCACGCGATCATTTCCCCGCCAGACTTCCTCCAAGGAAACCGCGATATCCGTGTAGGCACTGCGCACATCGACAATGCGCCAGGTCCGATTGCCGAACCGCCGAATGATCACGGTTTGCCCTGGCAAACTCCCTGCCGCGCCAGTACCGAAATCGATCGCGCCGGGCTCCAACCACAAATCGGAGCGAATAAAGCCCTTGATCTTGAGTTGGACTTCCGCATACCGCGGTTTGCTGAAGGATACCGTTACCGTCGCGCTCCGTTGGCCGTTGAAGTTCAACGTATTGAACTTGATGATAATCTCGGAAGTTTCTCCCGGCTGCAAGACTTTATTGGTGAAGGAGACGTCCACACATCGGCAACTGGTCCACGCTTGATGAATCTCCACCACTTCGTTGAAAGTATTCTTCAGTTCGATGCGATACTCTGGCTTCGAACCGCGGATCACCGTTCCGAAGTCGTGGCCGTTTTCCCGGAACATCCCGGCGGCCCAATTCTGTGCGCGGAGACTATCCGCGGCACTCCACCCCAGGCAAGAACAAACAATCGCTACAACGCATGATTGGACGTACCGAGATATGTAACGCACGATTCGCGCAAATCCCACTTTATTGACTATTCACACCCACCTAGCCTCAATGAGACCGATTGTAGCGAGAAAAAACGCGGAATTCCATGCCGGAATCGCAATTTGTATCAATTAGGTTGCCTGCACGGATTCCGCCGTCGTCAGCGGATATGCCGAACGTTCCGACCATTTCTGTCGTGCTTGATTTCTGGTTTATGCTCGATCGATGGATGAAAACAAGGTTGGGTGTCCTGTCACCGGATCTCCGGCAGTGGGCTGACCTTGCAATCCAAGACTCAAACTAAGGGCCTGGTCTCATGCGTTGGTTTCTCCTTGCGGCGTGCTCGTTGACCGTTTCCTTGATTTCCCAGACAGTCGCGGGTCAACTGGCTGCCCAGGTCGGCGGTTTATGGCAAAACCAGAAAGCGGCTGCGGAGCGACAACAGGTCGCGCCGGTGGTCAATACATCGTTGAGCGATTCGTTCGACTATTACGCTTACCCGTCGTTGCTGGACCATGACCATACCGCAGTACGACCGCTGCCCATCACCCATGGATTCTCGGGCCAGGGTTCCTCCTGGTATTCACCCCCATCCAATCCGGAATTCTTCCGCACGTTTCACCATCAGCCGTTCCTGTCGTCCAGTGCCTTTGAGCGGTCCTCGGGGCAAACCTGCTCCTGCGGCGATTGCTCGCGCTGCCAGGACATCTGGCGCGGGATTTGTCGCGAAGGCCAGTGCTGCGGAGATTTTGGCGTTTCCGCCTTAGATTGGATTCGCAAACGCAATCCTCGCTTGCGCTAGCGCACGCTCCCAGTCGATCGAAGGCTATCGCCGCAGCGGGCAGGCGGACGAATACGGCTCCCCTTGCGTTCGCGGCAGATAACGAAGCCGC
>JACTND010000200.1 GCA_014584305.1 Planctomycetota bacterium | reverse complement strand
CCTCCATCTTTTTGGGATTGGGGAGGCGCATCAAGACCTGATTCTCGCGGACGGCGGCGCCCTCTTCCAAGGCCCATTCCGTGCCACCGCGCGACGACTCTTTGCCATAGACGACCTGTCCTTCTACACCAGGAGGTACGGTCACATAACAGTTGGCGATTTGCAGTTGAATATCCGCCAATCGGTCCTCTTCTACCTTGAGGGCCTCTTCGGAATTCTTTAGTTTGACGTAAGCGGCTTCGATGTCGCTGCTGAGGCGAACGAGTTCCTTTTCCAAAGTAATTTCTTCCAACACTTCCAACTTTTTCTGCGCCAACGCCAGCGAGTTTTCCGCTTTTTGTAAATTGACCAAGGCTTTATCGACTGCAAATTTGTCGGCAGCCAACTGTTGGAAAGTGATAAATCCTTTGCTTTGCATAATCTCAGAATGCTGCAGGGCCGCGACCGCCTGGCTATGTTCTTGTCGAGCGGTTTGGATTGCGGCTTCCGCTTCATACATCTGATTCTCGATCGTCTTCTTCTGTTCGACAAACAGGCCTTCGATATACTCCTTCTTGGAAGCTTCCGCCGCTTTCCACGCGGCATTGGATTGAATCACCGACGTTTGCGCATTAGCCACGGCAATCTTTTGCTGTTCCAGTTCTTTCTCAAAACTGGTGGCGTCGAGTCGTACCAAGAAATCGCCGCTCTTCACGCGAGTTCCTTCCGGAACCACTTCGATCACATTGACGGTCCCGTTTCGCGCGCGGACGCGGCATCGGATTTCCACGTTTTCACTGCTTTGGATCTCACCTTGATCGAGAACCTGTGAGACAAATTCGCCCGATTTGACGGTCGTCAACATGGGGGTAATCAGTTCGCCGTCAGAACGACCTTTGAACAGCATGAAGACGCTGCCGGTAACAATCAAGCAGACCACTGCGGTGATGATAATGACCACCGCCGATACGCCGTCTCGAGGTCGTGAATTATTGAGTCCAGCTCGCCGCATTTTACTTACTCCATTTGACCCGCACGAAAGCACCAGGCGCTCGACGCCCGGAATCGGCCCTGCAAACCGAAAAATACCCGTCGAATTAAACACCGAGCCGGCAAATTTGTTCCGGTTGTGTTACCGTCAAATCGGGGTTCGACGACTTTAGCCGCCGCCCGGAACAAGGTCTTTTCCAGCCTCCGCTATTATACTGAAAGTGTCGTCAAAGTACCCCGCAAACTTTGTTGATACGCATCCCACGGCCTGCGAGTCCGCGGTTTAATGTGGTACAATCGGGTGCTTGAGAACCTTTGTTCTGCGGCGAAAAGGTTCAGTGGTCGGCTCGCCTGAGTTGGGGGAGGGAGCTGGTAATAGGGAGGGAACGGCGGCGAATGTGGTGGCTCGGACCGGTTTTAGTCTTTTTCTGCTGGGTAATTCTCGGCTCTCCGGCGGCCGCTCAATCGATCGATTTCAGCCGCGAAATTCGGCCGATTTTGGCCGAGCATTGTTTTGCCTGCCATGGCCCGGACGCCGCGGCACGTCAGGCCGAATTGCGACTGGACATTCGCCAAGAGGCGATCGATGCCGGGGCCATCGTGCCGCACAATCCTGAAGCCAGTGACCTGGTTGACCGCATTCGCACGCGCGACCGCGATCTGATGATGCCGCCAGCGGAGTTCCCAAAACGGTTGTCCAGCGAACAGAAGAAATTACTCGAGCGCTGGATTCGCGAAGGCGCTTCCTATCGAGAACACTGGGCCTGGACACCGCCACAGCAGCCGCCGTTGCCCGACGTCAACAATGCAGGCTGGGTTCGCAACCCAATTGATCGTTTTGTCGCCGCCAAACTGGAGTCGTTGGAGCTGAGCCCTGCGCCCGAAGCGGATTTGCCAACGTTATTGCGGCGCGTCACGTTTGATCTTACGGGCTTGCCTCCCGATCCGGCTAAAGTTCGCGAAGTTTTGTCGGACCCGCGCGACGATCGTTACGAACGGTACGTCGATTGGTTGCTGATGCAACCTCAATGGGGTGAACATCGGGCGCGGTATTGGCTCGATTACGCGCGCTATGCCGACACCCACGGGATCCACTTCGATAACTTCCGAGAAATGTGGGCGTATCGCGACTGGCTGATCGATGCTTTCAATCGCAACCTCTCGTTCGATCAATTCACGATCGAACAATTGGCCGGCGATCTGCTGCCGGGCGCGACCCTCGATCAGCGTGTCGCTACCGGCTTTAATCGGTGCAACATCACAACAAACGAGGGGGGCGTAATCGAGGAGGAATACCGTGTCTTGTACGCGCGCGACCGCGTGGAAACAACGATGCTGGTGTGGAATGGATTAACGATGGGCTGCGCGGTTTGCCATGACCATAAGTACGATCCATTTACGATGCGGGACTTTTACCAATTAGCGGCGTTCTTCAACAATACAACGCAGCCGATAATGGATGGCAATATCAAAGATACCCCGCCGACGATATTTGTGGCGCTAAAGGAAGATCGCGAGGCGTATGATGCCGTTGTTGGCGAGCAATCGCGAATACGAAAAGAAATGGAGCACGTGGCGGAGATTGGGCGCGCGGATTTTGCACAAAGGCTTAGCGACGACGCGGCGTTGCGGGAAAACCTGCGAAACTCTATTGCGGCTGATTGGCCCGATTCGCTCTTGTACTGGCCAGGGCCTGCGACCGACGGACCGTCGCCAGTTGACGCAACGCAACGCGAACCCGGCTATGTAGGCGATTGGGCGTGGAAGGTCAGCGAGCACGCGCAGCCCATATTCTCCGAGGCGGCGGATTTTGAACGGGATCAATCATTTTCGGTGAGCATGTGGATCCGCCCCGCCGGCCGAGACGGCGCGGTTGTCGCACGCATGGATGATGCAAGAGACTATCGAGGCTGGGACGTGTGGTTGCAGGGTGGATACGTGGCCATGCATTTGATCCACCGGTGGCCGCAGAATGCTTTGAAGATCACCGCGACGGAGAGTCCGCTCGAGGTAGGTCGTTGGTACCACGTCGCCGTGACCTATGACGGTAGCACGCAGCCGAGTGGCGTACGGATCATCGTCGATGGACGACCTCTGACAACGCGGATCGAACAGAGCAGTTTATCTAGGACGACACGGACGGAAGTTCCCTTGCGCATTGGTTCTCGCAATCGGACGTCCCGTATCGATGGCAGTCTAATTCAAGAACTCCGCATTTTTTCCAGCGTATTGCCGGAGGATAGTATTGCCAGAGAGACGGCCAATCAGCGGGCTGCATTTGTACTCAACAAATCCCAAGATACTTGGTCCGAGGCTGAACTGGCCGATGTGACCGAGTGGTACCTGCTCAATCATTACACGAGTTATCGCGAGCTTCGTGCGCGACTGGTGGAATTGTCGCAGCAGGAACAATTGATTCGATCGCGCGGAACGGTCGCGCATGTGATGCATGAGCGCGACACAACGCCGACAGCCCAAATCTTGATTCGAGGGGAGTACAATCGGCCCAGCGAGGAAGTGACGCCTGACACGCCTAGCCTTTTTCAGGCAATGCCGGACGACTATCCGAGAAACCGATTGGGCTTGGCACTTTGGCTGTTGGATGAGCAGCATCCGTTGACGGCTCGAGTCACCGTGAATCGATTTTGGCAAGAGGTTTTTGGCTGTGGCCTAGTCCCCAGCAGTGGTGATTTCGGAACGATGGGTCAGCTGCCTTCCAATCAGGAGTTGTTGGACTATTTGGCCGTTTGGTTCCGTGAACACCAGTGGGATGTTCAGGCGTTGTTTCGATTGATGGTAACGAGTGCAACCTACCGACAAAGTGCCACGCTATCGGCCGATACATTGCGGTTGGACCCGGAAAATGAGTTTCTGTCGCGCGGACCGCGGTTTCGGTTGGATGCGGAGATGATCCGAGACAATGTGTTGGCGGTCAGCGGAGTGTTGAACCCCGCAATCGGTGGACCCAGCGTCCGGCCTTATCAGCCTTCGGGTGTGTGGGAAGCGGTCGCCATGCCCGAGAGCAATACGCGGAGCTACGTCATGGATTCCGGTGAGCAACTCTATCGCCGAAGTATGTACACCTTCTGGAAACGGGCGGCGCCACCGGCGGCGATGGAAATCTTTAATGCGCCGAGTCGCGAAGTCTGCACGGTGCGCCGCGAACGGACCAATACTCCATTGCAGGCATTGGCGCTGCTTAACGACACGCAAGCCATCGAAGCGGCACGCGTCTTGGCTGAAAACGTGATTACCGAAATGCTCGCGCGCGAACGGACCGAAAAGGAAGTAATTGACGATTTGAGTTGGCGTTTATTGGCGCGCCAGTGGACGCCAGAGGAGTTGGCTATTGTCGCGCGGACTCTCCGCAGATTGCAGGATCAGTTTACCGCAGACCGGGCCGGCGCGGAGTCGCTAGTTTCGGTTGGCGAGTGGCCGGCAGCGTCGGATCTTGATCCGGTGCAGGTCGCCGCCTGGACGATGTTGATCAACCAACTCATGAATCTGGATGAGTTTGTGAACAAGTAGAGCTAATCGTGGTAGGGACATGAATCAACGAGGTTCCGGCGTTCATCCATTGTTCGAGCAATGGGTTCGCTATGAGACGCGGCGTCAGTTTTTCGGGCGGGGTGCCAATGCATTGGGACTCGCTGCCTTGGCTACCCTTGGCGGCGCGGGGTTGACCGCTGCACAAGACGACCCGCTCCTGACCGCCGCCGCGCGGTTTGATCCTCAGCGGATCGACGGTACAGGATTGGCGCATCTGCCTCATTTTGCGCCGAAAGCCCGGCGCGTCATCTACTTGCACATGGTAGGTGGCCCATCGCAAATGGACATGTTCGATTACAAACCACAAATGGAGGACTGGTACGACAAAGATCTGCCGGATTCCATTCGTCAGGGCCAGCGTCTGACAACGATGACCAGTGGGCAGGCGCGGTTCCCCATCGCCCCTTCGATGTTCAAGTTTGCCCGACACGGCGAATGCGGTATGTGGGTGACCGAGCTGTTGCCTTGGACGGCCAAACTCGTGGACAAAATGTGTTTTGTCCGCAGCATGCACACGGAAGCGATCAACCACGAACCCGCCATCACTCATATGCAAACAGGTAACATGGTAACCGGACGCCCGTGCATGGGCGCCTGGGTGTCGTATGGCTTGGGCTCACTGAATCAGAACCTGCCCACGTTCGTCGTGCTCGTCGCTCAGCCGACCAATCGCGAGCAGTTTCAGGCCATTGCGGCTCGTTTGTGGTCATCGGGATTCTTGCCCGGGACGCATGCCGGCGTTAGTTTTCGTTCCACGGGTGACCCGATATTGTTTCTCAACAATCCGCCAGGAGTGTCGGCGGAGATTCGACGAACGACACTGGATGGTTTGCGGGCGATGAATGAGTTGACGTATGCGCAACTCGGAGATCCGCAGATTCATACTCGCATTGAACAATACGAGTTGGCGTTTCGGATGCAAAGCAGCGTTCCCGAATTGGTGGATGTTTCCGGTGAAACGGAAGACGTGTTGGCCGCATACGGTCCAGAGGTATTGAAACCTGGCACATTTGCCAATTCGGTACTGATGGCTCGACGCCTGGTGGAGCGTGGCGTTCGCTTTGTGCAGATTTACATCAACAATTGGGATCATCACGCCAATGTGGCCAAGCGGATGCCGATGCAATGTCGAGATATCGACCAAGCGACCTATGGCCTGATCACCGATTTGGAGCAACGGGGACTGTTGGATTCAACGCTGGTAATCTGGGGTGGTGAATTCGGACGAACGATCTACTCCCAGGGAGGGCTCAGTCGCGAGAATTACGGCCGCGATCACCATCCGCGATGTTTCACGATGTGGATGGCGGGCGGGGGAATCCGACCGGGCACGATTTACGGAGAGACGGACGAGTTTTCGTACAATATTGTGCGCGATCCAGTCCACGTGCGTGATTTGCATGCCACGGTCTTGTCGTTACTGGGAATTGACCATGAGCGGTTTACGTTCAAGTTTCAAGGATT
>JACTND010000181.1 GCA_014584305.1 Planctomycetota bacterium | reverse complement strand
CGGCGCCGCCTCCGCCGAGCTTGCGCCGGCCCGCCTCGCATGGAACGACGCCATCGATCTCTGGCAGGAGCTCGAGCTCTTCCAGTTCGGGCCCGCCGGCACGATGGGCCAGGTGGCCGGCGGTGAATCGTTGCGCGCGCGCATCTACGAAGTCGCGGTCTCCTATCGCGGCCGCACCTATGAGGAGGGAAAGAAGATCTCTTGGCGCGATGGAATTTCGGTCCTCCGCTGCATTCTCAAGTACAACCTCTTCCGCCGAACCCCGAAACCCCGCCCCTGACGATGTCCGCTCAAGATTGGATCCTCCCTGGCCTCGCGCGACGGGAAACCGGCGAGAACGGTTTGCCGCGCATCGCGGTGAACACGCCTCTGGCGGAAGCGCATCGAGCCATTCCCAACACGCGCCGGGAGGAGCGATGACGGCAGGGCGCGATCCGTGGACGGCCAGAGCCCAAGCTTGGCCGACGGTGTCGGCAATCGCGATCGAAGCGGTATAGCCCAGGTGGTGCGCGGCGTCCCCCTCCGGAGAGGCGGACGACGGGGGCGGGGTAGCAACGGAATCCGTATCGTCGCGGCGGTGCAAACTGGCCAGGACGTGCGCGATCCACGCTTCCTCGCCGCCGAACAGCTCAGCCACGCCGCTCACGTCACAGAGAAGGCTATCGGCATCGTCTCTATCGAGAATCCCCACCAGTGGGCTGAACGCGTGCAACCGGCGGGCGAGCTGTTGCAGCGCTTCCCGATCGGCGGTCGGATCGGCCGGCAATTCCGCAGGTTCACGAACGGGGGAAGCTTGCGCTGCGGTCCGGCGTTGTTGGGCGCGGCGCACCAGAGATTTGGCTTCGGCCAGGGGCATCCCCGGTCGAACGCCGTTGCGCAGCGCCAAAGGTGAAGCAGCCGCGACCATCCGCCCCCGCCCGCCGATCTCGCGATACAAGACCAGCAGCGTTCTCCGCCGTTGCGGTTGGGCGACCACCAGCCGTTGGATCGGCCAGTTGGGAAACCAGATACAAGCCATGCGCGGCGCGGACATCCTGGGACCTCGCCCAGTAGTGTACAAAAGAACACAATAGCGGTCAACCGCCGCACCGGTCTCGTCCCGCTGGGTCGCGGCAATTGCCTATAGAAAGAAACCGGTGTAATCATTCACGCGTTGGGATGAGGATTATGGAAACACGTTATCCGATCCCCTCTTCCCACGAGTCGCCTTTGGTACATGCCCCCAACCAACTTATTTGGTGAACTGGCAGATCCGAGCCAAAGTTCGAAGGCCCATCGAGTTCCAATAGAACAAGGCGATCGAGGCAACGACAAACCGCTGATGAACGCTAATCAGCACTGATGAGAACGAAGGATGAGGAAAAGAGTGAAAGAGGCGACACTATGGCTACTGCAATCAGGCTTGGTTCCGAATACACCATCAACCGCAACATGAGCGTTCATCAGCGCTCATTTGCGGTTGCGTAACCGGGTTTTGCCGTCGAAGCGCCCTCCCAACCGCGACATTCTGGAACAAAACACGCGATCATGCGCCAGACAACTGGTGGCACCGTGTCCGGACTCCAACGCGACATCAATCGCGGTAGCGCGAATGGGGACAGCGTCGGCGAGCAGTTATTGTTTGACCAGTGAGACTTGGGCAATAAATACCCAAACGGTCACAAATGCCAACGCAATGAGCGAATTCATCCAATCGATAGACATGGATCTCTTCCTTCAGGAATGAAACAAAAGATCTCATCCCTGAACAAAACGATCCTCCATGCGAGTAGTGCGGCGGCTAGCTCGACAACATCTTATCGACTTGCCGCGCGAAAAAAAACTGGAAAAAAATCGGGCGCCGGTAGCCCTTCGCCAAGCGGTGCGCAGGGTAATTCCCGCGAACTTTCGCCGACCTCTACAGGTTCCCAACGACCTGAATTGCGGCGCTGGTTCAGATAAGTCATGTTGCAAGGCGCGACGTTTCCGAATCGGTGAACGGCCACGCTGCACAATGGTTCAATCGCCCGGAGTTGAGGCACCCGGCGAATGTGTCGCTTGATAGGGAAACTGGTGGTCGATCCGACTGGCGGACAATTCCACCAGAAAGGGTGCCAGGCGCTGTACCAGGAGGTCCAACAATTTGTGGCCTTTTTCGGCCGTCGCGCGATGTGGATTCCCGGCCCCCGAGTTGGTCGTTAATAGGTGCCAGGGGCGCGACAATTGCACCCAGCCGCGGTTGACCGCCTCGAATTGGCAGGGCTGTTTCCGCCCGTCATCGGCTGCCAATTGGCCGTCCGCTGCGCGGGCGATCCACTCCGGGAAGCAGGCCAAGGCCAGGCTAGTTTCCATCTCGCCGGCATGATCGTCGGCTTCGTCGAAGATCTCACAATAGACGTCAGCAATAACCTGGTACCAATTGATCAAAAACAAGTGCGCGTCCAGTTGACCGTACAGCTCGCGCAACACGGGTTTGAAGTCATTGCCGCCATGCCCATTCAGCAGGACGATTTTGCGAATACCGCTGGCTGCCAATGAAACCGCCAGATCTCGGATGATCGTGGTCAGGGTGCTGGGTTGCAAGTTGATGGCCAGGGGAAATCCGGCCAGATTGGTTTCGGTGCCGTAGGGAATGGCAGGCAAGACCACGATTTTGGCCCCCTTGGTTTGCGCTTCGTCGGCTAAACGTTGGGCGATGTTTATTACCTGAAACGTGTCGGTACCGTAGGGCAAATGTAAGTTGTGCGGCTCGGTGGCTCCAAAGGGAACCAACGCGACGTGGGGTCGGCTCGCACGGACTTGTGCCAAGTTCATCGTTTCCAATTGCGGAGCGACCTGATTTTCCATGGGGTCCTTTCGGAAACGTTGCGACACGCAGGCTCCTGACTTTCCGCACAACCGGCACGTTCGAAATTCTTGTTGCGGGCCGAATCGATTCGGACGTCATTATCGTACGGGACAGAAATGTTTGGCACCAGATACGGAAAAAAGCTAGGGTTGCACTAGCCGAGGTAATGTTTTTTGCATTGTGATCGACCCATGTCCTTTGCCTTTCGCCGTTTACGCCAAACACCGTTGTGCCGCGCAGGCAAACCGCGCACCGATCGGCAGGGCGCCGCCGCCGTGGAGATGGCGCTCACGTTTCCCGTCTTTCTTTTGTTCCTTTTTGGCTTGATCGAGTTCGGTCATTTGTTAATGGTCAAGGCCGCATTGACATCGGCCGCCAAAGAGGGGGCACGGATGGGAAGTATTGAGAACGCGACGACGGCCGAAGTCCGTACGTTCATTCAGAATCGCATCAACACCGCATTTCCTTCCGCGGCGGCAACCATCCACATCAAAGACGCCTCGGTTTACGACAGCAGCGCTCCACCCAGCGGGCCGATCAACGTCGGTAGCTTGCCGAATATCGAACTTTCGACTGCCGAATCACGGCAGATGTTTATTGTGCAGATTCAGGTGGCTTACAACGATGTCGCTATCTTTCCGCCGTTTTGGTCGAGTAACGTACAACTTGTCGGTTTGTCGGTATTGAGACATGAGTGATTACAACACAATGCGGATCAAGGCTGGCGCGGGCCGCCGCGCGCGGACCAGTGATCGCCGCGGGGCTGCCGCCGTGGAATGCGCCCTGATCATCCCCATGGTTTTGGTGATCTTTTTAGGAATTTGCGAGATTGGCCAAGGTGTCAACGCGACATCGACCTTGATTGCCGCCGTCCGCGAATCGGGGCGGCTGGCTTGTATGGATTTCAGCGACTTGGTCCCTGTCGGTATGACGGCCAATCAAAAAATCGAGCAAGACCTGCGCCGCATCTTGTTGGCTTCCGGAATTCCCTTGGATGATGTGACGATTCAAATCGTCCATGCGGAGGGAAACCAAATCGGCCAGACGTTTGTGCTTGACGATCCGGAAAACTACCTGAAATTGTTCCGACTGGAAGTCAGTGTGCCGTATGCGTCGGTCAGTTCCTACCCGCTGCGCCATTTGGCCAATCGAGACATTGGTGCATCGATTGTCTTCCGTCGCGGCCGCGTCAATATGTCGAATTAGAAATACCCATTCCTGCAACGATCGTTTTTTCAACTCGGAGGCCCCCATGAGACGTTCCCCACAACAATGGCTGAGACGCTCGGCGGCTGCCGGCCCCCCGCGGCGCGGCATGTTCGTCGTGTTGGCTCTCGTGGCCATGACTGTCGTGTTGGCGTTCGCCGCAATCAGCGTCGACTACAGCCGACTGGTCATGACCAAACAAGAAATGCAAAACGCTGTCGATGCTGCGGCCTTGGCGGCGGCAATGGAGATCACGGCAGCTGTCGAAACCGCTGGGCCCGATGTAGGCAACATCATGCAGTATGCGCAAGAGCAGGCGCGCTTGAAAGCCGCAGAAGTGGCAGCGCTGAACGGTGTGTACGTTGACCCTGCCCGCGACGTCGAGTTTGGTCAGCGGTTCTACAACCCAGCGACCCAGAAGTTCGAAACGGATTGGACGGCGCCAATCGCCAATGTCGTGCGAGTTACCGCTCGGCGCGACAATCCCGATAGTTCGGAACCAGACGCATTTGTCAATCTGCCGTTTGCCGGAGCCATCGGTCGCGGATCGCAACCGCTGCGCACGACGGCCGCCGCATTCGTCGAAGCCCGCGACATTGTGTGCGTGATCGACTTTTCGCGGTCGATGAACTTTGATAGCTATTTCGCTTCCGAAGAGACAACGTACCTGAGTTACTCCCAGATTCTGAACAACATTGGCCTAATTTGGGATGACTTGGGAAATCCCACCTGGGGCAATATGTCCTGGATGCCCAATTGGGTGACGATCCCCAGCACAACTTGGGGCAGCAACGTCACCGTTCGCTGGCAGGACACGTCCGTGTATGTGGTCTGCAACAGCGATCTACAGCGCGTGCGATTGACGTTTAACAATGGCAATCAGCAAACGTTTACGACTACCGTTAATTCGGGTACCTGGGCTGGTACCGGTTCGAATGCCAACCGCCCCATCCATAAATGCGAAATCCGGAAGGGATCGACGACCTGGGAAACCTTTGACTTTTTCAACAACGCGCATATTCAGCGCGGATTGGGTTTGACCGGCGTCCCCTATCCTTGGCCTTCCGGCAGTTGGGGTAACTACTTCAATATGGTTCGCAACGTAACCAGCGGCAGCAGCTACTATGATCCGAAGATCGGCGAGCATGGCTTTCGCAAGAAGTTCGGGATCATGACGTTGCTGCATTACCAATTGCGATTTGAAGCATCCTACGCCCGCACGCCTGATTTCTGGAAAACGCGGCATCAACCCTTCCATGCTGTGAAAGAGGGGCAAAAGCTGCTCTGCGACTTCCTGGAGGAATTGAGCTTCAACGACTATGTTGGGTTTGTCAGCTACGACACCTACCATCGCGTCGAACAGGTATTGAATTCGCCCGGCATGCCGTCGGTTGACATTTCCAGCAAACCGATAACGAACAATTACCAGGCCATTCGCGACCTGATCCATCACAAACAAGCCGGGCATTACTATTACGCCACCAATATCGGTGGTGGATTGAAATCCGCCCGCGAATTGCTGGATGCCCACGGTCGGATCGGCGCTCGCCCGACCATCTTGTTAATGACGGACGGAAACTCCAATACGATGGATCCGGGTGAAAACGGCAACCTGCCCGCTAGTTGGAATTGGGACACGTTGTTTGACTACGACGGAGACGGCGTGGCCGACTATAACACGTCCAACACGCAGAAGCGGCATGTATTAAAGAGGGCCAAAGAATGCGTTGACGCCGGCTACACGATTCACACGATGAGCGTCGGTTCCGGCGCTGACGTGGAATTGATGCGGGCCGTCGCCCACCTGGGCCGGGGTATTTTCATTGAAGTTCCCGGCGGCCAATCCGTCTCGGATTTGGAGGCGGACGTCAAGGAAGCTTTCAACCGGATTGCCTCGTTCGTGCCCCCCGCGCAGTTGATGCCGGATGAGGATTGATGCGGCAATCAAAGTACAGGAAAAGTAAC
>JACTND010000170.1 GCA_014584305.1 Planctomycetota bacterium | reverse complement strand
CCGCCAACAGCGTCACCGCGATGCGATGCAGAATGCGCAAGAAACTGGCGCTCCGCAGCCGTTCGGGGGCAATATAAACCAATTGATACTCACCAGCGACCATCGCCTCCATTCGACGCCGCTGATCGTCCGCGCTGAGGGAGCTGTTGATATACGTGGCCGCGATTTTCAAGCGCGACAGCGCATCAACCTGATCCTTCATCAAGGCAATCAAGGGCGATACGACTAACGTCAAGCCCGGGCGAATCAAGGTAGGGAGTTGGAAACAGAGGCTTTTCCCGCCACCGGTGGGCATGACACACAAGGTGTCGTGGCCGGAGACAATGGCTTCGATCACTTGTCGCTGACCAGGGCGGAAGGACTGCAAGCCGAACACGGTCAGCGCGCGGTCAATCGTTTGATCGGTCGTTCCCGCAGTTTCCGCCGCAGTCATTGGTCCTCAAGCCGTCTCCTGTACGTTATCCAATCCAAACGCGCACCTTCTCCGTCGGGTTATTTTCGGAGAAGACGCCGGGTCATTCAATACGGCGGCTGGAATCGCAAGTTGTCGGACTCGATCTCAACCTGCAATTCGCTGATTCAAAAGAATCCAAGCGGATCGAGCCGTGTGTCCTGATGAGCGGTTGTCAATCGTCTATCAACGATGGATCAAATTCCAATAACTCCTCAACCCAATGGCGCAAATCGTTTTGATACTCGCTGGATAAATCCCCCTTAACCAACTGTCGTAAGAAATCGGCGGCGCCGTTTTTCATCGTTACGGCTGCTTCGGCACTGGGAAAACGTTCTGCTGGATCAGGGTGAACCAAATTAACGATAAAAGACATCAACAAATCGTTCACGGTTACTTCCGCCGGCAGCAAGCTAGGGAGGTCGCGAATCAGATTTTTTTTCCGTTCGATCAGCCGCTCGAGACTCGTTTCGGCGCTGAACACGGGGCGGCCCGCCAACAGCTCGATCGTGACATAGCCGATGCTGGCCAGGTCGCTGAGATGGGTTATCGGATCGCCGCGCAATACCTCCAGGGCGGCGTACGTCGGCGTGCAGGCGCGCCGCGGCGGCGGTTGGTTCACGTCGAAGGCCGAGCCGATGTCGATGATCTTGGCCAATCCCGACGCTTTCAACATGATGTTCGCGGGTTTAACGTCTCCGTGAATCACTCCTTCGCGATGAAGTGCACCGACAGCTTCCAAACAACTGCGCACGATACTCATCGCGACGCCAGCTTTTAGACGCGGTTGTTCCGGGCCAGACGTCACCAACAATTCGTTCACTTCATGCCAACGATGTTGACTGAAACGCTCGCTCATGACTCGGAACAACTTGACGGTCAACAGGCGTCGCAGGTCAAATCCCTCGACCCACTCCATGACCATCATCCGCACCCGGTTCCTGTCCAGAAAGTTTTGCACCAACAGCAGGTTGTCGTGCTGGATCCGCGCGACACGCGCCGCGATATCGCCGATCCGCAACATATCTTGATCGTAGTCCTCGGCCGTGCGATACCTTTGGGGCGAAAAGATTTTCAAGGCCACCGGCAGTGTGAAGCTGTCCGCGCCGCGCCGTTCGGCTAAGTACACGACCCCCTGCCCTCCCGCCCCCAGTTTGCGGAGCAATCGCAAGTGAGTGGTCCAACTCATCCGGGCCTGGCTGGCCTCCGACACATAACGGTCCCACAACTCGTTGATTTCTGCATCGCGTTGACCCAACGGAGCAGTCGTCGTCAAGGAGAATTCTTCGCCCGTCGTGATGTCCAACCGCGAGTCGTGTTGGGTCAGGTCGGCTCCTTCGGCGTTCATCGTTCTGCTTCTATCGGTTTTCTGTGGCCTTTTACACGATCGGCGCCGGGCGACGACACGTGATTAACTCGCTTCATTGAGGCGTGGCGCATCGCTTGGCGAGCGGGGTTCCATCCTCAGGCCAGTGCGGAATCCACCGCCTAGTCTTGCTACTCAATCTGTTGACATGGGCGGACGAAGATTCCCCAAAATGCATCCAGACAGAAATGCTCAGTGTGCCATTCGCAACCCGAAGCCTTGGCGAGGGACAGCTAAGGTTCCTTGGCTAACGCTTCGGGCTACTATTTCTATCCGGCCAGTCAACCGGCCAGACGCAACGCATCTCGCGGCGTTCCTCCAATATACGGTCGGCTGACCAATTTATCCAGTCCGCCATGCGTCCGGCAGTCGGTTGGCTGGCAGCGGGAAACCGAGCCGTTTATCAACGAGATTCCAGAGTGGCAAACCTGAATTCCAACGCTGCAGGTTGCGACAAAATAACTCGGTGACGTCGTCCAATCGCCGCGCAGACTGCGCGCCAACGTGCGGCGTGATGATCACCTGCGGCATGTCCCAGAGAGGACTTTCCGGAGACAACGGTTCGCGCTCGACGACATCCAAACCGGCGCCAGCTACGTGGCCGCTTTGCAAGGCGTGAATCAATGCCAACTCATCCACGGTCGCACCGCGCCCCACATTGATGAAATAGGCGCCCGGTTTCATCGCGGCGATACAACGGGCATCAATCCAATGATGCGTTTCTGCCGTCAAGGGCAACGTCGCAATCACCACATCGGCGCTGGATATCGCCGTCACTATTTGGTCTGACGGGTAAACGTCAACGCCGTCCATCGGCCTCCAATCAGCAAAACAATCGGTGGCCATCAAACGGCAACGAAAGGGTTCCAGAACTTTCGCGATCCGCCGCCCATTCCCTCCGAACCCTACGATCGCCACGACTTTTCCGTGCAAATCGTCCGTGGGACGACGTTCGAAACGATGCTCCAGCCCCGCGCGAAAGAACGTTGGCAATCCGCGGAGCAGGCCCAACAACAACGCTAGTGCGTGCTCTGCCACTTGGTCGGCGAATACGCCGGAAGCACTGCTGACGACGATTGGCGAATCAATCACTTCTGGGACCAGGCAATGGTCCAACCCGGCGGCCGTCGATTGAATCCAGCGCAAACGGCCAGCGCGGACGACTTCTTCCCAATCGACCGGAGACTTAATGTGGCCGCACAGGATTTCCGCGTGCGGTATCTGCTCGGCGATCGACTGATCATCGGCGAACACGATGTTCGCATCGGCCACCGCCGAGATTCGGGCGATATGGTGCGGCTGAGCGGGATAACACGTGACAATCATAGGGTAACCGTCGGGCGCACGCGGACTTACAAACTTGTTGTGGCCGCATGCCGGCCAAGTTTCTCGGCCGTTGCCGAGATGATTTCACCGGCACGGCGCGCGTCGTCGGCGCCGATATGCAAATGCGTCACCGCTCGGACATGGATCCGGCTGAAGGGGAGCATCCAAACTCCGGCAGCATGCGCTTGCTGGCAAAATGCCGCCGCGCCTCCGGGGGTATTCGTCCGAAAAATAACGATATTCGTGTCAACCTGGTCGGGCTCCAGTGCAAGCTGTGGCGTTGCGCGGACAGCGTCCGCAAGAATCTGGGCGGCGCGATGGTCGTCCGCCAGCCGCTCGATGTGATGTTCCAATGCATACAACGCGCCGGCCGCAATGATCCCCGATTGACGCATTGCCCCTCCTAGCAGTTTGCGATGGCGGCGCATCGAAGAGAGCAGCGTCCGGGGACCAGCCAATGCGCTGCCGACCGGCGCGCCCAATCCCTTGCTGAAACAGACGCTGACGGTATCAAACGGCGCGCACCAAGTCGCCAAGGGAATGCCGGTGGCTACGGCTGCATTAAACAGTCGAGCGCCATCGAGGTGGGTCGCCAGCCCATGGTCGCGGGCCCAACCGCAAACCGCTTGAATGTTCTCCAGGGGCACGATCACTCCACCACCGCGATTGTGCGTGTTTTCCAAAGTCAATAACCGCGATCGGGCCGCATGTTCATTGTCCGGACGCAACAGGTCATCCAACTGGTCCGGCCAGAAAACGCTGCGCTGGCCGCGGACAGTCCGCGCGATCACGCCGCTCAACTGTGCAAACGCGCCTTGTTCGTAGTTGAAAATATGGCAGCCTTCTTCGCAGATCATTTCGTCGCCGGGGCGGCAGTGGAGCCGGACGGCCACTTGATTGGTCATCGTGCCCGACGGCATGAACATGGCCGCTTCTTTTCCCAACAGGGCGGCCACGCGCTCTTGCAACCGCGCCACCGTCGGGTCGATATCGATGACGTCGTCGCCCACCTCGGCCTCAGCCATCGCGCGGCGCATGGAGTCGGTCGGCTTAGTCACGGTATCGCTGCGCAGGTCAATCATTGGATATGAATCCCATTACAATTTGGCGAACGCATCCAGCGCGCGCTGAACGTGCTCGTCGGAAAAGGCCGCCGAGACTTGCAAGCGAAGGCGCGCCGCGCCTTTGGGAACGACGGGAAAGCCGAAGCCGATGATCATCACTCCCAATTCGAACAGCCGCTTCGACTGCCGAATCGCCTCTGCCTCGTCGCCGATCATGATGGGGATTATGGCGGTTGGGCTCTCGGCGCACTCGAATCCCAACCGGGTCAATCCAGTACGGAAGGCGGCAATGTTGCGGCGCAATTTCTGGACCAGCTTTGAGTCCCGTTCGACGATTTCGATTGCCTTCCGCGCGCTGTAGGCCACTGTGGCGGGTAAGGCATTCGAGAACAAGCTGGGCCGCGCGCGTTGCTCGAGAACTTCGATGGCCCGCTGCGAGGCCGCGATGTAACCACCGGCCGCTCCCCCTAATGCCTTGCCCAGCGTACCGGTCAACACATCGATCTGGCCGAGCACGCCAAAATGTTCCGGCGTCCCCCGACCAGATTCGCCCAAGACGCCGATGCCGTGCGAATCATCGACGACTAACATCGCCTGGTACCGATCGCAAAGCCGCACCAACTCCGGCAAGTCGCAGACGTCCCCCTCCATGCTGAACACGCCATCTGTCACCACCCACCGGGCGGGATGCGACTGCGTCGCCTGCAGCTGTTCCTCCAATTGGTTGAGATCGCCGTGCGTGTACACGGATTTACTCACGGATCTGTGCATCAATCGCATCCCATCGATGATGCTGGCGTGGTTCAGGGCGTCGGACAAGACGGCGTCGTCCGGGCCGACCAACGTCGGAAACAACGCTTCGTTGGCGTTCCAGCAACTGACATACGACAATGCGGCCTCAGCGCCGACGAATCGCGCAATCGTCTGTTCCAATTCGCGGTGGCAAACCAATGTGCCGCAAATAAAACGGACCGAAGCCGTTCCGGCACCGTAATCGCGCAGTCCTTGATGTCCCGCTTCGATCACCTCGGGGTGGTCGGCCAATCCCAGATAATTGTTGGCGCACAGCACCAGCACTTCTCCGTGCCCGGCAATTTGAACCACCGGCCGCATCGGGCTGTTCAACTCATAGAATGGCTTCAGCTGCCCGGATTGGGCCAAGCCATCGATCAGCTCGTGAAACCGGTTCTCGATATTCTTGTTGGGCATAACATGCTCCCCAGGGGTCACGTCACCTGCGACTGCTAACGGCAACTTGCGGCGCATCATACAATTTGCCCGTTTCCGATTGAACCGGTCGCCCGTCGTCACAATCACTACAACCCGAACTCAGGTGCCGATGGGAATGACGGCGAGCGCGATCGTCCCCAGGCAATCTTGCGGTGGAAAGGGTACCGGCTGTTGTATTAGCTGCGCGGCAGGCGACGGGAATGCTGACGGAACTTCGGCCGTGCCCGCCGACAAGCTGACCATTTGGCAATTGGAGCCGGGCCGCGGACAAGTCCCGCAGAGTTGGGCAATTTTGCCCGAAGAATAGTTGCCATTTTCCGAATTTCGGACACAATAAAGGAAAGCCGCCCACGCCCCGCGATTGCGGTGACCGACGGCCCTAATTCAACTGGAGCGCATCTGTCCCAGGGATCGCGCGCCCTTCACCAAGGATCATGGTAAACGATGTCCATCAAGGCTCAATGCGGTCAATGCCAAGCCAGTTTTGGTGTGCGCGACGAATTCGCTGGTAAGCGCGTCAAGTGCCCCAAGTGTGCGCAGCCGATGACCATCCCCAACAAGGCCGACGCCCCGTCTGCGCAAGCGAGAACGGCTCAGGCGTCTGGGGCGG
>JACTND010000303.1 GCA_014584305.1 Planctomycetota bacterium | reverse complement strand
TTGCGGGTGGAAGTCATGGAATCTCCTGGCTTGTGCGGTTTGTAATCGTTCCCCTATCGTAAGTCATGGTCCAGCGGATACAACGGGTATTCGGCAAACTCCACGGTTGATGAGGTTAGGCGATCATTGCGAATGAGTGACAAAATCGGAATCTGGTTGGTCGGCGCACGCGGAGGAGTCGCAACGACGGCCATCATGGGGTTGGAGTTGTTGCGGCAGGGCAGCATACCGTCGTGGGGATTGGTCAGCGCTGCGCCCCGGTTTGCGAGTGCGGGATTGGCCGATTGGGGTCAGTTTGTCGTTGGTGGGCACGAAATACGCCCAGGGAGCTTGCTGGATTCCGCGCGCGCGTTGGCGTCCGACAGTCGCGCTTTTGATGTGGCGTTGATCGACCAATGTCGGCCTGGATTCGAGGAGATCGACGCAGCGATTCGCCCTGGGACGATTGAAGGTTGCGGCAATGCAATTGCCCGCTTAGCCGACGGCGCACATGTGATCAGGGCAACGTCACCTCGATCCGCGATCGCTTCGATTCAACGAGACGTTGAAGCATTTGCGACGCAGCAGCGGGTGGACAGAATGATTGTAGTCAACGTCGCGTCCACCGAACCCCCGGCGGACGTCGTTGCCCTGCCAAACCAATGGGACGCGTGGGAGCGCGAATTGAGTGGTTCCGAGTCTCGCATCCCGGCCAGTTCGCTGTACGCCATTGCGGCTTTGGAGTTGGGCTGTGCGTATATCAACTTCACGCCATCGCTGGGGAGCGATTGTTCCGCGCTGCGGGAACTGGCATTGAGTCGCGGCGCGTGTCATGCCGGGCGCGACGGCAAGACGGGCGAAACGTGGTTGAAGAGCGTTCTGGCGCCGGCCTTTGCGGCGCGGAATTTCCAAATATTGAGTTGGGTGGGGCACAATATATTCGGGAACCTTGACGGGCGGATTTTGGACGACCCGCAGAATAAAGCCAGCAAAGTCACGAGCAAGGACCATTTACTAGCGGAGATTCTCGGTTATGCGCCGCAGACGCATATCAGTATCGAGTACATTCGCAGTCTGGGTGATTGGAAGACTGCTTGGGACCACATTCATTTCCGAGGCTTTTTAGGGACACCCATGATTTTGCAATTTACCTGGCAAGGGTGCGATTCGGTGTTGGCGGCACCGCTGGTTTTGGACCTGGTTCGATTTGCGGAGCTAGCAATGCGCCGAGGTGAAGTAGGTGAATTGGGATGTTTGAGTCCTTTTTTCAAGTCGCCTCAGGGGGCGGTAGCTCACGACTTTAGCGAACAAATACGGCTGTTAGCGGCTTGGGTGGATCGCAAAGAATGAGCTGGATTTTGGCGGCGGCGTCTTTTATTTTTGTGTTTTCCGGTGGGGAAGTTGGGAAAGGGTGTCGGCGGCGCGACTATGACTCAGCGGTTTCAACATATTAAGGTGTCTGACTGATGGGGCGAGACACGCTCGTCCGAGTTGGCTTTGTTGCGAGGTTTTATCGATGAAACGAATCATTGTTACGGGTTGGTTGACAGCTAGTTTTGTTCTGGGCGCGTGGGCGGCAACTGTCTGGGGGCAAGAAGTAATTGCAGAACCCGCCAAGATTGGCACCGCGTCGCTGTTTATCAAGCAGGACGGCCTGGAGGTTCCGACGATGGATTTCCAAATGGTTGTGGCGGACGAATCGGGCGCCGTCAATGTGATTGGCGGACCGGCAGCCATGCCGTTTTCATTCGGTTTCGGCGATGCGATGGCTTCGCCGATTCCCGGATTCGGCGGCGACATGATGTCCATGTTGAATAACAATAGTGTCCAGCGCGACCTGGAGCTATCGGACGACCAGCGCGAGCAACTTCGCCGCTTGCGACAGGACTTTGCACAAAAGGTTAGTGAACATGCTCGGACCTTGCGCGAGGGGAATTTCAATCCAGAATCCGGGCGCAATTTGGGTGAAACCATCAAGCAGTTACAAAAGCAACAGGCAGCGGACTTGGAAGAGATTTTGTTGCCCCATCAAATGCGCCGCTTGCGGGAGATTTCCGTGCAAACCAGGTTACGGTCGATGGGCCCCACCGGTGCACTGAGCGACAAGGAGTTCGCGGAAGAACTGGGAATCACTCCCGAGCAATTGAAAAAGCTCAAAGAGCGGGCCAAAGAGATCGGTAAAGAATTGAAAGAGAAGATGGAGCGTCTGCGCGAAGAGGCACAGAAAGAGCTGTTCAAGGAACTCACCCGTGACCAATTGGACAAACTTCAGCGGATGATGGGGGACCGGTTCGAGTTTCCGAAAGACGACGAAGAGGCACCACGAGCTCTGCGTTTCAAACGCAGCGGGGGCGACGAGTAAGGCTCCTCCATTCCGGCATCGATCCAAGTGAGGCGGTCGGAATACCGGCCGGTCGTTGGGGAGATGCTTACGATTGAATAGCGTAGTAAACGGTCCCGCTTGTTCGGGACCGTTTTCTATGTTCAGTTCCAGATCCGCGCAATCGATTTTCCCATTGCGCCACGGCTCGCAAGGCCAGCGCGTCACAGCAATCATGAACGATTGCCGCATAGATTCTCCCAGTTCGTTCAATTGGCCGGATTCTATCGCGGCCGGAATTGCGGCATAATTTGAGCGGGTTGGGGGAACACACAGAGAACGCGGGCGGGCGCCTCATAGGCATGGACAATCGCATCGAGACCATTGACGATCCGGAAGCACTTCGTTCCGAACTAGCTTCATCGTACGCTGAATTTGAATCAGGATTCCGTCGCCGACACCCTTATTGGTGGTGGGGGACCTTGTTGGCACCCGTGGTGGTGACCGCTCTGTTGCTGTTGGTCATCGGCCTGTGGCAAGGCTGGCCGAAGGCGGGCAATTTCGTATCGCACGCGCTGTTGACGTTCTTCGTTTTGGGAAGGTTCGTCATTCTGGTTGGCATGGAAAAGGAGAATGTCGACGATGCGTGGAACATCACGTTGACCCCCGGCGAGTTGTTCGGGTTAGTGACGTACATGGACTTCATCGCGGCGTTGTTCGTTTCGTTCCACATGGGGATTCTTTTCCGGCTGCCGTATGTGGGGCCGAAACTGGGTATGTTGGTTTGGGATGGTCAAAGTTTGATGCGTTCCCAGCCGTGGATTCGGCGCTTGGCGTTTTGGGGATTGATCGCCTTCGTGATTTTTCCGTCGTCCACCACGGGAAGTATCGGCGGCTCGATTTTCGGCAGACTATTGGGCTTGAGTCGTCAGGCGATTGTCCTGGCGGTGTTGTTGGGCAGTCTAATTGGCAATGCCCTCATGTATGGTTGCGCCAACGTCATCAATCGATTTATCAATCCCGAAAACGTCTGGTTTAAAGTCGGGGGGATTGCGATCGTGGTCGGCTTGGTATTGTTTCTTGAGTATCGGTACCATCGCATCAAAAAGCGGCAACTAGCAGCCGCGATGTTGACGAAAGAACAATCTCACGATGGCGACAAAGCGTAATTCGCAGTGGCAGGAACTGCAGCAGCGCATCGAGACCTGTCGATTGTGTCCTCGCTTGATCGCCCACTGCCGCGAAGTTGCGCACGCTAAGCGCGCCGCGTATCTGGACGAGGAATACTGGGGTCGCCCCGTTCCCAATTTAGGAACGTCGAAGGCCCGATTGCTTATTGTCGGTCTGGCGCCGGGTGCGCACGGCGCGAATCGCACCGGGCGGATGTTTACCGGAGATCGCAGTGGGCAGTGGCTCTATCGCGCGTTGCATCGCAATGGATTTGCCAATCAGGCAACGTGGGAGCGGCGCGAGGACGGCCTGAAATTGCTGGATTGTGTCATCACTTCGGCGGTCCATTGCGCGCCGCCCGGCAATCGCCCTGAGGCGGTAGAACTTGCCAATTGTCGTCCTTTCTTGGTGGAAACATTGTCCCAAGTAACGCCGGTTGTTATCGTAACACTTGGGCAGATCGCTTGGCGCGCGACGCGCCGAGCCCTGCAGGATCAAGGTCACCGGTTGAATCGGACGGATCGCTTCCGACACGGCGCCGAAACTACCTGGGCACCCGATCGTTGGCTGTTGGCAAGTTACCATCCAAGCCAGCAGAATACGTTTACCGGGAGGTTGACCGAGCCCATGTTCGACACGATATTCTCGCGTGCCCGCGAGTTGAAAGACAAGGATAAGGCGTGAATAACTCTGATCATGATCCAGCGCAGCCGGAATGGATAGATCCGGTTTCGGAGTTGCAGCCATCTGACTCGGCACAGGTCTCGGCGGAGGATTCATGGCCGCCGGCCGTCACGTGGATCCAGCCGGGGCAGTCATTCTGGCCGCACAGCTCGGAATTTTACTTTGCGTCGCTTCCCCAGGAGTCGCCGCAAGAAGAATTGGCTCGGCGGCGACCTCCTGGAGGTTTGTTTGGCTGGAGCGAGATCCTCTGTTGGGGATTGATTGTGACTCTCGCCGGTTTCATCTGGGTGAGCACGGTTGTCGAACAATTGAGTCCACAACCCTCTGCGGGGTCGGACGCCGCGCAGAATAAAGGCCATTTGATGCAACTGCAGCTCAATGGCAAGTTCTTGGTGGCTGGCCAAGAACTTGGGAACGCCGATCTGTTCGGTCATTTCGATCCTGCGCAAACTGCGCAGCACGGATCGTTGCTGGAACGGTATGGCGGGGCGATTCTAGTAGCCGAAATGGACTCGTCACAGCGCGCTTTACAACTCCTGAATGCAATTGACTCGGCCGTTGAACGCCACGGCTACCAGCCGACGGAAATGGAAACGCGGGTGCGGTCGATACTGGGGGACATATTCAGTCAACGCGCCCGTATGCGTGTATTTGACAACCGCACCATTCCGGAGGACGACCGCGCGTTCTTGATACAACAACTAGGATGGTTGGGGAAGGTAGCCTTAGCTCCGGTGGGATCGCCGGATTTTGCGTTGCGCCAGGAGGTGAATCGCGCCGCCAAATATGCCGTATTTGGTGTAGCAGGTGTTGGTCTGCTGTTCGTCTTGATTGTATTGGTCGGTTTGGTTCTGGCGATAATTGCCGTCGTGCTGGCGGCGATGGGCCGAATGCGTTCCGGCACGACCGATTGGTCGGGAGGTGGACTGATATATTTGGAGACGTTCACCATTTGGTTTTTCGTGTTCTTTGGTATGCAGTTTGGTCTCGGTGCTTCGGGTGTCTCACAGGCACAGGTATTTTCGTTGCTGCCGTTCGTTTTCTTTGGTTCGTTGGTGGTCCTGGTGTGGCCGTTGCTGCGGGGCCGAACATGGCGGCAGATCGTGAACGATTTGGGAATGGCGGGTCCGCGGCGCCCGCTTCAGGTCTTATGGGGGATTCCGAGTTATTGTGCCGTTGCGCCGGCGGTGGTTGCGGCCGCAATCGTCAACGTGTTGATCGCGGGAGCCATCATGTCGATGGTCGGTTCGTCAGGGGGTGAGTTCGAACCAAGCCAAGGCGTCGGACATCCTTTGCAAGACGAATTGGCGGGCGCCGGTTCCTGGGCCTGGTGGGGCGCCATCATCTCGATGTGTCTCGCAGCGCCTATTGTCGAAGAGGTTTTCTTCCGAGGAGTCTTCTATCGTTACTTGCGCGATCGCTTTGTCAGATGGCGGCGTTGGCTGGCGGTGGCTGGCGCTGCCTTGATCAACAGCGTGATTTTCGCTGCCATCCATCCGCAAGGAATCATGGGAATTCTCCTGCTGACGACCTTGGCGATGGGGTTGACGCTAGTCCGCGAATGGCGCGGGTCGTTATATCCCTCGATCATGATGCACGCGATTAACAACTCGTTGGTAGCGGTGTTGATGATTGTCGTGTTCAGCGGTTAAACCAGAGCGGCCCACTGTTGCAACCGATGCAGCGCCTCGGCCGTTCGTTCCTGGCTGGCAAAGGCACTCAGGCGAAAATAGCCTTCACCGGCTGCCCCGAATCCCGACCCTGGCGTGCCGACTATGTGCGCGTCGTGCAGCAGTCGGTCGAAGAACTCCCAACTGGACATTGGCGGCGGCGTCTTCAGCCAGATATAGGGCGCGTTTTCGCCTCCGAAGACCGTAAAGCCGCAGTTCTGTAAACCTTGGCGTAACCGTTGCGCATTGGCCATGTAGTAATCGATCAATTGGCGAATTTCCAAATCCCCTTCCGGAGAATAGACTGCTGCCGCAGCACGTTGCACTGGATAGGATACGCCGTTGAACTTCGTGGTATGCCGCCGCAACCAGAGAGGATGAATCGGCACCGAGCGACCGTCTCGCGTGGCGCCCCGCAATTCGCTCGGCACGACACAATACGCGCACCGCAGGCCGGTGAAGCCCGCGGTCTTGCTGAAGCTGCGCAGTTCGATGGCCACGTGTTTGGCCCCTTCAATCTCGTAGATCGAATGCGGTAATTGCGGGTCGCGAATATACGCTTCATAGGCGGCATCAAAGATGATTACCGACTTATGTTGCAACGCGAACGTCACCCAGGCCGCCATTCGCTCGCGACTCAACACAGCCCCGGTCGGATTATTTGGCGAACAGAGGTAAATCACGTCCACGGGATGGGTCGGCAGTTCCGGTTGAAATCCGTTTTCGTCCGTCATGGGCAGATAGGTCACACCCTCGAAATGGCCGTTGTCCAGCAACCGGCCCGCATTTCCCGCCATGACATTGGTATCGACGTAAACTGGATAGACTGGGTCGGGAATGGCGATCCTGTTGCCCGGACCAAACAGATCGAGCAAGCTGCCGCAATCGCATTTGGATCCGTCGGAAACAAAGATCTCTTCCGGGCGGATCGCGATTCCCCGACTTTGAAAGTCGTGTTCGGCGATGGCTTGGCGCAGGAAATCGTAGCCTTGTTCGGGGCCATATCCGCGAAAGGTCTCCGCGCGCCCCATCTCCTCCACGGCTTGGTGAAGGGCCGCCAGTACGGTGGGAGTCAGCGGGCGAGTGACATCACCGATCCCCATCCGCACGATGTCGGCGCGCGGGTTTTCTTTCGAAAAACGGGCGACGCGTCGCGATATTTCTGGGAAAAGGTAGCCCGCAGGCAGTTTTTGAAAATTCTCGTTGAGCCACGGCATGGCACTGAAATCCTCGGAATTAAGGGGACCCGAACCATTTACAGAAGCCCCAATTTTCGGCTAGAATGCTTGGTTTGCAAGCGGCTAGGGCCCGCGGCGGGGGCCGGTCCCCATTTTCAACAACATCAATCGTTCGGCGATACTCTTGCCTGTTACGGTCCATGTTTGAGTCACTACAAGACGGTTTACGCGCGGCGTTCAAGACGATCAGCGGCAAGTCCAAGCTGACCGAATCGAACATGCGCGATGGGCTCAAGCTGGTTGAGAAATCGCTGCTCGAAGCCGACGTCAGTATCCAAGTCGTCAAAGACTTCATGGCGGCCGTCTCCCTGCAGGCGCTGGGGGAGCGGGTGCTGTTGTCCCTCCGCCCACAAGAGCAACTGATCGGCATTGTCAATCAGGAATTGATCAAGCTGCTTGGTCCTGTGGACCATTCGCTTCCGCTTAAAGATGACGTGAATGTCATCATGATGTGCGGTTTGCAAGGCTCCGGCAAAACGACGACCTGCGGTAAGCTGGCGTCGCTGGTTCTGAAAAGCAACGTCAAGACGATGTTGGTCGCCGCGGACTTGCAGCGCCCGGCAGCGATCGAACAATTGCATGTTATTGGTCGGCAAATAGGCGTCCCGGTCTATTCGGAACCGGGCGCGCGGGACCCAGTCGCCGTCTGCCGCAATGCCGTGAACCAAGCGCGCAACGAGCAGATTCGTTTGGTTATCCTCGATACCGCCGGCCGTTTGGCAATCGACCAGGACTTGATGGAGCAGCTCAAAACGATCGACCGCGAGATCAAGCCGCAGCAGGTGTTCTTGGTGGTTGACGGTATGACGGGTCAAGACGCCGTCAACAGCGCTCGGGCCTTCCATGAAGCGTTGGAGCTGAATGGCGTGATCATGACCAAGCTCGATGGCGACGCGCGGGGTGGTGCCCTCCTGTCGGTCAAGCATGTCACCGGCGTGCCGATTAAATTTATTGGGACGGGCGAGCATTTGGATGCCCTGGAGATGTTTCGCCCCGAAGGGATGGCCAGCCGCATACTTGGGATGGGCGACGTCGTGGCCTTGGTGGAGCAAGCCCAGCGGTTGGTTGACGAAAAAGAACAGCAACGCATCCAGGAGCAACTGGAAAAAGGCCAGTTTACCTTCGACGATTTCCGCGATCATATGGCCCGCCTGGCCAAACCTGGATTGATGCAGAAAATGCTAGGTTTATTGCCAGGCATGGGGGCGCTGCGGGAGATGCAAGACGCGCTGAATAACGAAGACTCCGTAAAACAGATCCGTCAGATGGTGGGCATCATTGACTCGATGACGGTCGAAGAACGCCGCAATCCGCGTTTGTTGGACGTCAATCGCAAGCAGCGCATCGCGCGCGGAGCGGGAGTGCAGCCGCGCCAGGTCAACGAATTGGTCAAACAATTCGAAACGATGAAACCGATGTTTACGGGCTTGGCGGGGAAGAAGAGTCCGGCCGAGCAGGCCAAAATGCTGGAGGAGGTCCAGCGGCAGATGATTGATCCGTCGCGTGGGATGCCTAACACCAAGAAGTCAACAGGCAAGCGTTTGACCAACAAGGAGCGAGATAAGCTGCGCAAGCAACGGGACAAGATGTTGCGCCAGCTGCGCAAACGGGGCAATTCCTAGAGGTCTCGATCGCGGCCAAGAGAAACGAGTTATGTCCGATAGTTTTTAGTTTTTTTTGGGAAAGTACCAGTGTCAGTAAAAATTCGCATGAAACGCATGGGGCGGAAGAACCGCGCCTATTTCCGGATCTGCGCGGCCGATATTCGCGCACCGCGCGACGGTCGCGTGATCGAAGAATTGGGAACGTACGATCCGTCGGTGCCAGAAGCCGATGCCCGCGTAGTGCTCAATGGCGATCGCGTCGCGTACTGGTTGTCCGTCGGCGCACAGCCTTCGCCTAAAGTTGCGGTCCTGATCCGGAAGTATGGCAAGGACGGCAGCCATTTGGCGCAACAGCAACAGGCAGTCGAGCGGCTCGGGCAGCGGCGGCGCAAGGCCATCGAGGCGGCTTTGGCGGCGGCAAAAGAGCTTCCGCCTCCTCCGGCGCCAACACCTGAAGCGGAAACGAGTGAAGTTGAGGCGAGTGGCGCTGAGCCTTCGGAAAACGGTGAAGTGGAAGCCGTCGAGGCGGCTTCGGAAGGAGTTGCGGAGTAATAGCCAGTTTGATGGCACGGCCTTAGTCGCCGCGCGAGGCCGAGCGATGCACATCGATGTCTTGACGCTGTTTCCGGGGATTTTCGACAGCTACTTGGAGCAGAGTTTGCTAGGGAAAGCGTTGGCCAAAGGGTTGGCAACGATCGCGCGGCATGACTTGCGGAACTGGGCGGCCAATCGTCATCAGCGGGTCGATGATCGACCCTATGGCGGCGGGCCGGGGATGATCTTGATGGTTGAGCCGGTCGTGGCCGCAGTGGAGGAGATTCAGTCGCAAGGCCAGGCGCCGGGCGAGTTGGTGCTCCTCACGCCGCAGGGGACGCGATTGGATCAGGTCCTTGTCGAAGAGTTGGCCGGCCAGCCTCGACTGGTGTTGATGTGTGGACGTTATGAGGGTTTTGACGAACGAATTATTGATATTTTGAACCCGCGGCAAATCTCCATTGGGGATTATGTCCTCAACGGCGGAGAAGTCGCGGCAATGGTGGTGATTGACTCGGTCATCCGGTTGCTCCCGGGTGTCTTGGGACATGAAATGAGCAGCCGCGACGATTCCTTTTCCAGTGGGAATCGAGGCCTAGAATACCCGCAATACACGCGGCCTCGCGAATTTCGCGGCCTCGCGGTTCCGGAAGTTTTGGTTAGTGGCAATCACCGCGAAGTCGATCAATGGCGCCGCGACCAGAGTGCCCTGAGAACTCAGGCCACTCGACCGCGCGGCAGCAATTTTTAATTGGGAAATGAGGATAAAGATATGACTCAGAAAATCATTGAGAAAGCAGGCAAGTCCAGTTTGAAGGCGAATCCGCCGCAGTTCGCGATCGGCGATACGGTGGACGTCCACTGTTTGATTTTGGAGGGAGAGAAGACGCGAACGCAGATTTTCACGGGAACGGTGATCGCTCGTGCTGGAAAGGATGTCAGCGAGACTTTTACGGTCCGTCGGATTGTGGCTGGGGAAGGCGTGGAGCGCAAGTTCCCAGTGCATTCGCCGCGTGTGGCCAAGGTGGAAGTCGTTCGCTCCGCAAAAACCCGCCGCGCGAAGCTCTTCTACCTCCGCGACCGCGTCGGCAAAGCCGTCCGTCTCAAAGAGCGCCGCCCCTAGCGCTCCCTCCAATAAGGACAGGCATTATTATATTGACAGCGTTGGCAGAACTTGGTAATCTTGAGGAACGTGTGGTTTATCCGGCACGGGTGTTCGATGTGCCGATCGCTCCAATTGGCCCGAAGCCTATGAGTTTTCAAAGGTCGGCGCGTGTTGTTTTTGGGGCGTGACAAATGTCATTTGAATTTGGACAGGATTGGTTTGCTGGAGATGTTGAGTCATGACAATGCCGCGAAACATGTTGGTTGATGTCAATGTTACCCGGTATTATCACTGTATTTCCCGATGTGTTCGGCAGGCGAAGCTTTGCGGCAAAGGGTATGAGCATCGCAAGCGGTGGATCGAAGAACGTTTGGAGCTATTGGCCGATCAGTTCGCCATCGCGGTTTGTGGGTTTGCTGTGATGGATAACCATCTGCATGTGTTGGTGCGGCTCGATCCAGGGTTGGGCAAAGACTGGTCGGCCGAAGCGGTGGTTCGGCGGTGGATCGCCGTTTATCCGCCGAAAAACCTCGATCTGAGCGACTCGGCGATCGTTGACAAATGGGTAAAGCACTTCGCAAAGAATAGGAAGCAAGTCGATGTTTTTCGGGAGCGGCTGCAGAGTCTTGGTTGGTTCATGAAGGCGCTGAAAGAGCCCTTGGCGCGTTTAGCCAATGGCGAAGACAAATGCAGTGGCACGTTCTGGGAAGGTCGTTACAAATCGATTGCCGTTTTGGATGAGGAGTCATTACTGGCGACCTGTGTATACATCGATTTGAACCCGGTAGCTGCAGGGATCAGCAAAGTGCCGGAAACTAGCTCGCACACAAGTCTGCGTCAGCGGGTCGCTCATGCCAAAGCGAAGGGCAAGCTCGAATCACTGAAAGAAGCGGCAAAAGGCTCTGTGGCGGGGAGTAAAGTGTCTGGCCACTTTGAAGATTCTCACTGGTTATGCCCGCTGGATGACGCGCGTCGCAAGGGCTCGAAGCGGGAAGGAATGCTGGAAAGTTTTTCTTTGGGTAGCTACTTGTTGCTTGTGGACTATTCGAGCCGTCTGTGGCGGGAGGGGAAGGCTCAAGTTTCTCCATCAGTCGTTGGGATTTTTGAGCGTCTAGATACCAGCGCCGAGATTTGGGGGGCGCGGCTAAAGAAGCTGCTCGGCGCGAAGAAGTTGTGTGGCAGTTTCTTTACATCAAGTCGCGACCGACTGCGGGAGTTGGCCCAGCAAAAAGGGCGGCACCATCTGGATAATCTTGTGCCACTCAAATCCGCTTCCTGTTGACATTGACGATTAGCAAGAGCGGTGCTGGTTGAAGTTTCGATGCTACCGATGCGCTCGTTCTCCGGGTGTTGAGCGCCAACCTGCGTGGTGTTCGCCTTTCGGTCTGGTATTCCGCTAGAGCGTGGTGGATTAGGAATGGCTGCTCTCGCGTTTGGGCCCCGCATTTTTTTGTAGTTGATTTCAGAGGTGCTTTTGTTGCGGTGGTTCTATTAAGATGCCTGTCCTTTTTGTGTCCTTTTCGCTTTTTGTATTTGTTGGGTTAGGTGAGTTGGATGAGGTCGCGTGGGGTTTCGGGGATGTGGAGGCTTCCTTCGGTGGTGCCGGCGGGCGCGGTCGAGCGCCAGCGGGCCTCAAGCTCGAGTGCGTCGAGTTGATGGCCAAAGTAGCGGCGGATCGCGTCCACAGCCGCAACGATATCGGCACCGCGCTGGTGCACAAATTCCAAGCGGAAATCACGAATGCCGGCTCGGCGCCACATAGCGAGATGCCTGGCCGCGGACTGGATGGGCGCGTTGAATACAGTGTTTCGACATCCGACATCGGCCAAGATCGGATGCACGCGCCCCGCGGTGTCCCGCAACGTCACCTGATGCCGCTCGCAGGGCTGTCCGCAATTCGTTCGATCCGTCCCGTTAGAAAGAAAACGGCAAAAGACACAATGTTCAGTATGGAAGATGGGCAAATGTTGATACGCAACCACCTCTAGTCGGCGCGGATCGAAAAGCCCTGCCAGTTCGACAATTTGTTGCGCATTCAGATCATGTGTGGGGGTTACCACATCAGCGCCAAGGTCAATCAGAGCTTGCGCGGTGATGTGATTCGCTGCGTTCAGGCTGAAATCAGCGATTAACGCTAGTTGACTCCGACGCACGGGCCGGGTGAGGTCCCAAAGCAATCCGCCACTGCGAATGAGCAGTGCACAATCCAAGGACAGCAAAAAATTCTGCACGTTCCGTTCCGCAGGTTTCACAATGCGCGGACTCGCCACGCGCACTGCGATTCCCGCGTCTCGAATCGCCTGCAGAGACGTGCGCAAACCGAACAGATCCAAATAATCAAGGGTGATGCTATCCGGGCGCAACGCTAGTGCTGAAGCCAGCTGGTCGGGAGTGCGCACGAGCAAATGGATTCGCGGGTCTATCGCGCGAGAATCAGCGGCGATAGTCATGGAAACGGATGGCTCAATTACCGGAGTCGCGTCTACAACGGCAGGTACAGAGATGCGCTGGTTCAATAAATCGGCAACGAGTTCCCGGCGTGCCCGATTTACAGTGCTCGCGGGAATGAATACGTGCTCGTCGAGATCGCAAACCAATTTATCCAGGCGGAAAGACGTGCCGCCTAATCGCTCAAGTTGCTCGCGGACTGTAGTACCAGGCGTTTGCGGCGAGCGCGCATTCGCGAGTGGTTGGGCATCAGTCCAGACAGCGCGCAGTCCATCATCGGTACTGGCAGAAATCTTGAGGAATGCGCCGACATGGCCTTCTACGATGAAATCGAGAGGTCGTCGATAAACCGGGGTCGTGGCCTGTGTCCATTGTTTGGCCTTTTTGCTCAATCGCGGATCGTGCGTCCGCCAAACCCAATCGCCGACAGCAACATCGCTTGCGTCAACCTTGTCAGTGGCGAATTCCAGTTCGACTCGGTCAAGTCCGACGGAACGCACGTCGTAAACAAACCCCCCTTGTTCTGGCAACTCGGGGCTGCGGCGGTCGGCCGCGTCGAACACCAATCCGTCGCCGCGGAATATCGGCTGTTCCGTCTCGACTTCGATGCGGTTTCTCTCCACACGTACCACGCGGCCGACGCGCAAACCGCGATGGCGCGGCGCCCTCCCGACCACTACCTGTTGGTGATTCGTGCCAGACAAGAAATGCGGCCCTAGCCCGCGCGAATAGACTTGTTCCAACTCGCGCCACGTATCGGCTGTATTTGTCAGCGGTTGGCCATTGGCTGCGGAGTCGATCGCGCGGCGGTAGGCGTTCGTTACTAGCGCGACATAATCGGCGTCTTTGTAGCGACCTTCTATCTTGACGCAGGCGACGCCTAACGCCATGAGCTGGGGGATCTGGTCCAACGCACACAAGTCGCCGGGAGAGAGCAAATATCGATAAGGGCCCAGGTCCCGTCGTTGTCCATCGACGAAGAGATCGTAACTCAATCGGCATGCCTGCGCGCATTGACCGCGGTTGGCACTGCGACCACCCCAGGCTTCGCTGCTAAAGCATTGACCCGAGTACGAAACACATAGCGCGCCATGCGCAAAAACTTCCAGTTCTATATCGGTCTGTTCGGCGATGTGAGCGATGTCGCTTAGACTCAGTTCGCGTCCCAAAACGACGCGGCTGCAACCGGCCGATCGCGCCAACTCAGCTCCAGAAGCATTGGTGATCGACATTTGTGTACTGCCATGCAAAACCAGTTCGGGCAAGATGCGGTGAACCCGATAGGCCATTCCTAAATCCTGGATGATCACGGCGTCGGCCCCGGCGCGGGCCACGGCGCGCAATGCCGATTCGGCTTGCTGCAATTCACTGTCAAAGACCAACGTGTTGAACGTCACGAATCCCTTTACGCCGCGGCGATGCAAGGTCTCGATGGCGCGAGGCAACTCCTCCAAAGAAAAGCCCACTTTGGCGCGCGCGGTAAAATGCTTCAGCCCAAAATAGACCGCATCGGCCCCCGCTTCGATGGCGGCATACAACTGGGGCCAATGACCGGCGGGGCTCATTAACTCCATCAGCTTGCGGGGCGGTGGCGGTTGATTGCCCGTTGAATTGGTTTCAGAGTTCGCGTGCGACATTCGATTCGGCGATAGATGTCTGTCGGAGCAAACCCAATTCGATAAAGCGGCGCACGTTCAGGCCTGGCGCATCCGCGGGGGAAGTCATATCCCCGTCACTGGCCGACACAAGTAGGGCTTCTACCCATACTGAGCCGTGCGGTCGTTCCTCGCGATGGTTTAGAATAGCGGAAACAGTCAGTTGCGACCACGTGGTGCGACGATAAAATCCCCGCAGGCCAAGCCCCGAGCACTATTCGATGTGGTATTTCTCGAGCAGGCGATAGAGCGAACGGCGACCGATTCCCAAGGCCCTGGCGGTATGCGTTTTGTTCCCTTGGTAGCGACGATAAACCTGTTCCACATGCAGGCGATTAAGCGATTCGAGGTCGAGCTTGTCCATTCTATCCAGCGCGACGCCGTCATGGGGGACTGACCCCATGACTTCCGGAGGAAGGTTTTCGCAGCGAATTTCGTTCCCTTCGGCGAGGATCTTGGCTCGCTCGATCGCGTTTTGAAGTTGCCGTATATTACCCGGCCAAGGATATCGACAGAGCTTGTCCATCAATTCGGGAGCGATTCTCCATTGCGGACCGACAAAATGTTCGATCAACAGCCGCGTATCGTCGCCCCGTTCGCGCAACGGCGGCAGCCGAATCGCCAAAACGTTGATGCGGTACAACAGGTCTTCGCGAAATGTCCCGCGTTCAATCTCCCGCCGCAAATCGCGATTAGTGGCAGCAATTAAACGCACCTTGACTTTGCGCTCTTTGACCGAGCCGATTCGCCGCATCGATCCGTCTTCCAAAACGCGGAGTAGTTTGGCTTGCAGCGAACCTGCCAATTCGCCGATCTCGTCGATAAACAGGGTGCCCCCATCGGCGATCTCGAACAGGCCCGGCTTCGCTGCAACCGCACCGGTAAAGGCTCCTTTTTCATAGCCGAATAATTCGCTTTCCAGCAAAGGTTCCGGCAACGCCGCGCAGTTGATAACAACCATCGGCTGGTGGGCGAAGGCCGACTTTTTATGAATGGCTCGGGCGACCAATTCCTTGCCCGTGCCGCTCTCGCCTTCGATCAACACGGGTTTGTCCGTAACCGCCGTTTTGTCGATCAATCGATAGACTTCTTGCATCGCTGCCGATTGCCCGATCATCTCTCCCGGAGGGGCAGCGTGACGTATCATGTGCCGAAGCTGACGATTCTCTTTCTCCAATTGGCGTGCACGATAAGCCCGCTGGATCACCAAATCCAATTCGTTGAGCTTTGCCGGCTTGGTCAAGAAATCAAAGGCGCCCTGTTTCATCGACTCGACCGCATTTTCGATAGTCCCCCCCCCCGTCAACATGATGGCCTGCAGTTCGTTCTCCTGCTCCCGGAGGGCCTTCAACAAGCCGATCCCCGTCAGCAAAGGCATATGGAGATCGATAATTGCGACGTCAATCGTCCGCTTCGCAATCAATTCCAAAGCATGTTGTCCATCCGGAGCGGTCCAAACACTGTAGCCCAGCTTCTTGAAATAGGCGGCTGCTGCTTCGCGAAAGTCCTCTTCGTCGTCAACGATTAGCAACTGAATGTGGCTGCGATCGATTAGGCTCGTGTTCATAGTTGAAACTTGCTTGTTCGATTTACCTCAGAAGCCGATCGTTGCACGATAACCAAAGGTTGCAATCCAGCGTATTCAACGCCCTCCAGGCTTCGGGCAATCGCCTTGGTACTATTCAAGGGGCACCTCAGAACCATTGATGACGGGGCTCATTTCGTCCCCACTGGGCATCCCCCATCCGCAATGTATCGCGGTCTTATCGTGTGCAATTCACGGGCCAGACCTCGATTCGCTTGCCGCCAGCATCCGGTAATTGGCCAAAATAAGTTACCAATCGGTCATGATCGGCGCTTGGAGATCACATCAGACACGTCCAATGTGATCCAACACTGTGCGGTTAAGCCAATCATTGTGCGGAATTGGCACGTCAAATGAAATGGGTAGGCTGTCCTATGCCGAAGGCGGCTCAAGAGGCTGTGACATGTCGAAATCGTCTGGTTGTCGCTCGATCGAGTCTAAACGGCGGTGCCGGCGATGAAGAAGGGCCTCTCGTAGCAAGAACTCGATCTGCCCATTGACGCTACGCATTTCATCATCCGCCCACTTCTTGATCTCTTCGAACAAGCGGCTGGAAATGCGCAGCGGAAACGATTTGCGTTCTTCAGCCATGGGATTCCGTTAGTCGCAATGCGCGGGGCCGCCAACAACAGTTGACGGCTCCACGCTCGCACAATTAAAACTTCGAACTGCGACGAGAAATTTGCCCGCGTGATCCAAGGCAAACGCTTTCATGGCCCGCAAGACGACCAACCGTTCGCCGACCGGCTGCACTCGTGGCAATGAACCCTTCCCGTTGCGCGAAGTACGATTCAGGGTCGCGATCATGTGTATAGAGTTCCCGTGTTGATTACCGGTTGCGTTTCATTCTCACTGCACAACACGACCAGCAAGTTAGAGACCATCGTGGCGCGTCGTTCGTCGTCCAACGTGACGACTTGCTTCTCTGCCAACTCCGACAGCGCCATCTCAACCATCGATACGGCACCATGCACGATCTTTTGCCGAGCGGAGATGATGGCCTCCGCTTGCTGGCGACGCAACATGGCTTGAGCGATTTCGGGCGCGTAGGCCAAATGGGCCAAGCGGGCTTCTTCGACAACAACCCCAGCGGCGCTCAAACGAACTTGCAGCTCACCTTGCAGAGCATGAGAGATTTCATCTAAACCGCTGCGAAGCGTAGTTTCTCCCTCTTCACCATCGTCATACGCATAGTGACTGGCCAACAAACGCAAGGCCGATTCGCTCTGCACCGAGACAAACTCTTCGTAGTTGTTCACGTCGAATAAGGCTTGCGCCGTGTCATGCACGCGCCACACCACGACGGCGCCAATCTCAATCGGATTGCCCCGTTTATCGTTGACTTTCAGTTTGGGCGTGTTGAAATTCCGTACCCGCAACGAAATCTTCGTCTTGGTATTGAACGGATTCGTCCAGTGAAAGCCCGCGCGGCGTTCGGTCCCCACATAGTTGCCGAACAGAATCAACGCGCGGCCTTCATTCGGCTGCAAAGTGAAAAAACCGCTTTGAAAAATTATCCAAGCAATCGTGGCCAGCACACATGACCCCAACAACCAAAAATTGACGAGTTCTCCCTCGCGCAGGAGGGTTGCGCTGCGGATGAACAAGTACCACAAGAATCCCACAGCCACGAGGAATACCAAATCGAGCAATAACATGAGCCATCCGTTGGCCGTTTGCACCGTTTTCTCAACGGTCGGATTCGTTTTCATTGCATCTCTCCCAACTAAACTCTGTTAAACCAACATTGAAATCGATTTGATATTCGTATGATATCATAAAGATATTGAAAAACAACCGGGCAATTTGGACGATTTTCAGGAAAGCCGGTTCCTTCAGGCCCTTCAGCGAAATCCAGTCCCGGTCGGATTGGAGGAGAACTACCCAAAAAAGTCGAAAAAAACGACGTTTTCTACAGTTCAAAGATTGGGTGTCCCCTTTTGGTGTGTTAGGTTGGGGGGATGAAGGTTGCGATTGTCATTCCGGCGCGCTTGGGATCGACTCGGTTGCCGCGGAAAATGCTGTTGGCCGAGACCGGTAAGACCCTGCTCGAACACACCTTTCGCGCCGCGCAATCCAGCCAAGCCGCTCAAAAAATCCTGATCGCCACCGATGATGTGGCCATCGCCCAGACCGCCGCGAGTTTCGGAGCGGAAGCAATACTGACGGACCCCTCGCATCAAAGCGGCACCGAACGCGTGGCCGAGGTCGCCCGCCGACTCACCGATTGCGATCTCATTGTGAATCTCCAGGGGGACGAACCAGAGATGGACAGCGGTGCGATCGACCAGGCCATTGGCGTTTTTCGGGAGTTCCCGGAAGCGCTGGTCTCCACGGTGGCCTGTCCCATTCGCGACCGGCGATTATTGGACGACCCATCCTGCGTGAAGGTCGTCCTCGACCACCGCGGACGGGCGTTGTATTTCAGCCGCAGCTGGATACCGCACCCGCGGCAGTGGCACGATGACATGTTAACCAGCGATCCGCCGATATTCTTGCAGCATTTGGGTTTGTACGTCTATCGCCGCGAGTTTTTATTGTCGTTCGCCGACTTGGCCGCTTCGCCTTTGGAGCGCTGTGAATCCTTGGAGCAACTGCGCGTTCTACAAGCGGGTCACGCGATCTGGGTGACCGTCGTGGCACACAGTTCCAAGGGAATTGACACCCCCGAAGATTACCAGGCCTTTGTCACCCGCTACCGTCAACGCCACGGATAGCCCACGGGTCCGGTGCCCAGCCGGCGGCGCTCCTGTCTCTTACATGTCGTCCAGAAGCGAAGTGACGACTGCGCGAATAACCCATCCTGCGACGGCAACCTCGGTACCTAAATAACCAGCCAAAAGCTGCGCGAAGGGTGCCGCAGTTCTACCTTTTGGCGACGCGCCGAGAATGGTATGATCGAGAATCAAAGCCATTTGGTGTCCGGAAATCGGAACAGCCCCCGATTTCTCGCACCTTTTTCCAGGTGAGGGGAAAGGAGCCCGCGCAGGTCATGACTAAACACATTTTTGTCACCGGGGGCGTCGTCAGTTCGCTCGGTAAAGGACTCACCAGCGCCTCGATCGGCATGTTGCTCGAGCGCCGTGGGTTGCGCGTCCGCATGCAGAAGCTGGATCCGTACATCAATGTTGATCCCGGGACGATGAGTCCTTATCAACACGGCGAAGTCTATGTCCTGGACGATGGCAGCGAGACCGATCTCGACCTCGGGCACTATGAGCGGTTCACGCACAGCCCGTTGACACGCGACTCCAACTATACGACTGGCCAGATTTATTTGCGAGTCATTGAAAAGGAACGCCGAGGAGAGTTTCTCGGTCAAACAGTGCAGGTTATTCCCCATATTACCAACGAAATCAAGCGTTGCATCGCCAAACTAGCCCACGAGGATGTGGACGTTGTGATCACCGAGATCGGCGGAACGGTGGGCGACATCGAAAGCCAACCCTTCTTAGAAGCCATCCGCCAGTTTGCATTGGACGTCGGCAAGGAGAACTGTTTATATATCCATTTGACGTTAGTACCCTATTTAAAAGCTGCTGGCGAACTCAAAACGAAACCGACGCAACACTCCGTCGGCTTGCTGCGTCAAATCGGTATTCAGCCGGACATTTTGATTTGCCGGACCGAGCGCGAGTTGCCGCGATCCGAACGGGACAAGATCGCACTGTTTTGCAACGTGCCGGCTCGAGCCGTGATTGAGGAACGGGACAAAGATTTCTCCATTTACGAAGTCCCGTTGAGTCTGGTTGATCACGGGCTGGACGAGTTGATTGTCAAACAGTTGAACCTGACGGCTCGGCCGTTGGAAATGGATGATTGGCGCGACTTGTTGCATGGACTCCGCAATCCGGATACCGAGATCAGCATTGCGGTCGTGGGTAAATACGCCGAACACAAAGACGCCTACAAGTCGATCTACGAAGCCATCGATCACGCGGGGATGTTGCATCGCGCGCAGATCCGCGTGGGGCGGATTCTGAGCGAGGAAATTCAACGCGAAGGGGCCGAACGATTGTTGACGGGCTACGACGGCATCCTAGTCCCCGGCGGTTTCGGAGAGCGGGGAATCGAAGGGAAAATTGAAGCTATCCGCTGGGCTCGCGAACGGCGGGTGCCATTCTTGGGAATATGCTTGGGCATGCAATGCGCTGCGATTGAGTTTGCTCGACACGTGGCCGGGCTGGCCTCTGCCAATTCGACCGAGTTTGATAAGAACACGGCCCATCCGGTCATCTGTTTGCTCGATGACCAGCAACGGATCACAGATAAAGGCGGAACGATGCGACTCGGCTCGCAACCCGCGGCATTGGCTTCTGACTCCCGCGCAGCCGAATGTTACCGCACTAGGGACATCCACGAACGCCATCGGCATCGCTACGAGTTCAACAACCAATACCGCAGCCAGTTTGAAGCGCACGGCATGTTGTTTTCCGGAACGAGCCGAAACGGCACCTTGGTCGAGATTCTCGAATTGCCGGAGCACCCCTGGTTTGTCGCCGTGCAATTCCATCCGGAATTTAAGTCGAAGCCGACCCTACCCCACCCTTTGTTCGCCGGCTTCATTGAAGCGGCCGTGCGCCGTTCCAACCGCGAGCAAACGATCGAAGTCTAAGGGCGCCGTTCATATTCGGCGCCACACAATCCACGAGTCACAAGGAATTACAAAGATGAGCTCAGATCCAGGCCACGAACCGAAGATTATCGTTGACGAAGATTGGAAGCAGCGCGTGGAAAAGGAACGCGAAGTGGGATCGCAAACGGCTTCGGCGCCTGGCACTGGTGACCCACACCGTGGCTTTCCAACGCCGTCGTTTGAGCTACTGGTTTCGACGTTTTCGTCGCAAGCCCTCCTGGGTTTAGGGTTCTTGGTTGATCCTCAGTCTGGCCAAGGCCACTACGATCCGCTGCTTGCCAAACATGCGATCGACATGCTGGCCCTGCTGCAGGAGAAAACGCGCGGCAACTTGTCGCCAAATGAAGCCGAGGTGTTGGAGGAGACGATCCACCAATTGCGGCTGGCGTTCGTCGCCCAAGCTCAGCAAGTGGGAACCGTCCCAATCGAGCCGAAGTCAAGCCTGGAATTGCCCTAGGCATTGAGCGCAGGAGTGATCGCATGTTAGGCCCATCGTATCAACGAGCGATCCAGTGGATCGCCGAACAGCGCATCGAAGCAGCCTTGGAACGCGGCGATTTCGACCGACTGCCCGGGCTTGGACATCCGTTGGATTGGGATGCACTCGAATACGACCCCAACTGGTGGATCCGGGCCAAACTCCAACGCGAAGCACAGAAGCGGTCACCAGTCGGTATCGAGCTACCGCAATAACCAGGGTGTCATTGTTTGTAGCTAGCAATTCTTTGCCGATGCCCCCGACGAGGACAACCGAAATAATTGCGCTGTAATCCCAACAGGGGACACCCACAAAATTGAAAAAGGGACACCCATAATTGGGTGCCAGCAACCGAAAACTTTGGGCGTCCCCTTTTGAAAAAGGACAGGCATTTTTGTGTAGCCAAGCCGCATGTCAGCCTGGGGCGACAGGGGGATATAGATAAAATGAGACGTTTGGGTAATCCAAGAACAATGCCTGTCCTTTTGGTTGTGGGGGCTTAGGGGCCGAGATTCAGGGTTCGTTTGTCGCCGTGGCGGCGGGTGAAACCGACCTGGTCCAAGTACTCGGCCATCGGTACGGCATACTTGCGCGTCGTTTGCAGAACCTCTCGGATCTCTGCCAGCGTGAGCTGCGGTTGGCTCCGAAATGCGAGGCTGAGCTGTGACTTTACGGCGGCAAGTGTTTCGGCGTGGATAAACAAATCCGGACTGAGTTTGACGACTTCCTGCGACTCAAGCAGCAAGTGCAACAGCGGGAGAACCGATTTTTCCAGCTTGGCATATTCCTGTTGCAGTTCTTTGACGGTGGGCACCGCCAGGCCCGCCGCGCGCAAGCGTCTGGTCAGCGCGTCCAAAAGCTGTTGTTCCGCTTTCGACAATTTCGGTCCGAAGCCCGTCAACGCGATGCGCTCACTCCAAGCTTCCACACGCGATTGACCAATCAAGCGCTGAACCGCCAACTTGGTAATCGCTGCCGGCATTTTGCGTTTCTCAAACGCTTGCAGTACCTGCTGGAGGGGAAAGGCTTTCTGCATCGGGTTGCGCGCGTGCATGCGTTTGAGCCAATGCTCAATTTGTTCCGCCAAGAGTGCCGTTCGCAAAACATGGATTACCTGATTGCGATTCGGCGTATCAGCCACCGAATCGAGGCGACCCATTTCCACCAACTGCTGCAACAATTCCGGACGGGGCGGAATGCCGCACCAACGGGCCCAATCGTTGGGGCTCCCGTCGAAATCGCCCGCATAGAACAGCGTTGCTTCAAGGCGTTGGACTTCATCAGAACTGCCCCAAGCCTGCAACAATGCGATTACATTTGCGTTGTTCTTTTCCAGAGGCCGCGCCGTAGGATTCAGTACGCGCCCGCCCCCAATGGTTTCGGCGGGGGATTCTTGCCGGATCACAAATGCCTGTCCCCAAACGGCCACCGCGGGCTCATTCAAATAGAATTGAACCAAACTGGTATGTCCCGGTTCCAGCATCGCCCGGTCCAACAATCGGACCACCGCTGTCAACTCGGCCGTGCCCAAGTGCAATTTTATTCGCGAACGATCTTTCAATGGTCGGGCGATGCTGGCCAGCAGGGTGAGTTCGCATGACATCAAGCGGCTCGGTCGTAAAAACCCGATGGCGGCTATCTCTTGACCGCGCCGCAATTGGTCATGGTGAACTCCCGCGACATTGATCGCGGCACGTTGGCTTGGTTCGATGCGGGCGACCTCGCGACCATGGCTTTGGAGTTGCCGAATACGGGCTGCCAGCCCCCCCGGCTGAATTTCGATGGAATCGCCTGGCGACAGGCTGCCGGAATGGACGGTTCCGGTGACGACGGTTCCGAAACCGGTCAACGCGAACACGCGATCGATGGAGAGGCGAAAAGGGAGCAATCGCCCAGCCGTGCTACGGATCGCATCGGCGCTGGCAGCCGCGCGCAGTAAGGCGTCACGCAAGTCATCCAGTCCTTGTCCCGTGCGCGCGCTGACGGAGACAGTTTCCGATTTCTCCAAAAATGAATCGCGCACCAATTCCGCTACTTCCTCGCGGACCAGCTCGATCCAACTCTCTTCCACCAAATCACATTTGGTCAAAGCGACCACGCCCACGGGAACCCGTAGTAATTTCAAGATGTCCACATGCTCGCGCGTTTGACGTTTCACCCCTTCATCACAAGCAACCACCAACAGCGCCAGGTCCATTCCAGTAGCGCCGGCCAGCATGTGACGCACGTATTTCTCGTGACCGGGGACATCGACGATTCCCAACTGGAAGCCATCGATTTCCAAGTGCGCGAACCCTAGTTCGATAGTAATGCCGCGGCGTTTCTCTTCCGGTAGGCGATCGGTCTCGATGCCTGTCAACGCGCGGATCAGCGAAGTCTTGCCATGATCGATATGGCCCGCCGTTCCCAAGATCAATGCGCGTGCCATCGCGGCGTCATCGCTCAATGTTCCAACCTGCCAATTCGTGGTTCGTCGCTGTCACGAGTATTAACTTATCACCGTATTCGACGAGAGCCACGCCATTGAGCGGTTGACCGACCGCAATTAGAGCCACCAGGGACAGGTCCTTGCGAAACACTTGGACGTTTCCCACACCATCGGCAATCGCCAAGTAATCGCCGCTGGCCAATGCAGCGAACGGCTCGATGTTGGAGTCGAACACTTGGCTGCCGACTGCGGCAAGGGCCTGTTCCGATCCCTGATGAAATCCGACCAACTGCCACCCTGCCGCCGGCTCCAATCGCGTGGCAAAGTAGATTGGGTCGGTGTTGGATTGTCGTGCTGTCGGCCCGGTCGTATAGACCCGGTAATACTGGCCGTTTGCGGCCACCAACTGGCGGATGGCCGGTCCCAATTCATCACACGATTCGAACACCGGCATGCCTTGCACGATCGCGCCACAGAAACGACCCTGAGTCGCCAGTGATTCGACAGTCACCGCATCGACAGCTGCAATGCGCTGGCCGTGCAATTCAAAACGCACCAATCCAGCGCGATGAAAGGCGACCCAAACCTCCCAGCGATCCAATCCTGAATCGAAAACAAACTGACAATCCAGGATTTGATCGGGCCGAGCCGAATCGGACTGGATGGTTGCCAAGCGTTGCCAGCGATCGTCCATCACGAATACTGCCCGGGCTGCCGGAGAGAACAGCGCATAGCAGGGTCGTTGATCATCCACCAGTATTTGCCGAACGATGGAAACGGCCTCGCCGACAGGAATTTGCAAGGCCAATCGCTCGATCTCTTGTCCGTCGAAGCCGACGCGCACCAAGGTCCGCCAACCATCAAACACCAGCATTTCATTGCTGGGATCGCTTATGTGAGGTTGTACGTTTCCCGGCCGGGAGAGTCGCGACAAACTCCATCGTTTCTGTTGTGTCTGCGGCGCCGTCATTGCGTGCGAGACGTCTCCCGCCAGTGGATCGGCGGTCACCAAATGCAGTTTACGATGATACCGCTCAAGGAAATGGTGATAATCCTGGCGCATCTCCTCGGCCAGATTGTCGCCGTTCGCGATGCGTTCGACCGCGGCAGTCAATTTTTCGGCCCAGCGCGGGTCATGGAGCCGGCCGGCATACTGGATCGTTTCATCGGGCGCGATGACGACCAAAGCCGGCAAACCGGTCAGTTGCAGCGACCGCGCGGCGGCGCCCGATTCATCCAACCACAGGCCGAGGTCTAAGCCGTGTCGCGCGGCGGCGATTCGCCAAGGTTCCACGCGCGCGTTCCATTCCTTGCCAAATTCCGCGGGGCCATCAACGAACACGAGATCGGCTCGCAGAACGTGTTCCGACCAGCGATACTCAACCGCCTTAGCCAACAATGGAAGCACTTCCTCCGGCGACTCATCACCAACCCACATCAGAACAGAGACTTGTCCCGCGGTTGATGACATTCGATAGTTTGCGCCGTTGGGGCCAACCAATCCGAGGTGCGGCATCCGCTCGCCCAATCGTTGGCAGGGAAACGATTCGGGTAAACTGATGAATTGCTGGACTAGACGCGCGCCAGAGGGAATTGATACGGCGAACGATTCACCCAGCGGCGAAGGAGCAAATGTGGCACCGTGCATCCGGGCGAAAAACTGGACCTGTTCGACTTCGCTACTTTGTCGCACGGCCGGCTCCAGGAACTCGATGGGCAAGGTCATTTGCCGCAAAACATAGTCCTCGCGGTCAATCCACAAGTCCAAACGAACAGCGCCGTGAACGACCTGGATGCGATAACAAGGGCGTTCATCGACCAATCCGTCATCCAGCCGCAAGACTCGTTCCGGCTGTTGCAACACCTCCCACGGTCCGGCGCCGGTCAACCAGCCGATAACGGGTGTCACCAGCGCGCCGGCTTGGGGGAGTGCTCGAGGATCCAACGGCATTTCCGCGCGGCCTCCCGCGAAGTGTGCCGCCAGGGCATCGGCCCACAAGCGATCCAATGGCAATCCAGTGGGCGCGGGGATGATTAAACATTGTTGATCGAGGTTCTCGGTTTCAATGTCGTAGACATAACATCGCAAACGCTGCCCGTCATATTGCAGATCAGCGTTAAACCACGTGGCTTTCATCCCTTGGGTCCGCGACCAGACGGTGGACCACGGTTGTTGTTCCTGGATCAACTGTCCAGCCAAGCGGTAGCTCAAGTATATTTTGGCGTCATCGCGGTAGGCAACGGCCTGCGCATACGCCGCGCGGGTCTGGGCGAGAATCGTCGCGCCGTCCAAGCCAGCTGGCGCGACATGTCCGCTCCCCACACGTGCTTCTGGTTGGCGTTGGCAACTGACGCCGGCCGTGATACACGCCAAGGCAACCGCCAGAGCGGTCAAGCGTTTCGTACGTTCCCTGTGCATTTAGGATGGTCCTGCCAGTTCTTGAAACGCATTTCCCAACGAGTCGATGACATCCGTCGCGATCATCGACCAGATTCCGAGCTTCTGTTGCGCGCAATCCCCTGCCGTGCCATGCAACCAGCAACCAGTTGCCGCCGCGGTGTAGTGATCGAGGCCTTGTGCGATCAGCGCAGCGATCAGACCCGTCAACACGTCTCCGGTCCCCGCCGTCGCCAATCCCGCGTTGCCGGTAGTGTTGCGATATTCTCGCTGCCCATCGGTTACCAACGACGGCGGGCCTTTGAGTACCACAATCACCCGATTGACCGCGGCCAATTCGCGCGCCAGTCGTTCGAGTTCAGCGCGCGGGGCGCTGGCGGACATCTCACAACCGCTGGCCTGCGCCAAGCGTCGAAATTCGCCGACATGGGGCGTCCAAATCCGTGGTCCGGCGTGATCGCTGAGATCCAATCCCGACGTCGCCAAATTATTCAATCCGTCCGCATCGACCACCAGCGGCGCGGCGAGTGTGGCATATAGCCAGGCCGTCAGCCGTTTCGCCGGGTCGGTGGATCCCCATCCCGGTCCCAAGGCCACGACCGTGGCGCGATTCACCATCGGCAGTAGTCGATCGCGCGCCATGATGGTGTCTTGGTCGTTGGCCAGTTCCCCCAGATCGAGAGTCATCAGACACGGAGAGATCGAGGCGACCGTGGGAGCTACGGAGGTACAGCTGGCCACGGTTACTAATCCAGCGCCACCGCGAAGCGCCCCCAAGCCGGCCAGCGCGGCCGCTCCGGGCATGGCGTGTGAACCGCCGACGATCAGCACGTGGCCGCAGGCCCCTTTGTGCGCGTTGGCGGCGCGGTGGGGGAGTTGGATGCAGGGGTCGCGGTGACCGTCGGTCGCCGGGCGCACTCCGTCCGCTTTGTCAGGGATCACTTTTTCGGTAAACTCTGACAGCGAGAGGCGGCCGGCGCGAAACGCGCGCGCGGCCAGTTGAAATTCGTGACGATTCATACTCGTAGTCGGTTTGTCGGGCATCCGGACTCGTCGATCGTCAGTGTAACATGATTGGGAGAACCCGCAAACGATGACTCGCGAGCGTTGTGTGCTGGCCTATTCAGGCGGCTTGGATACGTCCGTGATTTTGGGCTGGCTGCGCGACCAAAACTTTGAAGTGCACGCCGTCTATGTTGACCTAGGCCAACCGTGTGAAGATCGACAAGCGATTTTAGACAAAGCCCGATTCGTGGGCGCGGAGTCGGCGCGGATTGTCGATGCCCGCGAGGAACTCTGCCGAGATTTCGCCTTTCCCGTCATGCAATGGCAGGCCAAGTATGAGGGGACGTATTTGTTGGGAACCGCGATTGCTCGCCCCTTGATTGCCAAGGCGTGCTTGCACGTCGCCCGCGAAGTCGGCGCCCAAGTCTATGCACACGGAGCGACCGGCAAGGGGAACGATCAGTGCCGCTTTCAGTTGACTGCCGAGGCGTTGGAGTCCAACATGCGCGTGTTGGCCCCGTGGCGGATCGCGGAGTTTCGCCGGTTGTTTCCGGGGCGCACGGAGATGATCGCTTACTGCGAAGCGCGCGGCATCCCCGTCAAGGCCACGGCGGGAAAACCGTATAGCAGTGACGAGAATGTTCTGCACATTAGCTATGAAGCCGGGCGATTGGAAGACCTATCCGTCAACGGCGTCGGCCTGGTCGAATTCGGCATGACCGTGGCGCCGGAGAACGCTCCCGATCAAATAGAGCGAGTTGCGATCGCGTTCGAACAAGGCTTGCCCGTCGCTGTCAACGGGAGCAGGCTGTCTCCATTGGAAATCGTGCAAACGTTGAATCAAATTGGCGGTCGGAATGGTATCGGCCGGATTGATATTGTGGAGAACCGATTCGTGGGGATGAAAAGTCGCGGCGTGTATGAAGCTCCGGGAATGACGATCCTTTACGAAGCGCACCGCAACGTCGAACAATTGACGATGGACCGGGATTTGATGCACCTTCGCGATCGACTCGCGCCGGAAGTGGCTGAAATCGTTTATTATGGATTCTGGTATTCCCGCAAGTTTGATTGTTTGTTGTCGTTCATTCGTGAGGCCCAGCAAACGGTGACCGGTGAAGTGGTATTGGAGTTGTATCGCGGTACGATGCGCGTGGCCAGCCGCACGAGCCCGGTCAGCCTGTACGACGAGTCGATCGCCACGATGGAGGGGGGCGGTTCCTACGATCAAACGGATGCCGAAGGTTTTCTGCGCATTCAAGGGCTGCCACTGCGCGTGCAAGCGCGGCTCCATGCGCGTCAGTATTAGACAGCGATTGGCTGCGCGGCTGAACGCCGAGGATGGTGCGCCGAACAGACGCGTCTCGCCGAGCGGCGCGCGGGTGTGGGCGGCCGTTCCAAATACCTGGTGAACGACACAACATGAGCGGTTGGAAAAACCCGGTATTGCATCGCGAGTTGTTGGTCAATCTGCGGACCTGGCGGGCGATGGTCTTGCTGGTCGTCTATCTCGTCTTGTTGTCCGGCGTGGTGTATCTGGCGTGGCCCAGCGAAACAGTTTTGGATTTGTCGGAGAATCCCGAATCGACGCGGTTGTTGGTGGAACTGTTTTTTCTGGGCAATTTCGTCTTGGTGTCGTTCATGGCGCCGAGCTTTGCGGCGCTGGCGATTTCCGGCGAACGAGAACGCAAAACGCTGGAATTATTATTGGCCAGCCCGCTGCGGCCGACGGCGATCGTCGGCGGAAAGCTGGTCGCAGCGTTGACGCATTTGGCGGTGCTTGTGTTTTCTTCGCTGCCCGTGGTGATGCTGTGTTTGCCGCTGGGAGGGGTGTCGATCTACGAGGTCTTGGCGGCCTACGTTGGCCTGATTTCTTGTGTCGTCTGTTTCGGCATGATCAGCATCTATTGCGGCAGCATTTTCAAACGAACCACGGCCTCCTTGATGTCGGCCTATCTGATTATCCTGCCGCTGGTGATGCTCGTCATTTGGTTTTGGTTGTCCATGGGCCGCGCGGGATTGGGCCAACAGCGGCTGGATTCCATGCTCGTCATGATGCCGGGTTTGGCGATCGCGATCACCGTCTCGTTGTTTTTTAGGACTGCGGCGCGGCTGCTCTACCCGCCGGACGCCTTTGTCACCGGGCAAGGCGTCGTGGATATAGAACAAGAATCGCGCCAAGTGGTCGGCCTGGTGTTGCAGCAAGACGCCTTTCCCGATCGTCTGTTTACACCGCGGAAACGAACGGGACTGATGCCGGACGGCGTCAATCCGGTGTTCGACAAGGAAATGCGGAGCGAGATTTTTGGGCAAGGGACACTGATGCTGCGGCTGGTGATTCAGATCAGCATGTTATTAGCGATCCCGTTGATGGCCGTTTTTCTTTACATTCTTCGCCCGCTGATTCCATGGTATATCAGCTATGTGGTGTTATTCAACATGTTGGTCGGTCCCGTGTTTTCAGCGGGATCGGTGACCAGTGAACGGGAACGGCAGACGTTGGACCTGTTGCTGACCACGCTATTGTCGCCGTGGCAGATTTTGTGGGGGAAGCTATTGTCCGGTCTGCGGGTGTCCAGCGTCTTGACGGCATTCTTGTTATGGCCTCTGTTGCTGGCCGCCGTGACCGTCGGCGACTATCGGATGAACGTGCCTTCCATCGTCGCCTATTTGGTGATCGTGGTCTTGACCTGTGTGACATCATCCTGTGTGGCACTGTTTTGCTCCACATTATTTCGCAAGACATCAACCAGCATGATTGTGACATACGTGTGGATCGTCGCGCTGTATTTGGGGACTCCGGCCCTGAACTTTTTTGCCGGGCAATTTTTTGCGGGGAGTCGGTTTCAATCAGTGGCGCGCGTGGTAACGGTGGCGAGCCCATTTGCCGCGGCGCATGGTGTGCCTATTTATATGGAAGATGAAACCGGGGCATTCCGCTCGTGGGATCGCCCCGGAGCTGGTGAAACTGGTAGCTGGCTCGGAGTGCGCGGCGCGGACATCCGACATTTTTTCAGCTATGCCGGTTTTGCGGTCGTCTTGAATACGGTGTTGATAGTATTGATCATGTGGCTATTTAATCGGCGTTGGCGGGTAGCGATGTGAAGCAGCGGCTGGCAGTTAATAGAGTTCGGCGTGGAATCTACCGCCTGGCGGTGGGTATGTTCCTTTGTGGTTGCTGGTGCGCGGCGGGGGCTGCGGCCAGAGGCCAAGGAGACGACGCCGGCGCCGATTGGCTGATGCGGGATACGCGGGAACGCGAAGAGGATTGTTCGCTGCTGTTGACGAACTTGCCGTTGCGCCCCGGCATAACCGTATGCGACATGGGCTGTGGGAATGGGTTTTACTCCTTGCCGATTGCTCGGCTTATCGGTGAACACGGCCGGGTGCTTGCGGTCGATATTCAGGCCGAGATGTTGGTTTTGTTGCGGAAACGCATGGAAGAATCCGTGATCGAGAACATCACCCCTATTTTGGGCTCGCCCCATGACCCGCGCTTGCCGCGCGCGTCTGTCGATTTGATGTTGATGGTTGACGTGTATCACGAGTTTTCTCACCCCGAGGAGATGCTGGCGGCGATCCGCAGCAGTTTGAAACCCGACGGGCGCGTGGCCTTGGTGGAGTTCCGCGCCGAAGACCCCAGAGTTCCAATTCTGCCGCTGCACAAAATGAGTAAAGAACAAATCATGAAAGAGTTTCCCGCTAATGGTTTTCGACTTGTGGATGAGTTTGATCGACTACCCTGGCAGCACGTGATGTATTTTGCGAAAGACGACGAATGGCAGCCGCAGGGGCGATGAGCAAACATTCGATTCGGTCGGAACACCAGTCCAGCCGGCGAGTTGCTCCATACCCTCAATTGAAAGATCAATATGACCGCATTGCATCCGATCGAAGCCAGCCCGTTGCATGCGCGACGCGAGCGCGTGTTCTTGATTTTTGCGGGATTGTTTCTCGGTTCCTTGACGATGCTCAATATCTTGGGAATCAGCCGCTTCATCGTCTTGTTCAGCTACACGCCTGGGGCGGCGGGTTGGCAATGGAACTGGGGGCAATGGGCGGGGCCGGGCGGGTTAAACTTCGCCCTAGCGGTTGGCGTCTTACCCTATCCCATCACGTTTCTCTGCACGGACATCATCAGCGAATTCTACGGTCGTCGCCGCGCGAACTGGGTCGTTTTTGTGGGGTTCCTTCTCAATTGCTGGGTGGTGTTCATCTTGTGGTTGGGTGGCATCCTACCGCAGGTGCCTGCTATGGACCCCGATACGCGACTGCCGGCGGTCAGTGCGCTGCATGATGATGTACCGCCTGCTGCGGGAGAGCCGCACACGCCGCTAACCAAACACGAGAAGCTGCGGGAAATGGACAGCTCGGGATTTTTCTTTTACCGCATCCAGGCATTGACCTTTGGCGCAGTAATGGCGTCCATGCTGGCCTATCTGGCGGCGCAGTTGTGCGATGTTTATCTGTTTCATTTTTGGAAGAAGTTGACACGCGGGCGCCATCTTTGGCTGCGCAACAATGGATCGACGCTAATTAGTCAAATGGTGGATACAACGGCCGTGATCCTGATTACGCATTTCTACGCGCACGCTTTGCCGGAGCCAGCAGCCGGTCAATCGCTGACGGTCCACTTGCTGACGTTCATCATGACGGGCTATGCGTTCAAAGCGCTGGTAGCATTGCTGGACACGCCCCTGTTTTATTTGGCCGTGTACGGGTTAAAGCCTTACCTTGAGTTCGACCCACTGGCCGAGCATCAAACCTTACCGAGTTGAGGACGGGAGACAGGTCTGACCGTCTTCGATTCCCAGTGGCGGCCTGGCCGGGCGTCCTTTTCCGATTTTTTGAAGAGAACTACAATCGAGGCTGCGGTGGGATGCAGACCAAGGCGGTCGCATTCTGGTTCGCAGGCGATTTTTCGGAGTATCAACGGCAATGAATGTAGCATTGAGCACGGCGCAGGATCAGCGCGTTTACAATTTCTCCGCCGGACCGGCGACATTGCCGCTGCCCGTACTGGAAGAGATCAAAGACGAACTACTGAACTACCGCGGCAGCGGCATGTCGGTCATGGAACTGAGTCACCGCGGGCAAACGTTCATTGAAATTCAACGGGAAACGGAACGCCGTATGCGGGAGTTGATGAATATCCCCGCCGAGTACAGCGTGCTGTTCGTCCAAGGCGGCGGGCGTTTGCAGAACGTTATGATCCCGCTGAATCTGGCGGCCGCTGAGGGGACCGTCGGCGATTATTTGGTCACAGGCGCGTGGAGCAAGTACAGTTTTCAGGACGCGCAAGCCTTGGGTCGGGGGCACCTCGCCTGGGACGGTGCCCCTCACCGCTTTGCGCGCCTGCCGAGCAACGAGGAAATCGCATGGGCGCCGAACGCATCCTATGTCCATTTCACGTCGAACGAGACGATCCACGGCATTCAATTCCATTCCGTTCCGCAGGCGCCTCGGGGAGTACCGCTGATTTGCGATTCCTCGTCCGATTTGATGTCACGGCCCGTGCGCGTCGCCGATTACGGGATGATCTACGCGTGTGCGCAGAAGAATGCGGGGATCGCCGGTTTGACGATAGTCATCATCCGCCGCGACTTGTTGGAGCGCGTGACGTCGGCCAGCGGATACTTGCATTACCGCGCCCACGCCGATTCGGAAGACCAGATGTACAATACGCCACCGACGTTCCCTATCTACGTCACCGGATTGGTGTGCAAATGGCTGCAAGATGAGATCGGCGGGCTGGAGCGGATGGCCGCCATCAATCGCGACAAAGCGGCCGTTTTGTATCGCGCCTTGGACGAGCACGCAGGCTTTTACATCCCTCATGCTGCACGGAACGACCGCTCGCTGATGAACGTCGCTTTCCGCACGGCTTCGCCGGAATTAGATGACCGGTTTGTAGCCGAAGCGCGGCGGCATCGACTGAGCGACCTTAAGGGGCACCGCTCGTTGGGAGGCATGCGGGCTTCGATTTACAATGCGATGCCTCTCGCCGGTGTGGAGGCCCTGGCCCAATTCGTGCGCGACTTCGCGCAGCGCAACGGTTGATCAGGCAGAGTTCCCCTCGCTACGCAGTCAGGATTCGAATGCCGCGCATCGTCGTACTGGATGAACTTTCACCGGAAGGTTTGGACCTGTTGAGTCGAGAACCAGGTGTCGAGTATGAGGTTCGCGTCGGTTTGAAAGGCCAAGCGCTGCGCGAGACTCTATGCGCCTTCGATGGCGCGATCTGCCGTAGCGGCGTCAAAATCACCGCCGATGCACTCCAGGACAACCAGCGCTTGCGGGCCATTGTCCGCGCCGGTGTCGGAACAGATAACATCGACAAGGATGCCGCAACGCGCCAAGGAATCTTGGTGATGAACACGCCGGCGGGGAACACGATCAGCACGGCCGAACACACGTTGGCCATGTTGCTAGGATTAGCCCGCAACATCGCGCCGGCGAACGCGACTTTGATCGGCGGTGTTTGGAATCGCCAGAGTTTTCAGGGAACGGAACTCAAAGGCAAGACGTTGGGGATCGTCGGTTTAGGGCGGATCGGCCAAGCCGTGGCCAGCCGCGCGCGGGCGTTCGAAATGCGCATCGTCGGGTTTGATCCGTTCTTGCCCAAGGACAAGGCAGCCCAACTGGGGATCGACGTCTGTTCGGATTTGGATGAGCTGTTGCCGCTCGTTGATTTTCTGACCGTGCACACGCCGCTGACCGCTGAAACCGAGAACCTAATCAACCACGAGCGGTTAGCCAAACTCAAACGCGGAGTTCGGCTCATCAACTGTGCCCGGGGCGGCATCTATGATGAAACGGCGCTGCTGGATGGCCTCCGGTCTGGCCATGTGGCGGGCGTCGCTTTGGATGTGTTTGCGCGCGAGCCCTGTACTGACAGTCCCCTGTTTGGACTACCGGGCGTATTGTGTACGCCGCATTTGGGCGCCAGTACGGAAGAGGCCCAGCGCCAGGTGGCCGTCGAGGCCGTCGAGTTGCTGGTGCGGTTCCTGTGCAAGGGCGAGATTCGCCATGCGGTCAATGCCGCGCCAGTGGATTTCCAAACGTTGCAGCGGCTCAAGGGCTATCTGCAAGTCGCCCATCGATTGGGAGCCCTGTTGGCACAGTGGCATGGCGGCGCGATCTCCAATTGTCATGTCAGTTTGGAAGGCGAAGTCGCCGCCGAGGATACACGCTTGATTACCTCCGCATTTTGCGCCGGCCTCCTGTCTCAAGTGACCCATCAGGCGAACTGGATCAACGCGGAATCGATCTGCCACGAGCGCGGTATCGAAATCACGCGCGAATCCAATGCCGAACACGGCGCGTTCAGCAGCGTCATCGCGTGCCGAGTGGCGGGCGATGGTCAAGCGCGTGCGGCCGCCGGCACGGTGTTCGGGAAACACATGCCCCGATTGATTCGGTTGGAGCGTTTCCAGTTGGAATCGTTTCTGGATGGACATTTGTTGATTTTTGCCCACCAAGATGTTCCGGGGATCATTGGATACGTCGGCAGTGTGTTATCCACGTATGACGTCAATATTGCGCAAATGGCCGTCGGGCGGATGGGGAAGGCTCCCGGCGGGATGTCGATTGGAGTGCTCAATCTCGATTCTCCTGCACCGGGGGAAGCCCTGCATCAATTGGAGCAACACGTTCACATTCGAGAAGTCAGACAGGTGTGCGTCGTGCCGACCGAACAGGAACGTATGTGGTTTGGATAAGAACGGTCGGTGCCAGTTATCGTGAAATCCGCACCTTCAAGGCTAACGCGCCGGGAGAGGACTTTTTAATGGTCCGGATGTGCCGCATCAAGCTGTCGCGGACGGTTGCACGGCAATGGCGATTACCGTCAGCACGAACCAGCTCGCAAAGAGAATGATTAGAACCCGGCGACGATGAAACGGCGTCAACAAACCAGCCATTGGCGCCAGGGTGAGCGCAATGTACGCCCAGCGGGCGGCGCTGAGAACCGGCATGCGCATGCCCAAGGCATCGTAAAACAGTCCTTCCATCGGCAACCACATCAGGCCCGCGCTCAAGCCGAAACTGGCAGCGATGATTGCCGGTTTGGACGACCAGCGTGCCGGAATCACCGCCAACACGAAACTGCCAACCAATAGTGGAATTATCCACAGATAACTTCCCCCTACCAACAACCACGCGACCGCGATGCCCATCGCTGCCCACAACCATCCGAGCGCGATTTGCCATTGGTTTGCGGAAAACCAGCGCTGGGTCAACTCCACTACTCCGACCACTAGCGCGACGGCCGCGATCCACAAACTGGCGATCAGCGGCAGAGGCACTACGGGCCACGGGTGACTCAATCGGGCATCCCAACGCAGCGCCCACACGAGTAACCACAAGCCTGCCGTGACAATCGCCCACGCCGCCACCACTCCCGCCACTCCGATCAGCACCTTCAAAAATCGATTGCCGCCATCCAATGCCAACCCGACTCGATTGGGTACGATGGCAGCGGCACACCACAACACGAGTGCCGTCAGGGTCATTGGAATCGACCAAGCCACCGGCCATCGTATGACCATCGACGAAAACAGGTCAAAGTACACAGCCGGGGCGGCGCCTGAATCGAGCGATTGCCAGTCGGTTTCGCACAGACTGCGCGTCAGTTGCCAAACATTGTCGGCCTGGTGTTGCAAGCTGGTCAAACTCAGATTCTCAACAGTGTCATCCGGCGTATGATAGTTGCGAACATTTCCGATAAACGCAAAGTTGTAACCTTTCATTCCCGCGCGCAAAAAGACCGTCAGGTCCGTGTCGTTCGGCAGAATGCGGTACACCTCCGCGAATAACGATGACGTCCGCGGGCGTTGAACGTGACGGGCAAAGTGTTCCACCAACCGCCCGTTGGGTTCGCTGGTTTGGAACATCAGGCTGGGGCCGCCCGAACCCCGCGCTTCGACGTTGATCACCATGCCGATTTCGCCGGCCCAGGGATGTTCCTCGACCCACCGCTGAGCTCCCAATAATCCATACTCCTCGCCGTCCGTGATCAGAAAGACCACATCGCAGCGTGGTGGTTCTCGCTGCAGTCGTTCGGCGATTTCCAACAGAATGGCGACCCCTGACGCATCGTCGGCTGCCCCCGGACCTTGGGTCGAGGAATCATAGTGGGCCGACAACATCAGGCAGGGATGCTTGCCGGGAGAAGCCGTTCCCGTGACGCGAAACATGAGATTGCACAACGCGACCTCTCCGAACAGTGTATTGCGAAATCGGTGATGACTTGTTTCGTGCTGCACAACGGGCAGGCCCAACGATTCGATACGCGCCGCCAATCGCTCACGGATCAACGCATTGTGCTCGCTCCCTGCCGGCCGCGGTATTCCATCGCCAGCGATGACGCGGACCGTTTCGACTATGTGCTGTGCGGCCAACCGGTCGGCAGTCGGGTGGGCCAGAGGCTGAGGACCGCGATCCATCCAAAGAGTCCAACCGGCGCAGGCGGCCCACGCGGCTATCAGGCTCCACCACAGCCGGATCATGAGGGCCGTTTCGCGCTGGGGGATGGGGACGGAATGTCGGTCGAGGTGTCGTCGGCTGGGACCTCAGCGTTCGTTTTGAACTGCGCGTAGTGATGCAGCGCTTCGACGATGCGTCGCCAGGGTTCGTGATGAAACCGCTCGCGGTTCCAGCACAGGACCAAGACGCGCGCCAGTTGCGTCCCAGTGATGGACCGATAACAGAGATTGGCTTTGGGCTGTTGGGGAATCGCCATCTCCGGCAGGAACGAGATTCCCTGTCGCAGCACCACCAGATGTTGCAAGGTCAAGAATTGATCGACGGTTGTCACGACACGCGCCTGAACTTGTTGATCCATGAGGAGGCTCGTGATCTGTTGGGCTTGCAGCGGATGCTCGTTCAACAGAATCAACGCCTCGCCGTTCAAATCGGGAAGCGTAACGAGCCGTTTTTTCGCCAGGCGGTGATTGACGGGGAGGACTAGTTTGATTTCCTCTTCCAACAGCATCTCGGTTTGTAGCGCCGACCCAAATTCGGCGGGCTGGGGAATCACCGCCAAATCGAGTCGGCCACGTTCGACATCGCGCAGCACATGATCGAGCGATTGTTCTTGCAGTGTGACCCGCATCGCCGGTTGCTCGTGCAATAGCCACTGCAACATACGGGTAACCAGGTAAGGGCCGACGGAAGGGACCGTTCCCAATCGCAACTGGTTGTCTTCGTCCAGCGGTTTGAACTGCGATTCGATGTCGTCCACCAAGGCCAAGATGCGCTCGGCTTTGTGGCTGAGTTGTTGTCCCAACGCCGTCAACTGAATCTGCCGTCCCTTGCGCACAAATAACGGCTGTCCGAGTTCTTTTTCCAAACGGGCAATTTGTTGACTCAAGGCGGGCTGAGAAAGATTGCTCATGGCGGCCGCACGCGTGAAGCTGCGGCATTCGACGATCTTCAAAAAATGTCGGAGTTGAACGAGGTCCATGACTTCATTCAATTGATGGTTTGGCAATCGAAGGGCTCATTATGGTGGATGCCGTTGCCAAAGGGAATCAGCAGCGGAAAAAAGTTCAGAAAAAAATTTTGGTCGGGTTTCTTGTCGTCGTTGACTGACGGTACGGAATGTACTTGATCGGCCACCGGTTGAACGTCTGCTTCCGTTCTTATGGGCACATTCGGCAAAGTCGATCGCGGGAACGCAATTCAGGTGTGTTGCCCCCATTTCCCACCCCATTCCAGTGCGGTAGAATTCAACCGTCGCAATGACAGCACCGCGAGTGGGGCCGCTCGCGCGGGCGGCGCAATTTTTGCAGGGCCACTCGATATTCGTGAAGACATTCATTTCGTGAACGCGACAGTTTCGGCTCAACGTGAATCGCCCCCGTCGGTTCCATCGCAACACCAACGTATCTTGGTGCTCGATTTCGGTTCGCAGTATGCGCAGTTGATCGCCCGCCGCATTCGCGAGCTGAACGTCTATTGTGAAATTGTTCGGCACGACATCTCGATGGAGCGCGTACACGAGCATCGCCCTTCGGGATTGGTTCTTTCCGGCGGCCCCAGCAGCGTGTACGAAACGGGGGCGCCGAAATGCGATCCGCGACTATTTGAACTGGATATTCCGATCTTAGGCATCTGCTATGGCATGCAACTCGCGTGTGATGCCTTGGGCAGCCGAGTTTCCAATGCCGCAGCCCGCGAATACGGCCGCGCCGATTGCTTTCTAACAGCAGATGACCCCCTGTTTGCAGATGTGCCTTCGACGGCCCCAGTGTGGATGAGCCACGGGGACCAGGTTCAGCTGATTGGCGGCGGATTCGTGGCCCTGGCGCGGACAAGTACCTGCCCGGTGGCGGCCGTCCGGCACGAAACGCGACCGATTTACGGAATCCAATTCCATCCCGAAGTCACGCATACGCCTTACGGAAAAACATTGTTGAAAAATTTCCTGTACACCATTTGCGGTTGTCAGGGGACATGGCGGATGGAGAATTTTGCCGCCGAAGCAATCGACACGATTCGGCGACGAGTCGGCAATGACCGGGTGATCTGCGGTTTGTCCGGCGGGGTCGATTCCTCTGTGGTGGCCGCACTGCTGTACCAGGCAATTGGGGCTCAGGTTTCGTGTATCTTGGTCAATAATGGATTGTTGAGGAACGGAGAAACCGGGCTTGTAGTCGAGGAATTCACCAAGCATTTTCGGACCGATTTGCATGTGGTTCACGCGGAAGATCGGTTCTTGCGAGAATTGGCCGGGGTCTCCGAACCACAAGAGAAGCGCCGCCGTATCGGGCGAGTGTTCATTGAATGCTTCCGCGCCGAAGCGCTCCGTATTCAGGGGGCGAAGTTCCTGGCCCAGGGAACGTTGTACCCCGACGTCATTGAAAGCGGCGCGGCGCCCGATGGCCCAGCCGCGGACGAGGCCCACCAGC
>JACTND010000100.1 GCA_014584305.1 Planctomycetota bacterium | reverse complement strand
GAGGCTGATCATCTTGCCCGACCATTGACCGGCGTTATCCGCAACCAGGCGAAACTCCAAACGCAGCCGGGCCACTTTGACATCCAGGGTGCCGAACCAACGTTCTTCGTCAACGGTTTGGGCCACAAGCGCTTGACTAGACACAAGGCCAACCAACGCGGCGGCCACCATCGAACGACACGATGGCCGACTCGTCATGACGTTTCCGCGAGTCGGCGGCGAGTTTCAAGGCGCGTTTAACGACGCGGGGGATGTCGTCACCGGAACGTGGACCCAACTCGGAAATTCCAACCCGTTGGAATTGCGGCGTGTCGATCAAGCGCCAACGCGCCAACATATCGAATCGTGGCAAGGAACGCTGAAAGTCGCCAGCCGCGAGTTCGAGTTTCAGATGCGCATCTTTCGCGATGATAAAGGCCAACGTTCGGCCGTTTTGGACAGCTTCAGTGAGATGATCGAAGCGCTGCCGCTCGATCTAACGGAATCCGGCGACGGGTTTGAGTTCTTTGTGCCGGCCAGCCATGCCAAGTTTGTCGGCAAACGTTCGGACGACGGCGCGCGGCTGATCGGCCAATGGCAACAGGGGGGTGGAAAATTCCCGTTGGAGTTCCACCAGATTCCGTTGGAACAAACCCGCAGCCTCAGCTACCGACGACCGCAGACGCCGCAACCCCCCTTCGATTACGCGCAGCTCGATCTGACCATCCCCGTCGCCGATGGGCGCTATGCGATTGCCGGCACGTTGACGCATCCCCACGGTGCCGGGCCTTTTCCTGTTGTGGTCTTGATCAGCGGTTCCGGTCCCCAGGATCGAGACGAAACCATCTTTGGCCACAAACCGTTTCTGGTGATTGCCGACCATTTGACAAAACTAGGAATCGCCGTGTTTCGATACGACGAGCGGGGAGTCGGTAAATCGACTGGCGTATTCGCTGAAGCCACTTCGCGCGATTTCGCCAACGATGTGGCCGACATTAGTCGTTATCTTGCGCACCATGACTTGATCGACGGCAACAGGATCGGATTGGTTGGACACAGCGAAGGCGGAATGATCGCTCCGATGGTAGCCGCCGAGCGCCCCCAATTCGCGGCCATTGTAATGTTGGCGGGACCGGGAGTCCCCGGACGGCAGATCGTTCTGAACCAATCGCGAACAATCGCAAAAGCCGCCGGGTTTAACGACGATGTGCTGGATCAACAAGAGGAAATGTTGCGTCGGTGGTTGTCGGGAGATGTGGACTTCGGCGACCGGTACGCCAAGGCCATGAGCGCCACCATGAGCATGCTCCGACTCGGTCGGTCGGATGAAGCCAAACAGCAAATCGAGGAAGCCGAGCGACGGATCAAGGAGTCCATTTCCTCGGCAATGACTCAAATCCAGTCGCCTTGGTTTCAGTATTTCTTGGATTACGACCCCGCACCGGCTCTCGCCCGATTGAAAATGCCGGTATTGGTCATGATTGGCGACAAGGACCTGCAAGTCGATGCGGATTTAAATTTGCCGGTGATCGAAGCACAACTCAAACGAGCGGGCAACCGCGACGTCACCATCCGACGCTTCGAAAACCTCAATCACTTGTTTCAGACCTGCCAAACAGGTGAACCAAGCGAATACGCTGCGATCGAAGAAACATTTGCGCCCGAGGCCTTGGAGTGCTTGGCAGAATGGCTGACGATGCGATTGTTGAACCGCCAATGAGCCGAAGCGGTTGGTCCATGTGGATGCGATGGGCGCAGCGATGGGGGCTGCTGATCTGCCTGACGATGTCGCAGTTGCCACCTGTGGTCGTTGCCCAGCCGACAGCGGAACGTTTGCCGAACATCGTGGTGATCTTTATCGACGATCTGGGCTATGGCGATCTACGTCCATTCGGCGCACCCGACTACGAAACGCCGCACTTGGATGCCTTGGCGCGCAGCGGCCGAGTCTTTACCGATTTTTGCGTGCCGTCCGCCGTCTGCTCCGCGTCGCGGGCCGCACTGCTGACCGGATGTTACCCCACTCGGGTTGGCATCCACGGCGCACTGGGGCCGGGTTCATCGATTGGACTTTCTGACAAGGAGACGACCCTAGCCGAGTTGTGCCGCAGTCGCGGCTACGCCACGGCTTGCGTAGGCAAGTGGCATTTGGGAGACCACGTCCAGTTTCTACCCTTGCAACACGGGTTTGATTTTTACTATGGCTTGCCGTATTCCAACGATATGTGGCCGCTCCATCCCGACCTGGTCCGCTTGCCGGAAGACGTTCGCGCGCGGCGTAAGGGCTATCCCGATCTGCCATTGTTGCGCGGAAACGACATCGTCCATTCGCCCGTCACGGCGGACGATCAAACGTTGTTAACCCAACAGTACACCGAACAAGCCGTACAGTTCCTGCGCGATCATGCCAATCAACCGTTTCTGATTTACCTAGCGCACACGATGGTGCATGTGCCACTGCACGTCTCCGCCGGGTTCGCCGGGCGAAGTGGCACCGGCCTGTTCGGCGATTGCGTGCAAGAGATCGATTGGTCGGTCGGTCAGATGTTGGGGGCACTGCGCGACTTGTCGCTACTCGACAAGACACTCGTTGTTTTTACATCGGACAACGGCCCGTGGCTCTCCTACGGCGATCATGCGGGAAACGCTGGCCCACTGCGCGAAGGAAAAGGAACCAGTTTCGAAGGCGGAGTGCGGGTCCCCATGATCGCCTCCTGGCCAGGCAGAATTCCCGCTGCCACCGTGTGCCATGAGTTGGCCACGACGATGGATGTGTTGCCTACGGTCGCCGCTTTGATCGGCGCTCCACTGCCGGACCACCCCTTGGATGGGCATGACATCCGGCCGCTGTTGTTCGGCGCCAACGAAGCGGTATCGCCTTATGAATCGCTGGCCATCTATTATGGCGACGGCCAATTGCAGGCCGTGCGGGATCGGCGATTCAAACTGGTGCTGCCGCACAGTTATCGCACACTGTCGGGGCGCCCCGGAGGAACCGGCGGCCTGCCGGCAGCTTATACTCAAGCGGAATCGTCGCTGGCCTTGTTTGACTTAGCCAACGATATCGCCGAAAGTGTGGATGTCGCGGCGCAGTTTCCTGAGGAACGAGAGCGATTGCTTCAGCAGGCGGAGCGCTTCCGCGATGAGTTGGGCGATCGATTGCAGAATCGCGTCGGGAGTCGCGTGCGCGCTCCAGGAAAGATCGATCGGTAAGGTTTGTCAGTTCCGTGTATCGAGGTATCTCGTGTCAGCATTGCGCAACTGCGGAATATCCCAGGGCGCTTAGAACGTATCCCACAAACACTCAAGGCCGGCTCTTCACCGTTGCGAGGGGAGAAGAGAGCAGGAGTTTCGGGATTGGCTCTTCGTGGAAGGAAAAGATCCCATGAACGAATCGCAGCAGGTCGCTGGAGAAACGGTGATCCGTCCGGCGCGGCCGGACGATGTTCCGTTAATACGGAATTTCATTGGCGAGTTGGCGGAATACGAACGATTGGCCGATCAGGTGGTCGCGACCGAGGCATCCTTGCGTGAAACACTATTTGGCGAACAACCGGCAGCGGAAGTTCTGATTTGCGAATGGCGAAATCAGCCAGCAGGGTTCGCTGTTTTTTTTCATAATTACTCGACGTTTTTGGGTAAAGCGGGACTTTATTTGGAGGATCTGTATGTCCGCCCTGCCCTGCGCGGCAAAGGCTTGGGGCGGGCTTTGCTCCAAGCGCTGGCCCGCATCGCCGTCGAGCGCGGTTGTCCGCGCTTCGAATGGGCGGTACTCGATTGGAATCAACCAGCCATCGAGTTTTATCAGTCGATGGGAGCGCGGCCGCTGGACGAATGGACTGTGTACCGTTTGACCGGCGAGGCACTACGGCGCGCGGCAGGGTCCGAATCGGAGCAAGTCGTCCGTGAATAGCACCGCCTCACGCGAACAGGAACCGTTAGGACGGCGGTTGGTGCACGCGCAGTTTTCCCATCCCGTTGAGCACGTGCAACTTCTGGAGACGCACATTTCTTGGGTCGTGCTGACCGGCCACTGGGCCTATAAAGTCAAGAAGCCGGTCAAGTTCGATTTCCTTGACTATTCCACGCGCCAGCAACGACTCTTTTTTTGTCAACGCGAAATCGAACGGAACCGCATTTGGGCGGGCGATCTGTATGTCGATGTGGTGGCGATTGTACAAGACCAGAGCGGCCTGACGGTCCAACCCCTGGATGAACCGATTCGCGGGGCAGGCCTCATCATCGATTACGCAGTCCGCATGAAACAATTCCCTCAGACGGCATTGCTGGGACATCAACTTGCCAAGGGCCTGGTAACCAGCCGCGACATGGAGCAATTGGCGGACGACCTGGCCGAAACGCATGCGCGAACAGCGCCGATAGTTCGGTCCCCCGATGCCGCGCAGCAAGCGGCGATTCAACCGGCGTTGGACAATTTTCAATTCTTGCTGGGCCAGTTGGCGAACGACGAGCAGCGCAGGCGGGTAGAACGAATCAATGCCTGGACGCGCGCGCAGTTGGTCGCCAATCAATCGCGCTGGGCCGACCGATCTGCGGCTGGACGCGTGCGGCAATGCCATGGCGATCTGCACCTCAACAACCTGCTTGTTCTCGATGGCCGGTTCGTCCCATTCGACGGCATCGAGTTCAACGATGATCTCAGCCAGATTGACGTCATCAACGATTTGGCGTTTTTGGCGATGGAATTAAGCGAACACGGGTACCGTGCGCATGCCTATCGGCTGCGGAATCGGTACTTTGAGCGGACGGAGGACTACGACGGGTTGCGCCTATTGCCCTTCTACCTGGTCTATCGCGCGATGGTGCGGGCCAAAGTCGATTTGATCCGGCAGGTGCAGACGCGCGGCGGCGAGAAAGCCGAATTGTCACCTGGCGGGGAAAAGTATCTGGATTATGCCCAAGCAGTTATCGATCGGCCGGCGCCTGAGTTGTGGATCACTTGTGGCCCGTCGGGGAGTGGCAAATCGACGCGCGCGATGGAACATGTGGAGCGACAAGGGCTCTTTCGCCTCCGGGCCGATGTGGTGCGCAAGCATCTGGCCGGTCGCGACCCATTGGACCAGACTCCGCGGAGTGAGCTGGCAACGATGTACGGACCTGAAATGACCGCGCGCACCTATCGGCGATTGGGTGAGCTGGCCGCCATCGTCATCGCCGCCGGTTATCGCCCGATCGTGGATGCGACCTTTCTCAAGTTGGCGCAACGGCGGCAATTTGCTGAATTGGCGGATTCGTTGGGTGTCCCTTTTCGAATTGTGGCTTGCGAAGCGGCGCCGCAAGAACTGGAACGCCGCTTGGCTGGTCGGGGCCGCGATCCATCCGAAGCGACCGCTGAGGTTCTGCGCGCGCAGTTGCAATCGCACGAGCCGTTGAGACCTGCCGAACGGCAGTACATTGTCGAATAACAAACAACCCGCCAGAAGGAATCTCCTCTTGGCGGGCTGCGCTGGGTTCCGTGAAAAGATGGCTGCTACGTTTGGGTTGATTAGCCTGTCTGTTGTGTCCGCCAAACACCGGCGGCTCTATGCCTTAGATTCACGGTGGACCTCCTGTCCGTCACACATCGGGTCCTGTATCACCTGTTGCTTGGTGGAGAGCGACAACCAATCAACGCGGTGATGGTCCTACTACGAAGGAAACCCGGATGGGTTCAAAAAAATTCCATTGGACGCTAGCAGCAACTTGGCGGCGACTTCGGGGGAGGGCATGCGGATAACAGATTTTGCAACCCGAAGCGTCAGTTTTGAAGTTGCGATTTTTCGTCGATACTCGTGCTCGTTCTCAATGAAATGGTACTCGTACTCGAATGGTCGTGTTCGAGTACGAAAACACGGGACTTTACGACACTTCTCGCTGATCGCCAGTAATTTTGACTTCGATCTATCAAAATCCCGCAGGCTTGGAGACCGTCCGGATTTCAGAAAGTAGCCTATTTGACCGGCCCCCTGCCAGCTTGTCTCAATGGCACTAAGCTTGTTTGAGTTTGACAAAAAGTAGGAGTCCTCCCTATGTATTGTAGTTTACGACAACATCACATTCAGGAGGACTCCAAATGT